>NZ_CP029693.1:1818750-2121875 GCF_003228315.1 Pseudomonas putida
CCAGACGCACTTCCTTGCCCGTACGCAGGTTGCTGGCATCGATGCGCTTGACCTCGGCACCGTAGATCAGATGGTGCTGGGTATCGGCGATGGCGAATTCCTTGTCGAGCTGGGTGTTCAGGCTCCACAGGCGCTCGTCGTATTGCGATTCGCGGGTCCTCACGCGGTTGACCCGGGCGGTGGTCTGGCGCTGCTGGAGGGTGTTCTGGTTGTTGCTGCTTTCCTGGTAGTTCAACTGCCATTGCAGCTTGTCGGCCAGCAGGCTGTCCAGGCTCAGGGTGTGCGCCAGGCTGTAGCGGGTGCGGTCGATGCTGTCTTCGGCCTTCGAACCGAGAATGGCCGGGCTGGTCAGGGTGGCGCGAGTCACCACATCGCTGAGCAGGTTGCTGTCGGCGTCATCCTGGTAGTTTTCGTAAGTGAACTGCAAACGGTCGCCTTCGGCGTAGTCCCAGCCCAGCTTGGCCAGCAGGTTTTTCTGGGTGTAGTCCAGCGGGTTGGCTTCCTCGCGGGAAGGGCCGACGCCGCCGGTGCCGCCGAACGTGTCGGTGGACTGGCCGTCGCGACGCCCCAGGTGCAACAGGCCGTCGACCGTACCCTGGCGGGCGGCGAAGGTGGCGCTGCGCTGCCAGCTGTCATCGCTGCCGTCGTAACCGGTCTTGAACCGGGCGTAGCTGTCGTTGCCCTCTTCCAGGTAATCACCGGCATCCTTGGTCAGGTAGCTGACCGCACCGCCGATGGCGTCGCTGCCGTACAGCGAAGACGCCGGGCCGCGGATGATTTCCACCTGCTTGATGGTGTCGAGGTCGACGTAGTTGCTGCGCACGTCCTGGAACGGGCTGAAGAAATTGCTCTGCGGCATGCGCACGCCATCGACCTGGGTCAGGACGCGGTTGCCGTTGATGCCACGGATGGTCGCGCCGGTGTTACCGAAGCGGCTGCCGGTGCCTTCCACCGAAACGCCCGGCTCATAGCGCACCAGGTCCTTGAGGTCCTTGTCGTTGTGCTGGTCGATTTCCCGCTCGGTGTGTACCGACACCGTGCTCGGCACTTGCAGCAGGGTCTGCTCGGTACGGGTCGCGGTGACGCTGACGGTATCGAACTGGGTCACGGGCTCGGAAGCCAGGGCCAACGATGGCGAGAGCAACAGCAAGGACAGCCATGGACGCTTGGCAAATGGCGGGCGAATCGACATCTAACTGACTCCTGATGGTCGGGCAGGCACCACAGCGCAGGTCGCAGGTCACAGGTCGTTGACGGGACCGTTCAATGGCTGGGGCAGTCCCTCATGTAGTTGATTTTATTAGGTGTTCAGCGCTTGAGACCGTTCTGGGTCGGTCTGAAAACAAGTGCTTGCTTGGCAGCGGGGGGCGAAGATAAACGAGCTTGACTTGTAAATGCAAATTATTATCATGCGCGTTCTTTTTTAATAATAAGTACGACCGTGCATGAAGCACTTTTGGGGATATCTGCTGCTGTCCATTGCGCTGCACCTGAGCGTGGGTTGGCTTTTGCGTGAGCTTCACGCAGAGCCCGCACCCCTGGCCTGGCAGCCGCCGATGGCGATTCAACTGGTCAACCTTGAGTCGGTGGCGCAGCCCGTAGCGCCCTCCGCTGTGCGGACTGAACCGGTACGACAGCCCATCACGCTGCCGACGGCCCATGTGCCGGCGAAGGCAGATCCCTTCCCCATCAAGCCTCTGCCGGTCAGCAACCAGCCCGCTATCGTCAAGGCGGCACCGCCCGCGAAACCGCAACCCCAGACTCCGCCGCGCGCTGAATCGCGTCCGGTCCAACCTGCAAGCGCGCCGGCTTCAACCGCGCAAAATGCGACCCCGCCGGCCCCCACCGCCGCACCGGCAAAAACACCCGTCACCCTGCCCACGGCCATGATCAACTCGGCGCCACCGCCAACGCCCGTGGTCAGCCTGCGCCCCAGTTTCGTCACCCCGCCACCGGCACCGCGTTATCCGAACACGGCGCGCCGGCGCAATCAGCAAGGCATCGTGCGGGTCGAGGTCCACCTGGATGAACGTGGTCAGCAGCAAAAGCTGGTGCTGACCCGTTCCTCGGGTGTGGAAAGCCTCGATCAAGCCGCGCTGGAAGCCGTTGCCCAGTGGCGTTTCCGTCCCGAAATCGTCGACGGCCGGGCCGTGCCCAGCCGCGTTGAAATACCCATAGAATTCGCCCTCACGGCGAACCGATGACCCTGAAGGAGTTCACATGACCGCTCAATCCACCGCCCTGTCCACTGCCCCGGCGCTGTACCAGGACTGGCAACAGCTGCGCGCCGAACAATCGGGCCTGCGCGCCCGGGATGCCGCCGCCAAGCTGGGTGTCAGCGAGGCCGAACTGACCGCCAGCCGCCTGGGTACCGATGCCGTGCGCCTGCGTCCCGAGTGGGCCGCGCTGCTGCCGGCCCTCGGCGAGCTGGGCTACATCATGGCGCTGACCCGCAACGAACATTGCGTCCACGAGCGCAAGGGCGTGTACGCCGAAGTGACGGTGATGGGCAGCGGCCAGATGGGCATGGTGCTGTCGCCGGACATCGATCTGCGCCTGTTCCTCAGCGGCTGGGCCAGCGTGTTCGCCATCGACGAAACCACCGCCCGTGGCCCGCAGCGCAGCATCCAGGTGTTCGACCGCCAGGGCGTGGCCGTGCATAAAGTCTTCCTCACCGCCACCAGCGAAGAAGCCGCCTGGGCGCCGCTGGTCGAGCGTTTCCGCGCCGAAGAACAAAGCGCCGAACTGGACCTGCAACCGCTGCCACAAGCCAAGGCCCCGCGCGCCGATGCCGACGTGGACGTTGCCGCCCTGCGCAGCGAATGGTCGCAGCTCAAGGACACCCACGACTTCTTCGCCCTGCTCAAGCGCAACGACGTGGCGCGCACCCAGGCCCTGCGCCTGGCCGGCCACGAGTGGGCAGAACCTCTGGCCACGGTCGAGCTGACCAACGTCATCGAAGCCGCCGGCAAGGGCGAAGTGCCGATCATGGTGTTCGTCGGCAACAAGCACTGCATCCAGATCCACTCAGGTCCCGTGAGCAACCTGCGCTGGATGGACACCTGGTTCAACGTGCTCGACCCGCATTTCAACCTGCACCTCAAGACCACCGGCGTGACCGAGCTGTGGCGTGTGCGCAAGCCGAGCGTCGATGGCATCATCACCAGCTACGAAGGTTTCGATGCCGACGGCGAACTGGTCATCCAGCTGTTCGGCGTGCGCAAGCCGGGCATCCCGGAGCGTGACGACTGGCGCGCCCTGGCCGAAACCGCCACCGTCCTGATCGACTAAGGAAGTCTTGCGATGCGTATCAAATCACTGCTGGCCTCGGCCTGCGTGCTCCTCAGTCAGATGGCCGTGGCCGATGACCTGCCCCAACGCTGGGTCAGCGCCGGCGGCGCGTTCAGCGAATGGGTCGTTGCCCTGGGCGGCGAAAGCAAACTGGTGGGTGTCGACAGCACCAGCCAGTACCCGCGTTCGCTGCACAGCCTGCCGGGCATCGGCTACCAGCGCGCGCTGGCCGCCGAAGGCATCCTGGCGCTCAAGCCGGACATTCTGGTGGGCAGCGCCGAGATGGGCCCGCCGCCGGTACTCGCGCAACTCAAGGCGGCCGGGGTGCGCATCGAAATGCTCTCGGCCACGCCCGATGTGCCCTCGCTGCAACACAACCTGAGCGAACTCGGGCAACTGCTGGGCAAGCCGACCGAGGCACAGGCGTTGATGGCCGGTTATCAGCAGCGTCTGGAAAATCAGGCGGCGTGGGTCAAGCAGGCGCAGCAGCAAAGCCCCGCGCCTCGGGTGCTGATGCTGCTCAGCCATTCCGGCGGCAACCTGCAGGCCGCCGGCAAGGACACCCTGGCGGCCTGGATGATCGCTCAGGCCGGCGGGCAAAACCTTACCGAGCACAACGGCTATAAGCCGGTGTCCAACGAGGCGATGCTGGCCCTGGCCCCACAGGTGATCATCTTCGCCGGTGGCCGTCTCGAAGGGGATGCCGCCCGCGCTGCCCTGCTGGAGCAGAATCCGATCCTCGCGCAGACCCGGGCCGGGCGTGAAGGCCGGGTGCTGGTGATCGACCCGACGTTGCTGGTGGGCGGTCTCGGCCCGCGCATTCCCGATGCGCTGGGGACCCTGTCGAAGGCGTTCTACCCGTCGGCGCAAATAGTCGGGATCAATCCATGACGGCCATCGTCCGGCCACGGCCGATGCTGATTACCCTGGGGCTGTTACTGCTGCTGGTGTTCTGGCTGTCATTGGCCCTGGGGCCTGTCAGCCTGCCATTGGGTGATACCTTGCTGGCCGGTTTGCGCCTGTTCGGGCTGCCGGTGGCCGGTGGCGACACGCAACAGGCCGAGCTGATCCTCGGCCAGATCCGCCTGCCGCGCAGTCTGCTCGGCATCGCGGTCGGTTCGGTGCTCGCACTGTCCGGCGTGGCCATGCAGGGGCTGTTTCGCAACCCGCTGGCCGATCCGGGACTGGTTGGCGTGTCCGGTGGCGCTGCGCTGGGCGCGGCGATCGCCATCGTCGGCGGCAGCCTGTTCGGTGGTTTGCCGCCGGCCATCGAACCCTACCTGCTGTCGCTGTGCGCCTTTGCCGGTGGCCTGATCGTCACGGCGGTGGTGTATCGCTTCGGTCGCAGCAATGGCCAGACCAACGTCGCCACCATGCTGTTGGCGGGCGTGGCGATGACCGCCATGGCCGGTGCCGGTGTCGGTCTGTTCACCTACCTGGCCGATGACGCCACCCTGCGCACCCTGACCTTCTGGAACCTGGGCAGCCTCAATGGCGCCAGTTACCCGCGCCTGTGGCCCTTGCTGATCGTGGCGGTGGGCGTGGCGTTGTGGTTGCCCCGTCGCGCGGCGGCGCTCAATGCGATGCTGTTGGGTGAGTCGGAAGCGCGGCACCTGGGCTTCAACGTCGAGCGGATCAAGCTTGAACTGGTGCTGTGCACGGCGCTGGGTGTGGGTGCCGCCGTGGCGGCGGCGGGCCTGATCGGTTTCATCGGGCTGGTGGTGCCACATCTGATGCGATTGCTGGTGGGCCCGGATCATCGGGTGTTGCTGCCGGCGTCCCTGCTGGCCGGCGCCAGCCTGCTGTTGCTGGCCGATCTGGTCGCCCGCCTGCTGCTGGCGCCCGCCGAGTTGCCGATCGGCATCGTCACCGCGCTGATTGGCGCACCCTTCTTCCTCTATCTGCTGGTACGGGGGCGCACCTGATGCTGCGAGCCAACAACTTGCTGGTCCGGCGCGGCACGCGCACGGTGCTGGCGGACATCGATATCCAGCTGCATGCAGGGCAAGTCCTCGGGGTGCTAGGGCCTAACGGCGCCGGCAAAAGTACCCTGCTCGCTGCCTTGTGCGATGAGCTGCCGGCCAGCGCAGGCACGGTCAGCCTCGACGACCGCGCGCTCGCCGACTGGCCGGGTCAGGAGCGAGCCAAGCGCCTGGCGGTGCTGCCCCAGAGCTCCAGTTTGAACTTCGCTTTTTCAGTCAATGAAGTGGTGGGCATGGGGCGCCTGCCCTACGCCACAGGCCGGGTTCGCGACGCCGAAATCGTCGCCGAAGCCTTGCGTGCCGCCGACGCCCTGCACCTGGCCGGGCGCAGCTATCTGGCGCTGTCCGGTGGCGAGCGTCAGCGCGTGCACCTGGCTCGTGTGCTCGCGCAGTTGTGGCCGGGGGCCGAAGGCCAGATCCTTCTGCTCGATGAACCGACCTCGATGCTCGACCCCTTGCACCAGCACACCATCCTGCAAGCGGTGCGCGATTTCGCCGGGCGTGGCGCGGCGGTCATGGTGATCCTTCACGACCTCAACCTCGCCGCCCGTTACTGCGATCAATTGCTCCTGTTGCAGGACGGTCGCCCCCACGCCTACGGCCCGCCGGATGAAGTGCTGACCGCCCAGGCGCTGGAAGCGGTGTACGGGTTGCAGGTGCTGATTCACCGGCACCCGGAACGTGGCCACCCGTTGATTATCGCGCGCTGATACTTGCCCCCTTCTATCGTTACAAGCGAGGGGGCCATCTTCGAATAAGGAAAACCGATGCGCATTCTGCTGCTCTGCCTGTTCAGTCTGTTGGCTGCCTGCCAGTCCCACTCCGTCTCACCACCGCCGGCGGCCATTGCCCCCGAAGGGCGCGACCATGCCGACCGGGGCGTCATCCGCGAACTGGCCACCGGCCGTGCCCTGACGCCGCAAGAGCTGGTCGAACGCCTGGCCAGCGCACCCCGCGTGCTGGTGGGCGAACAACACGACAACCCCGATCATCACGCCCTGCAACTGTGGTTGCTGCGCGAGCTGGCCCGTCAACGCCCCCAAGGCAGCCTGTTGATGGAAATGCTCAACCCCGACCAGCAGGCCAAGGTCGATGCGGCGCAGGCCGCCACCCGTGCCGGCCAGCCACCGGCCGATCCCTATCAGGCGCTGTCCTGGCAAGCCAATTGGGACTGGGGCGTCTACGGTGCGTTGGTCAACTATGCGTTGCGCCAACCTTACCCGCTGCTGTCGGCCAATCTGGATCGGGCGCAGATCATGCAAATCTACAAGCAACGCCCGGTGCTCACAGGCGAGGCGTCCACCACGCAACAGGTGCAAGCGACCTTGCTGGAGGACATCCGCGATTCCCATTGCGGCTTGCTGCCCGAGTCGCAAATGCCGGCGATGCTCGCCGTGCAGCAGCAGCGCGACCGGCGCATGGCCGAGCGTCTTTTGGCGGCACCGACACCGGCCTTGCTGCTGGCCGGGGCGTTCCATGTGCGCAAGGACCTGGGTGTGCCGCTGCACCTGAAGGACCTGGGCGCTGGCGAGGGGAATGCGGTGCTGATCCTGGCCGAAGCGGGCAGAACGGTGACGGCCGAAAACGCGGATTACGTGTGGTATACGGCGGCTCAGCCGGCGCAGGATCATTGCGCGGGGTTGCGTCGATAGCAGGTGAAATGAGGGGTGAGGCCAATATCGCCATCGCGGGCAAGCCTTGCTCCCACAGGATTTGTGAACGACACAAACCCTGTGGGAGCAAGGCTTGCCCGCGATGGCGACATAACAGTCAACACAACAGGCCCTGACTCACCCCTCATGGGGCTGAAAAGGTCTGAAGATAAGCCAACAGATCTTCAATTTTCTCCGGATCACTCACCCCCCAGAAAATCATCCGTGTCCCCGGCACCACCGTCTTCGGCGCTTCGATGTACGCCGCCAGTTTCTCCCGGGTCCAGACAATGCCGGAGGACTTCATGGCGTCGGAATACTGATAATCGGTGGTGCTCCCGGCAGTGCGCCCGACGACACCGTTAAGCTGCGGACCGAAAAACGCCCGCGCCGACTCGCCGATCTGATGGCAACCGCTGCAAAAACGCTTGAACAGTTTCCCGCCCGCCTCGGCATCGCCCTGCGCATTCGCAGGCGCAGCGAACACGCCCGTACCGAGGCACAGTACGAAGGTCATCACGGCCGCCTTATTCATCCACCCCTCCAGATCAGGCATTGCCTGCGGCAAAAAATGGCCGCCATTTGATCATGCCCCGGTCGTCATGAAGAAGTTTTTCAGACGCGCAAGGCCAGAGTCGGCAGGTGCCGACCTGTTTCTGCCTGGACCCCGTTCCCTGTAGGAGCGAGCCTGCTCGCGATGGTCGTCAACGATAACGCTGGAAGTCTGATACGCCGTGGTGTTCCCGCGTTCATCGCGAGCAGGCTCGCTCCTACAGTTGAATGGCGTATGTCCGCGAAATCTGGTCGACCATGAGGCCGCCATCGCGGGCAAGCCCGCTCCGACAGGTTTAGTGGGTATCCGCAAAATCTGTGAACACCACCAAACACTGTGGGAGCTGGCTTGCCAGCGATGAGGCCGTGTCAGTCGACATCAAAGCCCACAGGGAAAAACAAAAATCCGGAGCCCCTCACAGGGCTCCGGATTTTTTGTGGCTCAGCTATCAGCCCTTGAAATCCGTCGACAGCGCCAACTCATTCCACTCGGCCAGTTCCTGGGCGACGAAGCGGTTTTTCGCTTCGATGCGCGCGATGGTGTCGCTGCCCAGCGCCAGGCGTTGCGGTGGCTTGGGCGCGTTGACCAGGGCCAGCATGGCCTCGGCGAACTTCACCGGGTCGCCCGGTTGGGCATGATTGGCTGATTCGGCATATTTGCGCATGGCGCCTACCGTCTCGTCGTAGTCCGCCAGTTCCAGCGCGGTCTTCACCAGCGATTGTTCGTCGAGGAAGTCGGTGCGGAAGAAACCTGGTTCCACCACCGTTGCGTGGATCCCCAGTGGTGCCAGTTCCTGGTGCAGCGCCTCGGTGATGCCTTCCACCGCGAACTTGGTGGAACCGTACACGCCCCAACCCATGTAGGCCTGGTAGCCACCGATGGAGGAGATGTTGATCACATGCCCGGAGCGCTGGCGACGCATGTGCGGCAGCACCGCGCGGGTCACGTTGAGCACACCGAAAACGTTGGTGGCGAACAGGCGCTCGGTCTCGCTGGCGCTGGTCTCTTCCACCGCCCCCAGCACGCCGAAGCCGGCATTGTTGATCAGTACATCGATGCGGCCGAAACGCTTGATGCCTTCTGCGACCGCCTGATGGGCTTCCTCCTCGCGGGTCACGTCCAGTCGCACCGCCAAGAGGTTTGGATGGTCGCCCAGTTTGGCGATGACATCTTCAGGTTTACGAGCCGTGGCAATCACCGCGTCGCCGGCACGCAGAGCCTGTTCTGCGATCAGAGTGCCAAAACCACGGGAAGCGCCAGTAATGAGCCAAGTACGCATATCAACTCCTCCTGTCAGCGACCCGAGCGTGATTGCCGGGTCTTCTTGATGAGTTGACGCCACTTTAAAACTCCACTACTGATGTGATAATCCCAACAATTTTGCATAGCTTTGTGAAAGGTACTCACAAATGAAAGCGCCCTCCGCCGCCGATCTCTCGATCTTTCTGTGCGTGGCCAATCACCTGAACTTCAGCCGCGCGGCGGTGGAACTCGGGGTCACGCCTTCGGCGCTCAGCCATTCGGTGCGCACCCTGGAGAACCGCCTGGGTGTGCGACTGTTCAACCGCACCACGCGCAGCGTCGGCCTGACCGAGGCTGGCGATCGACTTCATGCCCGATTGAAACCGGCCTTTCGCGATATCGACGATGCGCTGGAAGACCTCAACAGTTTCCGTGACAAACCCTCGGGCAGCCTGCGCATCACGGCCGGTCGCCAGGCGGCGGAGCTGGTGCTGCTGCCGCTGGCGGGCCGGTTTCTGGAGGCGTATCCGGACGTGAAGCTGGAGATCGTGGCGGACGATGGTCTGGTGGATGTGGTCGCCGGCGGCTTCGATGCCGGCGTACGTTTCGGCGTGCGGCTGGAGGCCGACATGGTGTCGCTGCCCATCGGTTCGTATTTGCGCTCGGTGGTCGTGGGGTCGCCAGCCTTCTTCGAGCAGCACCCGATTCCGCACAAGCCCGAAGATTTGCATGGCCTGCCGTGCATCCGTCATCGCTTCCCCAGTGGCACGCTGTATCGCTGGGAATTCGAACGGGGCGGCATTGCCGAGGAAATCGAAGTCGACGGCCCGCTGACCCTGGGCGATGTGAGCCTGATGGTCGGCCCGGCGCTGGCGGGGGTCGGCCTGGCGTATGTCTTCGAGGACATGGTCAAGGCCTGGGTAGCCGACGGCAGCCTGATACAGGTACTGGGCGACTGGTGCCCCTACTATCCCGGGCTGCACCTGTATTACCCGAGCCGCCGCCATGTGCCGGCGACGCTCAAGGCCTTCATCGAATTCGTGCGCGCGGCGCGGGAGGACAATCCGCGATAACCGCACCTGTCCCCCTGTAGGAGCGAGCCTGCTCGCGATAAACGTCCAGGCAACGCGATCTTTCAGACAGCCCGCGTTATCGTTGACGTCCATCGCGAGCAGGCTCGTTCCTACAGAGGGCCGCGTGTTAGAAAATCCAGCGTCTGC
Organism: Pseudomonas putida; assembly: GCF_003228315.1. NCBI lineage: Bacteria > Pseudomonadati > Pseudomonadota > Gammaproteobacteria > Pseudomonadales > Pseudomonadaceae > Pseudomonas > Pseudomonas putida. Next base: position 1,828,691 of record NZ_CP029693.1, read on the forward strand.
GCTGGCATTTGATCCGCACACGCGAGCGACTCAACCAACCTTTAACCCTCAAGGAGAGAAAACCGATGGTCACCTGCTACCTCAAATACGTGCTCGACCCTTACAAGCTCGAAGCCTTCGAGCACTACGGCAAGCTGTGGATTCCCCTGGTGGAAAAATTCGGCGGTCAGCATCACGGTTACTTCCTGCCGTCCGAAGGCGCCAACAACATCGCCCTGGCGATGTTCACCTTCCCAAGCCTGGCGGACTACGAAACTTACCGGCAGCAGTCGATGAACGATCCGGAGTGCATCGCGGCGTTCAAATATGCGGAAGAAACCCGCTGCATCCTCAGCTATGAACGCAGCTTCTTCCGGCCGGTGTTCGGATAATCACGACCTGCGCCTGGCAACATCCCAACTGTAGGAGCGAGCCTGCTCGCGATAGCGAATTATCATCCAACACTGATGTTGACTGACCCACCGCTATCGCGAGCAGGCTCGCTCCTACAGGGGGAATGGACCCTTCCTGCAAAATTTTTACCTTCCCCGCCTTTCGACCCGGTAAATGGCCAGCCATTGGCCATACTGCTATGTGCCCCTCCGATCTCCCTGCCCTGTCCGGTGAGTGAAATGAACATCCCGTGGAGCCGTTTTCGCGCATTGCCCCTGATGCTGTTGCTGTGCTGCCTCAACACCGCGCTGGCACAGACCCACCCCGAATTGCCTGCCGTCGAACTGACTCCGGCCGAAGAAGCCGAAGTGCAAAAAATGGTGCTGCCCGTGCTGCCGGACTGGACCGGTGACTTCGAAGGCATGCGCGAGCGCCGCCTGGTCCGAGTGCTGGTGCCTTACAGCAAGACCTTCTTCGAACTGGATCGCGGTCGCCAGCGCGGACTGACCTACGAACTGGGCAAGGGCCTGGAAGCCTGGCTGAACAAGACCCAGCCCTACGGGAAGAAATCCATGCAATGGCGGGTCATGTTCATCCCCACCCCGCGCAACAAGTTGATGCCCGATCTGATCAAGGGCGTCGGCGACATCGCCGCCGGCGGCCTGACCGTGACCGAGGCGCGCCTGAAGGACGTGGATTTTTCCGACCCGTTCGCGGTGAACATTCCGGAAATCCTGGTCACTGCGCCTGGCAGCAAGGCCATTGAAAAACTCGAAGACCTGTCCGGCCTGGAAATTACCGTGCGTTCTTCGAGCAGCTACTACGAACACCTGCAGGCCTTGAACGCCACGTTCAAGGAAAAAGGCCTGGCGCCCATCGACCTCAAGGCCGCCGACGAAAACCTCGAATCCGAAGACCTGCTGCAAATGGTCAATGCCGGATTACTCAAGGCCACGGTGGTGGATCGCTACATCGCGAAAATCTGGGCACCGCTGTACACCGACATGCAGATTCACGAAAACATCGCCGTGCACGACAACTCGGAGTTTGCCTGGGCGATTCGCAAGGACAGTCCGCAGTTGAAGGGCCAGTTGGCCGAGTTCGTCAAAACTCACAAGGTCGGCACCACGTTCGGCAACAGCCTGCGCACCAAGTACGTCACCAACAGCAGCAAGCGGGTGCTCAACGCCACGTCCGAAGAGGAGATGAAGAAATTCAATGAGATGGTGGAAATCTTCGACCGCCACGCCGCCACCTACGGTTTTGACCACCTGATGCTGATGGCCCAGGGCTTCCAGGAATCGCAACTGGATCAAAAGGCCCACAGCCCGCGCGGTGCGGTAGGCGTCATGCAACTGCTGCCCAAAACCGCCAAGGATCCAACCGTGGCCATCGTCGGTATCGACAAGAGTGCCGACAAAAACATCGAGGCCGGCAGCAAGTACATGCGCCTGCTCGCGGACAAATACCTGAACGATCCGCAATTGAACGAGATGAACAAGACCCTGATGACATTTGCCGCCTACAACGCCGGGCCCGGCAACCTGCGCAAGTTTCGCGCATTGGCGGAAAAGTCCAACCTGGACAAAAACGTCTGGTTCGCTAATGTTGAACAAGCCGCCGCACAAGTCGTGGGTCGCGAGACCGTGGATTACGTCGGCAACATCTACAAGTACTACGTGGCGTACAAGTTGGTTGAGGAGAAAAACGCAGCGGCGGCAGCCAAAACCAACCAGTGATGGCCAATGGCTGCTGCACCAGATGTCCCAACACCGTCTGGATGGGGGCTTGGCGCATGGAAATGTAAAAATTTCGTTCTAAGCTAAACCTGTCCAATAGTGGGCGTTTTGTACAAAGGATTGGTTCAACGCGAGGCAGGTTGAGGGCTTCCACTATGTCAGAAACACCGCGTCTGTTTTCAGGTCTGCACTTGCGTCCACAACGTCAGGCTCTGGCACTGGAGCCACGGATTCTGTTCGACGGTGCCGCCGCGTCGGCGGCTGCCGACCAGCATCACAGCAACCCCGTCGACGCCGCTCACCCGGCCACGGACCCGGCTGCCACGCCCGCCACGCCGACCGAAGCCCGTCCTGCCACCGAGCCGGCCCCCTCGGCCGCGCGCAGCCTGCTGGTGATCGACAGCCGCATCGAAAACCGTGAGCAACTGATGGCGCAACTGCCGGGGAACGTCACGGCTATTGTGGTCAACGCCGGTGAAGACGGCCTGGCGGCAATCTCCGCGGCCTTGGCACAACTGGGCAAGGTCGATTCGATCCAGGTGCTGTCCCACGGCGCCTCCGGGCAATTCACCCTGGGCAACCGCACCATCACCGCCGACAACGTCGACCAGCTTGGCAAGACTCTCGAACAATGGCGCAACAACCTGACCCAGGGCGCTGATATCCAGCTTTATGGTTGCGACATCGGTGCAGGCGTCGCCGGCAGAACCCTGGTCACCGAAATCGCCCGCTGGACCGGTGCCGATGTCGGAGCCTCCAGCAATGACACCGGCAGCGCCAAGGCCGGCGGCGACTGGACCCTGGAAACCAGAGTCGGTGATATCGACAAGAGCATCGCCCTGAGCAGCGTGGCCATGGCCCATTTCGACGGCTTGCTGGCCGACGCCGCGCCCACCGTGACCCTGCCCGCCGCCGGCAGCGATGTGCTGCTGGGTGACAACTTCAGCTTTACTGTCAATTTCAACAACACCTCCACCCAACCCGGTTTCGCGCCCTTCATCAATCTGGCGCTGCCGGCCACCGGCAAGGATGGCGACGACGGGGTCAACTTCATCTCCGCCACCTACCTGGGACAAAACCTGGTCACCCATACGGTGACGTTCGACGCGGCCGGCAACGCGACCCACCCTCTGGCAAAAGACGCCAACGGTAACTTCCTGATCATCAACGCGGCGTCTTTCGGCATGCGCGCCGGCGACAAGTTGGTGGTCATCGAACTGCCCTTTGCCAGTGTCACCAATCAGCAGCCAATCATCCCGGTGCAGATCACCGCCAGTCTGAGCAATCTCGCCGATACCGACTTCTCCAATGGCAGCCCGGACTTGACCATCCGCGCCAGCGGCGGCTTCCAGTTCGGCAACGATGCACTGGACAACCCGACTAACGACCCGAGCCTGATCCAGGTCGGCGGCGCGGCCTTCGTGGTACACCCGACCGTCATCACCTTTGACGAGACCATCACCACCCCCGAAGGCGAAACCGCCACCGGGCCGAACTACGGCCGCACCCTCACGGTGACCGTGACACCCGCGCCGGGCCAGACGCTGTCCCATGTCATCGTCACCCAACCGCTGCCAGACAACATCCAGGTCACGGCCATCACCCCAGGCCCTGGCGGGCGCCTGACCTCGATCACGCTGCATGACGGCACGGTGGTCACCGATCCGGTGGCCATCGCCGCGCTGATCGCATCCGATACCGTGTACATCAATTCTTTTACCGTCGAATACGACAGCCTGACCGCCGCCACCAACACCCAGGTGGCGTTCTACGTACCGGAAGTCGACGCCAACGGCCAGGCGATCATCAACCCGGTCACGGGCGACGCCGTCACCATCACCCTCGGCGCACCGACCGCCAGCGGCCAATGGGCACCGCTGGACCCGCGCGACGTAGTGGCGCCCAATACCACCATCGACTTCACCGGCACCGGTCGCCCCACCGACTTCATCGCCAAGTCCATCACCCTGCTCAAACAGGTGACCCTGCAAACCGACATCGGCCAGACCGGCATCACCCCCGGCGATACGCTGCAGTACACCCTGAACCTGGCGATTTCCGACTACTTCGCCTTCGGCAAGGACTTCTTCAACGAGGGCCAACTGGTCATTCGCGACCAGCTCAGCGATGGGCAAACCCTCACCGGCACACCGACCCTGACTGTGACCCTCAACGGCGTGCCGCAAACCATCACCCTGGTGACCACCACGGTGGTCAATGCCGATGGCAGCACGTCGATGGTTTTCGACATCGCCCAGTCGCTGCGCAATGCCTTCTCAAATATTCGCGGCTGGCTCAATGGCGACCTGGCTTTCGATGACACCCTGGAAGGCGCGGTGCTGGCAGTGCTCAGCTATTCGGCCGTTGTCGGCCAGACCTACAAGCCGCCATCGGGCGCGCCCCACAGCGAAATCAACGAAGGCGACGAGATCGGCAACACGGCCGTGGTCGATGGCACGCTGCTGCAAGACATCTTCAACCTGACCGGGCAAAGCGAAACCGATGGTTCGGCCACCACCAGCGTGATCCCGACCAACACCGTCGACATCAATATCGTCGAGGTCAACAACGGCACGCCACCTGCCAGCGGCGAATTGCGCCCAGGCGATGAAGTGACCTTCGAGCTCACTTACGACCTGGTGACCGGCGACTACGAGCAGTTCAAGCTCACCGCCTATCTGCCGCTGCCGTTGTTCGACGTGACGGGCGTGACCTGGGCCAATGGCAGCGATCCCAACCAATGGCAGATCGGCCCCGGCAACACCAATGCCGGTGGCGTGCTCACCGTGACCAGCGCCGCCGGCAACTCGGTGGTGTTCGATTTCGGCAGCTTCGTCACCGCCGACACCACCGGCAGCCGCATCGTCGTGCGCTTTACCGTGCGCGTCGGCGACCAGCCGTTCGCCGACCAGCGCTCGCTGGATGTACTGGCGCAATCGAGCCAGCAAACCACCCTCACCGACCGCACCCTGATTTCCTCGGACGTGGTGGCCATCGTCTCGGTGGCCGAACCGGTACTGGCGATCAAGCACGGCGTGGTGTCCAGCACCAATGGCACCGTCAGCAACACCACCGGCAGCTGGAATGCCCCCGGCACCACCGGCGTGCCGTTCAATGGCAGCGTGACCGATCTGGCGGCGGTGGACGGCAACATCACCGGCATCGACGGCGGCGACACCCTGCGCCTGGTCACGGCCATCGAAAACACCGGTGGCGGCGGCGCGTTCGACGTCACCACCAGCATTACCCTGCCCACCGGCCTGAGCTTCGTTGGCGGCAGCCTGGCCGCTGCCAACCTGCAGATTTATCGCGGCGACGGCACCGCGCTGGTACTGGGCGTGGACTACAGCGTCAACGGCAACCAGATCACCTTCCTCGATGCCGGTGGCCAGGCCACCCTGCTCGCCGGTCGCAGCGGCACCGCCGCCGACACCAGCGGCGCCAACCTGGTGGTGATCAGTTACGACGTGGTGGTCAGCTCCACCATCGAAGCCAGCCGCAGCCTGCAAAGCACCGCGACCCTGAGCAATTACGCCAGCGTCAACAATGGCACCGACTTCACCCCCACCGACCTGACCGACCTGTCCAGCCAACAGGTGGCGGCACCGGTGATCACCAAAGTGTTCGCCGACGGCACCCTCGATAACGGCGATTCCAGCGCCACCCACACCACCGGCAGCGACCTGGTGATCGGCGAAAGCATGCGCTACGACATCGTCGTCACCCTGCCCGAAGGCAGCACGCAAACCCTGCGCATCGACGACCTGATCCCGCCGGGCATGCGCCTGGACACCACCTTCAACGGCGGCCTGGGTTACCAGATCATCACCACTCGCGCCGGCAGTGGCGCCCTGGGCGCCGACTTTGCCGGCAGCATCGTGGTCAGCGGTTTTGCAGGTCAAGGCGGCACTTTGGGCGACGACGGCGTGGATGCACGCTGGACCTTCAGCGTGTCCGGCGCCACCGCCGACAACCAGACCGGCAACAACACCTTCGTGATTCGCCTGCAACTGGTGGCCAACAACGTGATCGCCAACCAGGCCAACAAGGCGCTGCAGAACAGCGCGCAACTGACCTTCAGCGACCCGGACAGCGACACGCCCAACGGCAACGTGGCGGTGGACCGCACCGTCGCGCTCACCGGTGGCCAACCCACGGTGACCGTGCGTGAACCGACCCTGACCGTCACGCAAGTGCTGACCTCGACCTCGGGCCTGGGCGGCTACGACCAGGGCGACACGGTGACCTTCACCATCACCCTGACCAATGGCACCGGCGGCAGCGACTTCAATGCCTTCGACATCACCTTCCTCGACAACCTGCCCACCCAACTGGACAACATCATCCTCACGGGCAAGTTGTATCTAGGGGGCGCGACCAATAACGGCGGCGTGGATTTCGAAATCGTCAACGGCCAGTTGCGCACCGTCAACGGCGCCAACATCGACATCGCCAAGGGCGGCAGCATCGTGTTGAGCCTGTCGGGCGTGGTCAACGCCACGGCAGCGTCGCAGTCCAATTTCGCCAACGTGGCGACCGTGCAATGGACCAGCCTCGACGGCACTCAGGCCGGCGAACGTACCGGCGTCGACGGGCCGCTCAACGGTGGCACGCTCAACGACTATCGCAACAGTTCGGTGCTGGTGGTGCCGGTGGCCCAGGCCATCCAGATCTCCCGGGTCGGCGGCTTGCCTGATACCGCCGCGCCGGCGCCGACCACGGCACCGGTGGAAGCGGTGACCATCGGCGAAGTGATCCGTTATCGCGTGGTGGTGCTGGTGCCGGAAGGCAACAACCCCAACTACCAGATCCAGATCACCCTGGCCAACGGCCTGCAATTCATCTCCCCGGATGCACTGGTCAACGCCTTGCGCATTGGCTTTATTTCCAATGGCGGGTTGGTCAGCGATGCCAACCTGATCGTCGGCGGCACCCTGGCCATCGATGGCAACGAAAACAGCCCCGAAGCCTTGCCGATTACTCCGGACCTGCTGGGCCTGGGCCCGACCGGTGTGTTCGACCCCAGCCGCCTGACCGTGGTCACCAACCCCGACGGCAGCCAGACCATCACCTTCAACCTCGGTAACGTGGTCAACGGCAACGGCACCGATGACGACCTGGAAGGCGTGGTACTGGAGTTCAACGTGCGGGTCGCCAACCAGGCGAGCAACCTCGCCGGTGCCCAGTTGGGCGCCAGTGCCCTGGAGATCGTCAACGGTGCGGGCCGGGCGGCCAGCAACACCATTCTGGAACGCATCGTCGAGCCAAGCTTCAGCGGCCTGGACAAGCAAGTGGTGGCCTTCGATCCGAACCCGACCGGCACCACCGGTACGGCCACGGTGCAATTGAGCTTCACCCAGAACGGCGGCCTGCCGGCGTTCGACGCCCAGGTGGTCGACAACTTTGCCGGCGGCAGCAACTACACCCTGATCAGCGTCACCATCAACGGCACCACCTTCGGGCCGGGCAACCTGCCCGCCGGCGTGACCTTCAGCACCACCGGTGGCCTGAGCGTCAACTTCGATCAGCTGGATGTCGGCGCCCAGATCCAGGTGCGCTATCAAGTCACCCTGCCCAACAACGCGATCGTTGCCAGCAGCAACGCCACCCTGACCTGGAGCAGCCTGCCGGAAGACTTCACCAGTTGGGGCGGCAACAGCGTCGGCATCGATGGCACCATCAATGGCGAGCGCACTGGCAGCACGGTCGGCCCCAACCAGTACATCCTGCGCGACAACGCCGGGCTCGGGGTGATCACCGGTACGTTATGGAACGACACCGCCTCGGCCACCGGCAGCACCGTGCCCGATGGCCCCGGCCTTGCCGGGCAAACCGTGACCCTGACCTGGGCCGGCGCCGACGGGCAACTGGGCACCACCGCCGACAACCTGGTGTTCACCACCGTGACCGACGCCAACGGCCAGTACCATTTCGGCGTGCTGCCCCTGGGTGTATTCCGCATCGATGCACCACCGGGGCTGGTGACCTTCCCGCAACCGGTTGGCGACTTGCGCGTGCGTATCGACAGCGACGGCGGCACCCTCGGGCAGATCACTATCAGCCTGGGCGATGCCGATACCCAGGCGGCGAACGCCGGTTACGTCGAACAGAACGATGCGCCGGTCAACACCCTGCCCGGCACCCAGCAAGGCCTGGAAGACGTGCCGCTGAACATCGGCGGCATCAGCGTCGCGGACGTCGATGTCGACCGTGATCCCAACGTGGCGGACCGCAACATCAGCGTGACCCTGAGCGTGTTGCACGGCACCTTGTCCCTGGGCACCACCCTGCCCGGCGTCACCGTCACCGGCGCCAATACCGCCAGCCTCACCCTCAGCGGCACCCTGGCCGACGTCAATAGCGTGCTGGCGAGCCTGCGCTACCTGGGCAACCAGGACTTCAACGGCACCGACACCCTGACCGTGGTCAGCAATGACCAGGGCAACTTCGGCGACGCCAATGGCGATGGCCTCCCGGGCACTCCCGCCGATGCGCTGACCGACACCGACACCCTGCAAATCATCCTCGCCCCGGTCAACGACCCGCCGATCGGCGTCGATGACGTCGCCACCGCCGTGGAAGCCGGCGGCACCAACAACAACGTGATCGGTGTCGACCCCACCGGCCAGTTGCTGGCCAACGACACTGACGTCGACATCGCCACCAACGCCGACAAGCTGCATGTGTTCTCCGTGGCCTCGGTGAATAACGGCGGCGCACAAACACCCGTGCAAGCCGTGACGGTGATCACCGGCCAGTACGGTCGCCTGATTGTTGGCACCAACGGCGCCTATCAGTACATCGTCGACAACAACAATCCGCTGGTTCAGGCCCTGCGCCTGTCCGGCCAGACCCTGACCGACAGTTTCGACTATGTGCTGGCCGACCTGGCCGGCGCCACCGACATCGCCCGACTGACCGTGACCATCCAGGGCGCCAACGACACCCCGGTGGGGGTTGACGACAACAACGTCGCCATCGAGGCCGGCGGCGTGCGCAATGGCACACCGGGCAGCAATGCCGTGGGCAATGTGCTCACCAACGACACCGACGTCGACACCGTCGCCAATGGCGAAACCAAAACCGTCACCGCCGTGCGCCCGGTTCCCGAAGCCGGTACCGGCCCGATCACGCCGGTCACCGGCCCGACTGTCGTCGCCGGCCTGTACGGCACGCTGACCATCAACACCGACGGCAACTACACCTATGTAATCGATAACAACAACGTCACGGTGCAGCGCCTGAGCGCCGGCGATCAGTTGATCGAGTTCTTCAGCTACCGGGTCACCGATGCCGGTGGCCTCAACGATGTCGCGCAATTGCGCATCGTCATCCAGGGCGCCAACGACAACCCGGTGGCCAGCGACGATGCTGCCGATGCCCAGGCGGCCTCCACCAACGGCAACGCCACCGAGAGCAATCCGACCGGCAACGTGATCCTGTTCCCCAGCCGTCCCGGCACCGTCGACAACGGCATCGATACCGACGTCGATGCAGCGGACCAGCCCAGCGGGCAGTTGCACGTCGATGGCGTGATCAACAAGAGCGAGGCCACGTTCGACCCGGTCAATGACGTGCTGACCGGCGTCACCGCCGGCACCTCCCAGGCCAACGGCACGGTTGTGGTCGGACAGTTTGGCACCCTGCGCATCGGCGCCGACGGTTCGTTCTTCTATGACGTCGACAGCACCAATGCCACGGTTCAGGGCCTGCAAGCCGGACAGACGCTGACCGAGTTCTTTACCTATCGCGTAGTCGATAGCAAGGGGCTGACCGATACCGCGCAACTGGTGATTACCGTGCATGGCGTCAACGATCCGCCCGTGGCACAGAACGTCATCGCGATCGCCACCGAAGCCGGCGGCCTGAACAACGGCACGCCGGGCGTGAATCCGACGGGGGATGTGACGGCCAATGCCTTCGACCCGGATGGCGACCCATTGACCGTCACCTTGATCCGCGCTGGCGCGGAAAGTGCCGGCGGCGCCTCGGTGCCGGTGGTAGCCGGCGGTACGGTGGTCGTCGGCTTGTACGGCACCCTGACCATCAATCCCGACGGCAGCTACAGCTATGTCGTCGATAACAACAATGCGGATGTGCAGGCGCTGCGCCGCAGTACCGACCTGCTGCTCGAACGCTTCACCTACACCATCAGCGATGGCGTCAATCCGAACCCGGAAACCGACACCGCCGAAATCATCGTGTTGATCAGCGGCAAGAACGACAATCCGGTGGCCACCGATGACACGGCCACCGCCATCGAGGCCGGCGGCCTGAACAACAACCAGCCGGGCGTGGACCCTACCGGCAACGTGCTGACCAACGACACCGACGTGGATGGCGGCGAAATCCCCGCCGACCTGCCCGCCCACGATTACGGCGAAACCCGCGCCGTGGCCTCGGTACGCACCGGTGTCGAGGGCTCGACGAGCCCTGACGGAATACTGGGCACCGAACTGCGTGGCGCCTTCGGCTGGCTCACGCTCAACGCCGACGGCAGCTACAGCTATCGCCTGGACAACAGCATGGCGGCCGTACAGGCCCTGCGGGCCGGCAACACTCTGGTCGACAACTTCAACTACAGCGTGATCGATGCCGCGGGCGCGCAGGACATCGCGACCCTGACCATCACCATCCAGGGCGCCAACGACACCCCGGTGGCGCAGAACGACGTCAACACCGCCATCGAAGCCGGCGGCCTGAACAACGCCATACCGGGCATCAATCCCAGCGGCAATGTTCTGGCCAATGACACTGATGTCGATGGCAACGGCGAAGTCCTCAGTGTGATCGGCGTGCGTCAGGGCGCCTCCGTCGGCGTGATCGGTTCCGGCCTGGCCGGTGCTTTCGGCACCCTGACCCTCGGCGCCAATGGCAACTACAGCTACGTGCTGGACAACAGCAACCCGCAGGTCCAGGCCTTGCGCACCAACGGCGACGTGCTGACCGAAACCTTCACCTACCAGATCCGCGACCTGGCCGGCGCCACCAGCACCGCGACCCTGACCATCACCATTCGCGGCAGTAACGACAACCCGCTGGCGGTCGACGACAGCACCGTGGCCGTCGAAGCCGGCGGCACCGCCAATGCCATACCGGGCATCGACCCCACCGGCAATGTGCTGACCAACGATACCGACGTCGATGCCAATGACACCAAGACCGTCACCGACATCCGCACCGGCACCGAAGTCGCCGGCGGCACCTTCACCGGGGTCACCACCAGCCAGGTCCTCAATGGTCTGTACGGCACCCTGACCATCAACGCCAACGGCTCGTACAGCTACGTGGTCAACAACAACCTCGCGGCGGTGCAGGCGCTCAAGGTCGGCGATTCGCTGGTGGAAACATTCACCTACCGCATACGCGACACCGCCGGCGCCACCGACATCGCCCAGCTGAACATCCGCATCGACGGCGCCTGGGATGCGCCGGTGGCCACCAACGATGTCGCGGTGGCCGTGGCGGACAACGGCGCGGGCAACAGCGTCAACCCGACCCGCAACGTGTTGCCCAACGACACCGATGTCGACCAGGGCGATGTGCTGCACGTCACCGGCATTCGCTTCGGTACCGAAGCGGCCGGCGGTACGCTGGATGCGGTCAACGCGGGCACCGACAACACCAACGGCACGTTGATCAACGGCCAGTTCGGGCAACTGATCATCGGCGCCGACGGCAACTACACCTACATCATCGACTCCAGCAACCCGACCGTTCAGGGCCTGGGACCACTGCAGTTCCTCGATGAACACTTCACCTACCGGGTCACCGATCTGGGCGGACAAAGCGACCTGGCGGAAATCCACATCATCATCCGCGGGCGCAATGACGCACCCCATGCCAACACCGATACCGGCACCGCCGTGGAGGCCGGTGGCCTGAACAATGCGCAGCCCGGAGTCGATCCCGGCGGCAACGTCATCGGTAATGACACCGACCTTGAAAACGATGCCCTGACCATTTCCGCAGTGCGCACCGGCACCCTGACCGGCACTGGCACCACGGGCGTGGTCGGCACCTCATTGCGCGGGCAATACGGCGATCTGGTCCTGCTGCCCGACGGCACCTGGCGCTACACCCTGGACAACAGCCTGCCCGCCGTTCAAGCACTGCGTGTCAGCGGCCAGACCCTGGTCGATGTGTTCACCTACACCGAGAGCGACGCCTTTGGCGCCACCTCGAGCGCCGAACTGCAAATCACCATCGACGGGCGCAACGACACCCCAGTCGCCCAGGACGACGGCAACACCGCCCTCGAAGCTGGCGGGGTCAATAACGGCACACCGGGCACCAACGCCACCGGCAACGTGCTGGACAACGACACCGACGTCGACAGCGTGGCCAACGGCGAGAGCAAGCAAGTACTGAGCGTCAGTGCCCAGAACGGCCAGAGCAGTGGCGCAGGCCAGGTGCTGGTCGGCCTTTACGGTCAGCTGACCTTGAACGCCGACGGCACCTACACCTACATAATCGATAACAGCAATCCGCAAGTGCAGGCCCTGCGCACCGCCGCCAACACCCTGAGCGAGACCTTCACCTATCGCATGAGCGATACCTTTGGTGCGACCTCGGATGCACGCCTGACCATCGTCATTCAGGGCGCCAACGACGCACCGGTGGCGCAGAACGACAGCGCCGTAGCCAGCGACCAGACACCTGCGCCGCAGGCCACTGGCAACGTGCTGCCCAACGACACTGATGTGGATGCCAACGACGGCCTGCAAGTGGTTGCCGTGCGCACCGGCAGCGAAGCGGGTACCGGCACGGCCGGGGTGATCGGCCAGCCGATCCTCGGTCTCTACGGCACTCTGGTCCTCAACGCCGACGGCAGCTACACCTACACCATCGACCAGAGCAACCCCGCGGTGCTGGCCGCTGCCGGGCTGGGGCAGGTGCTGCAGGACGTGTTCACCTACACCATCAACGACATCAACGGTGCCAGCGACCAGGCCGAACTGGTGATCAACCTCGACATCGCCACGCCGTTCATCCCGGCGCCGCAGGACGATTTCTTCGACAACGACCCGAACAACCGCAGCAACCGCAACGGCGTCTTGCGCCTGCCGGATCCAACCCCGGCGATCTTCATCACCCCGGTGGTGGAACGCGAAGCTCGGGCACTGGAAGTCTCGAGCTGGAACGCGGGGGGCTCGAACCTGCGCATTGCCAGCGTCGGCGAGTTCACCAACGAGTCGACGGGCGCCGGGCTGGGTCTGGTGCCGGGGCAATACGTGTCCCAGGCGGTGCGTGAAAGCCGTCTGGAAAGCGACCTCGACCTGGCCTGGATTCTGGGCCGCCAGGGCCGTACCAGCCTGAGCGCCGATGGCCTGTTGAGCGATCCGTCGCTGTTCACCCTCGAGAGCGCCCACATGACCCAAGGCCCGGCACAAACCGAGAAACCGGCCGAGCCGCGCCAGGCCCGAGGCTTCAGCGCCCAGTTGCGAACCGCTGCGAACCGTCTGAACCCGATCAATCGAGAACCGCGAAATCCGTCCAATTGAAAAGAATCGGTGAACACAAAGGATTGAATATGCCAAGAACCGCAAACAGGCTGGTGAGTACCGCCCTCGTCTCGACGATGCTGCTCAGCGCCTGCTCTTCGCTGGATCCCAAGCCCTCCACCGAGGAGGAAAACCGTCAACGCATCCTTGCCGATCAGTCACGCATGTACTCCGGCCAGGAAGCCGTTACCGCGCCCATCAACTTTTACGAGGCGGCTGCGCGGGCGCTCAAGTACAACCTGGATTACCGTCTCAAGCTCATGGAGAGCGCGCTGGCCTCGGACCTGCGCGACGTGTCGAGCCACGAGATGCTGCCGCGTCTGGTGGCGTCGGCCGGGTATGCCGGGCGTAACAACGATTCCGGCGGCACCTCCATCGGCATCGAGGACCGGCAAGTCAGCTTGCGTGCGTCGACCTCGGAAGAGCGCTATCGCGAACTCTACGGCTTGGGCCTGAGCTGGAGCCTGCTGGATTTCGGCGTGGCCTATTACCGCACCCAGCAGAAATCCGACCAGATCCTGATGGCCGAGGAACGCCGGCGCAAAGTTGCGCAGAACGTCCTGCAGGACGTGCGCAACGCTTACTGGCGAGCCCTCGGTGCCCAGCGCCTGATGCCGGAAGTCGACAAGTTGCTGGCGCGCACCCAGACCGCCCTGACTTCGGCCCGCGACGCGGAAACCCGGGGCCTGTTGCCGCGCCAGGAAATCCTCGCTTATCAACGCGCCCTGCTCGACTCAATCTACCTGCTGACCGTGCGCCGCCAGGACCTGGAATTTGCCCAGGCGGAACTGGCGGCACTGATGTCGTTGCCACCGGGCGCGAAAATGGTCCTGGCCGACACCGCCGAGCCACCGTTGCCGGAACTGCACCAGAACATCGCGCAGCTTGAACAGCTGTCCATGGAAAACCGTCCAGAGATCATGGAAGAGTGGTACCGCAAGCGCGTCAACCAGAAGGACCTGGACATCGCCAAGGCACAGTTGTGGCCCAACGTCAGCTTTGACTATGGCTATCGCTACGACTCCAACAAGTTCCTCTACAACAACGACTGGAACGCCACCGGCCTGCAAGTCTCGATGAACCTGCTGCGCCTGTTGCAACTGCCTTCGCTCAATGCGGCGGAAAAATCCCAGAGTGAAACCGACGACACCCGCCGCGTGGCGCTGTCGATGGCGATCCTGACCCAGGTACGGGTCGGCACCCTGCGCTATCAACTGGCGCGCCAGGAGGTGGAGTTCACCGAAGAAAGCCTGCGGGTCGATCGCAGCCTGCTCGATTACGCCCAGGCGGCCAAGACCGGCGCTCTCGGTTCCGAGCTGGAAGTGATCCGCGCCGAGGGTCGTTACCTGCTCTCACGTTACCAACGCGAGGCGGCGTTCTCCAGCGCCCAGGCGGCCTGGGGCCGGTTGTACAACTCGGTGGGGCTGGACGTGCTGCCCAACGAAATCGACAAACACGACATCAAGACCCTGGCCCGGGAAATCCAGAACACTCTGAACAAACAGGAGCAGCAACGCCTGCTCGTCACCCAGCAAGGAATGCCGAATGCGCCGACTCGCCCGTGATTCGCGATGGTTTTTGCTCATGCTCAGTGCTGCCGCCTTCGGCGCCCAGGCCGAAGACCCGGCGACGCAAACCGCTTCGACGATTCGCGTGCTGCTCGCCGCCGAACTGGAGACCACCCTGTCCAGCCAGATGAACGGCACGCTCGGCGAGCTCAAGGCAACCTTTGGCGAACACGTGGCCAAGTCTGAACTGCTGGCGCGCTTCAACTGCAACGAAGCCGAAGCCCGCAGCAAGGTCGCCGTGGCCGAACTGGCCATGGCCAAGCAGAACCTCGACGCGAAAAAGCAGCTGCGCCAGCTCAATGCCGTGGGTGATATCGAAGTGTCGATGGCCAACACCGAAGTGCAAAAAGCCGAAGGCGCCCGCGCCATGGGCGTCGCCCAGAGCGGCTACTGCCAGGTGCTGGCACCGTTTTCCGGGACCGTGGCCAAGGTCTACGTCAAGCCGTACCAGACCGTCAGTGCCGGTACGCCGCTGTTCGATCTGGTCAGCGACGGGGCGTTGAAGGTGCGCCTGAACGTGCCCTCGAACATGCTCAAGACCCTGAAGAAGGGCATGCCGTTGCAGGTGAGCATCTATGAGACCGGAAAAACCTACGCGGCCCATGTCTCGGTGGTCAATTCGCGGGTCGATGCGGTGGCGCAAACCGTCGAACTGGAAGCCCGGCTCGACGAGAAGTTTCCTGACCTGATGGCGGGCATGAGCGGCACGGCGAGGTTCGATCAGGAAACGGCTCAACCATGACCATGAACGAGCCCCTGCCTCACCCCCACCTGCTGCTGGAACTGGATGCCCTGCGTGACAAGGCCATTGCCGCCGACACGCTGAACGCCCTGGCCTTCAGCATGGCCAACGATCTGTATCCGCTGCTGCCGTTTCATCAGGCGCTGGTGTTTGCCCAACGGGACAATGCGCTGGAGCTGCTGTGTGTCTCCGGCCTGTCGCGCCCCAGCGAAGACTCGCCGTATCTGGTATGGCTGCGTCGCGCCAGCCGCTGGGTCGCCTCTCAGGTGCCCGACGGCGAGCCCGTGTGGTTGTCCCAGGACAGCAGCACGCCACCGACCGACATCGCCGAAGGCTGGAGCGAATGGTGGCCGTCGGGTCTGTGGTGCGTGCCGATACAGGATCGCAACGGGCATCGCCTGGGCCTGCTGTTGTTGCTGCTCGAACAGGAACCACCCGCCCTGCTGCGCCAGGTCCTGGCCGGCCCGATCAACACCTGGGCCTACTGCTGGACCGCACTCACCAAACGTCGGCGTTTCGGCCGCTGGTGGCCCAACCGCAAACAGACCTTGATCGGCCTGCTGGTGCTCGGCGCCTTGTTGCTGTTGCCCGTGCGGCAAACGGCCCTGGCGCCCACCGAGATTGTCTCCCGTCAGGCACAGATCATCAGCTCGCCCATCGACGGGGTGATCGAACACATTCAGGTCCGCCCCAATCAACCGGTAGAGGCCGGTACCCCGTTGTTTTCCCTCGACGAAACCACCCTGCGCAGCCGCGCCGAAGTGCTGGGCAAGGAAGTGGCGGTGGCCGATGCCGAATTGCAGGCGGCCAGCCAGCGGGCGTTCGACAACCCGCAGAGCAAGGGCGAACTGACCCTGCTTGAAGGCCGTGCGCAACAGCGTCGGGCCGAGCTGGCGGCGGTGCAGGCACAACTCAAGCGCACCCAGGTGCTGTCACCGCGAGCCGGTGTCGCGGTGTTCAGCGACCCCAACGACTGGCTGGGCAAACCGGTGGTGACAGGTGAACGGATCATGCAAGTGGCCGACCCGAGCCAGCCGGCGATGTTGATTCAGCTCGCGGTCGCGGACGCCATCGCGCTGGAGCCCGGTGCCGAGGTCACGCTGTTTCTCACCGCCTACCCGCTGACTCCTTTGAAGGGCCAGATCCTCGAAACCAGTTATCAGGCGCGCCCCAGTGATGAAGGTGTGGTCGCCTATCGGCTGCTGGCGAGCATCGACGGTACACCACAACACGCTCGCTTGGGCCTGCACGGCACCGCCAAGCTGTATGGCGGCCGGGTCATGCTCGGTTATTACCTGCTGCGCCGGCCGCTGGCGACCTTGCGCGCCTGGAGTGGCTGGTAATGCTCGATCCCGCCGACATTCCCCTGCCCCCGCTGCGCGAGGATTTGCGTCTGAGCGAAGCCGCCCACGGCAGCAGCGGCGAGCCGGCGTGGGTGATTCAGGACACGGTGATCAACCGTTTCTACCGCATCGGCTGGCTGGAGTTCGAATGCCTGTTGCGCTGGGGCCAGTCACCCCGCCAGATCAGCGAGCAGATCGCCGAAGGCACCGCGCTCAAGCCCGACGTGGAGCAGATCCTCGATTTTCGCCAGTTCCTTGAACAGCACCAGTTGCTGCGCGCCGGGCCCGCGGCTTTGGCGCGCTTGCAGGCCAAGGATGAGGAAGGCAGCTGGTTGAGCTGGCGCTGGTGGCTGCACCACTATCTGTTCTTCCGCATTCCGCTGCTGCGCCCCCAGCAACCGTTGCAGCATCTGGCGCACGCCTTGCGCTGGCTGTTCCATCCGCTGACGGCTTTTTTGGTGGTGAGCCTGAGCGTGCTGGGGGTGATTCTGGTCCTGCAGCAGTGGGACAGTTTCACCAGCGCGGTGGTCGAGTCTTTCTCCACCGAAGGCCTGTTCAGTTTCGCCCTGGCGCTGATCGTCGCCAAAACCCTGCATGAACTGGGGCACGCGCTGGTGGCGACGCGGTTGGGGTTGCGCGTCGGGCACATGGGCATCGCCTTCGTGGTGCTGTGGCCGATGCTCTACACCGACACTGGCGAGAGCTGGAAGCTCAACCGCTCACGCCAGCGACTGGCGATCGCTTCGGCCGGGATCGTCACCGAACTGTCCCTGGCCGGGCTCTCGACCCTGGGTTGGGCGCTGTGTGATCCGGGTGCCCTGCGCAATGCCCTGCTGTACCTGGCGACCACCAGCTGGCTGTTGTCCCTGGCGCTGAACGCCAGCCCGTTCATGCGCTTCGACGGGTACTTCATCCTCTCCGACCTGCTGGACTTCCCCAACCTGCACGAACGCGCCTCGGCACTGGCCCGGGTCACCCTGCGGCGCAACCTGCTGGGCTTGCAGGAAGACTGGCCGGAGGTGTTCCCCACCGGCCAGCGCCGGCTGCTGGTGACTTTCGCCATCATCACCTGGCTCTACCGGTTGGTGCTGTTTCTGGGGATCGCCCTGGCGGTCTACCTGTTCTTCTTCAAATTGCTCGGGATCATTCTGTTCATGGTTGAACTGTCCTGGTTTATCGCCATGCCGGTGGTGCGCGAATTGAACCACTGGTGGAGCCATCGCGCGGGCATTCCACGCCTGCGCAAGGTGCTGTTCTATTCGGTACTGGGCCTGATCCTGATTGGCCTCGCCCTGCCCTGGCGGACCCAGATCGATGCGGTCGGCGTGGCCCGTGCCGAACACCAGTTGCGGGTCTACGCGCCCTACCCGGCGCGGCTGCAATCGATCCACGGCGAGGGTCCGGTCAAGGCTGGCGAAGTGCTTGTGGTGCTCGACGAGCCGGACATCGCCTCGCGCATACAGAGCAGCGAAGCCAATGCCCGCAGCTATGAAGCGCGCTTGTCCGGGCTGCTCGCCGATCCCGGCGGCCTGGCTGAAGACGCCGTCACCCGCCAGCGCCTTAATGTGCAATTCGAGGAAGCCCGGGCCGCCCGCTCGGAAATCGCCCGGCTCAACCTGCAAACCCCGTTCGCCGGTCTGTGGCTGGACGTCAATCCGGACTGGAAAACCGGCCAGTGGATCGGCCGCCAGGAATCCCTGGGGATCCTGATCGATCCGCGCAGCTGGCAGGTCGACGCCTACGTCGCCCAGGACCAGGTGCATCGCCTGCTCACCGGTGGTCGCGTGCGCTTCTACCCCGATGGCCAGACCACGCCATTGAGCGGCAAGGTCCTGACGATCGGCAGCACCCGTGCCGGTCAACTGTCCCATCGCATGCTGTCCTCGCGCTTTGGCGGCCCGGTGCCGACCACGCCGCAAGAGCATGAGCTGGTGCCAAGCGCGGCGCTGTTCCAGGTGCTGATCCAGCTGGACGAGCCGCTGCCGAGCCTGCGCGAAACCCGTGGTCATCTGAAAATCGAGGGTGAGCGACGCAGTGTGCTGGGTGATGTGGCGACCCACTTTCTGGCGGTGTTGATGCGTGAAAGCGGGTTCTGAAAATTGCCTGTAAAACCAGACAACCCTGTAGGAGCGAGCATGCTCGCGATAGTGGTGGCGCATTCGACATTGATGCCGACTGACAAACCGCTATCGCGAGCATGCTCGCTCCTACAGTAGGTGTTTAGGTCCACAGTCCCTCAAAAACTGTCAGAAAATCGACGAACGTTGCCAATTACGCGGCGTACGGCAGCGCACCGCGCAGGTTGTGGAACTAATCTTCCACGACCGCCTTGAATAGCGAGCGGAATGTCCATCCTGCCGTTAGAAACCTTCCCCGAACTATCCAGACGCATGCTTGGGTGATCACGCACCAGGATCCTTATTGTTTTGCCTCCCGATGAGTGGTCTGGCAGCAAATATCAAGAGGAAACCGGGTATGAACAGGCACTCGCACCGCATCAGGTTTTACGTTGCGTGCTCATTGATCTTGGCACTCAACGGCATCGCGCAGGCAGCACAGACAGAAAAACCCAACATCCTTTTCATCGTCTCCGACGACACCGGCTACGGTGACCTGGGGCCTTACGGCGGCGGTGTCGGTCGCGGCATGCCAACACCGCGCATCGACGAACTCGCCGCACAAGGCACCACCTTTTTCTCCTTCTACGCACAACCCAGTTGCACCCCGGGCCGGGCCGCGATGCAAACCGGGCGCATCCCCAACCGCAGCGGCATGACCACGGTGGCGTTCCAGGGTCAGGGCGGCGGCTTGCCGGCGGCTGAATGGACGCTGGCCTCGGTTCTGAAGACCGGGGGTTACGACACTTACTTCACCGGCAAATGGCACCTGGGAGAAGCCGATTACGCCCTGCCCAACGCCCAGGGCTATGACGTGATGAAGTACGTCGGCCTGTATCACCTCAACGCCTACACCTACGCCGACCCGACCTGGTTCCCGGACATGGATGACGAGACCCGCGCCATGTTCGCCAAGGTGACCCAGGGCGCACTGTCGGCCAAGGCGGGAGAGAAAGCCGTCGAAGAGTTCAAGATCAACGGCCAGTACGTCGACACCCCTGTCGTGGATGGCAAGCCCGGTGTGGTGGGCATTCCGTTCTTCGACAACTACGTGGAAAAGGCGGCGCTGGAGTTTCTCGACACCGCCGCGAAATCGAACAAGCCGTTCTTTATCAACGTCAACTTCATGAAGGTGCACCAACCCAACCTGCCGGCGCCGGAGTTCGTCCACAAATCGATCTCCAAGACCAAGTACGCCGACTCCATCGTCGAGCTCGATACCCACATCGGGCGCATCATGGACAAGCTCAAAGCACTGGGTCTGGATAAGAACACCCTGGTGGTCTACACCACCGACAACGGTGCGTGGCAGGACGTTTACCCCGACGCCGGCTACACGCCGTTCCGTGGCACCAAGGGCACGGTGCGTGAAGGTGGCAACCGGGTGCCGGCGATCATGGTCTGGCCCGGCAAGATCAAGGCCGATCAAAAAAACCACGACATCCTCGGCGGCCTGGACCTGATGGCGACGTTCGCGTCCGTGGCCGGGATCAAACTTCCAGACAAGGATCGCGAAGGCAAACCCATCATCTTCGACAGCTACGACATGACCCCGGTGCTGCTCGGCACCGGCCCTGACCCTCGCAAGGAATGGTTCTACTTCACCGAGAACGAGCTGACCCCCGGTGCCGCTCGCGTTGGCAACTACAAGGCGGTGTTCAACTTGAGGGGTGATAACGGCGCCGTGACCGGTGGCCTGGCCGTAGACACCAACCTGGGCTGGAAAGGTGCTGAAAAATACGTGGCGACGGTACCGCAGGTTTTCGACCTGTATCAGGACCCTCAGGAGCGCTATGACATTTTCATGAGCAACGTCACCGAGCGCACCTGGACCATGGTTCCCATCAGCGCAGCGATTAACAAGCTGATGAAAACCTACATTCAGTACCCTCCGCGCAAACTGCAAAGCATGGGTTACGACGGCCCGATCGAAATTTCCAAGTACCAGAAATTCCAATCGGTTCGTGAAGACCTGGAGAAAGAAGGCGTCACCATTCCGATGCCCAACTAGGACGACGGTGGCAGCCTCGTCGAGGCTGCCACTTCATCGAAAGTCAGTCCTTTTTCAAATCCAGGCAATAGGTGTAGTAACCCGTATCACGCACCCAGCCGAGGGATTCATACAGGTGCTGCGCGCTGTGGTTGTCGGTGGCGGTTTCCAGGGTCATGCCCTTGGCGCCCATCAACCGCGCGAAGTCACGGGCGGTGTTCAGCAGCAGCGTCCCTACCCCTTTGCCTCGAGCGGATGGCGTGGTGAACAGATCACCGAGCAGCCAGGTGCGATGCGCATCGATGGAGGAAAAGGTCGGGAACATCTGCACAAAACCCAGCGCCTCGCCGCTGTCATCCACGGCATGGAAAATCACCGACTCGTCACGGGCGATGCGCTCGGCAATAAAGGCGCGGGATTGCGGCAGGTTGGGCGGTTGGCCGTAGAAACCGCGATAGGCGTCGAACAGGAGGGCGACGGTGTCGAGGTGGGAAGCGTCGGCGCGCAGGGCCTGGATGGGCATGGGGGTGTTCCATTGGGGACTCAGGGACTTACAGCCTAGCAATGGGCACAACATTTTTCCCGACACTGATCACCTGTAGGAGCGAGCCTGCTCGCGATGGCTTTGCGTCAGGCAACCTGGCATTTGTTGACTGAGTACATATCCATTGCTGCGGTAACGGCCGCTTAGGGTTCCGCCCTGACGGCGGGTTACTTGGAAAAGCGCCAAGTAACCAAGCGCTTTTATCCCCTGACGTACGGTGCCTCGCCTAGGCTCGGCATTCCCTCGCTCCGGTATTCATCCGGGGGCATCGCCTCCGGTTTGCTGCGCTGCACCTCCTCTCGATGTGTGCGGCTTCGCCGCACGGCGCTGCGCGCCCTCCCCCCGGATGAACACCTCCACTCGGCCTTCCGACGGGGCAGATCAAGATCAAAAGCCAAAGCAAAAGCAGATCGCGGTCCCCTGTAGGAGCGAGCCTGCTCGCGATGGACGACGGGACACCGCGGGGTTTCAGGAAGCCAGCGTTATCGTTGACGACCATCGCGAGCAGGCTCGCTCCTACAGGGGATCAGGTACATCCGCGAAATCACGGTTGGCTTGCAGGCCGCCTTCGCGGGCAAGCCCGCTCCCACAGGGAATCGGGCTGTCCGCGAAATCAAATCAGACCCGTACGTTGCGCCCCGGCAACGACGAGCGCTGGCTGTTCTCCCAATCCTCCACCAGCCCCACCGGCACATTCGCCGCCGGCAGCATTTTCTTTCCGCGCACCAGGTCCGACGCCCGTTCCGCGAGCATGATGGTCGGGGCGTTGAGGTTGCCGTTCGGTTCGGTCGGGAATACCGAGGAGTCGATCACTCGCAGCCCGGCGATGCCATGCACCCGCAGTTCGGAGTCCACCACGGCCATGTCGTCTTCGCCCATGCGGCACGAACCGCAAGGGTGGTAGGTGCTTTCGAGGTTTTGCCGCACGAAGGCGTCGATCTGTTCATCGGTCTGCACCAGCGGGCCGGGGGCGATTTCGCCGTCGCGGAAGCGGTCCATGGCTTTCTGGCCGATGATTTCGCGGGTCAGGCGGATGCAGCGGCGAAAGCCTTCGCGGTCTTCTTCGCGTTGCAGGTAGTTGAAGCGGATTTCCGGATGCTCGTAGGGGTCGGCGGAACGCACCCGCACGTAACCGCGGCTTTTCGGTTTGTTGGGACCGGTGAGCACCATGAAGCCGTGGCCCTTGATCGGCTTGTTGCCGTCGTAGCGCATGGCCGCCGGCAGGAAGTGGAACTGAATGTCCGGCCAGCGCAGGCCCTTGTCGGAGCGGATGAAACCACCGGCCTCGAAGTGGTTGGTGGCGCCCAGCCCGTCCTTGAACAGCAGCCAGCGCAAGCCGATCATCAACTTGCTCAGCGGGTCCATTTTGCTGTTGAGGGTCACCGGTTCCTTGCAGCCGAACTGGATGTACACCTCGGCATGGTCCTGCAGGTTCTCCCCTACCCCCGGCAGGTCGTGGCGCACCTCGACCCCGGCCTTGCGCAGCACCTCCGCCGGGCCGATGCCGGAACGTTGCAGCAGGTGCGGCGAACCGATCGGGCCGGACGAAATCAGCACTTCGCGGTTGCAGAACACCTGGTGGGTCTGGCCATCGTGGTCGTACATCACGCCGACCGCGCGCTTGCCGTCGAGGATGATCTGCCGGGTCATGGCGTGGGTGATCACCGTCAGGTTCGGACGGCCCATGGCCGGACGCAGGTAGGCGTTGGCGGTGGAACAGCGCACGCCGTTTTTCACGGTCATGTGCATCGCGCCGAAACCTTCCTGCATGAAGCCGTTGCAATCATCGGTCTTGATGTAGCCCGCTTCCGCGCCGGCTTCGACCCAGGCGCCGTACAGCGGGTTTTTCATGTGGTTGCCGTTAGTGGTGTGCAGCGGCCCTGTCTGCCCGCGATAGCTGTCGCCACCGTCCTCGTAACTCTCGGCGCGCTTGAAGTACGGCAGGCAGTTTTTGTAGCCCCAGCCCTGGGCGCCGAGGGTTTCCCACTCGTCGAAGTCATAGGCGTGACCACGGATATACACCAGGCCGTTGATCGATGAAGAACCACCGAGCACCTTGCCCCGTGGGCAGTGAATGCGCCGGCCGTCGAGGAACGGCTCCGGCTCGGTTTCGTAGCGCCAGTTGTACTTCTTGGTGTTCATCGGGATCGAGAACGCGCTGGGCATCTGGATCACTACGCTCTTGTCGCTGCCGCCGAATTCCAGCACCAGCACGGAAGTGGCCGGGTCTTCGCTCAGGCGGTTGGCCAACACACAACCTGCCGAGCCTGCGCCGATGATGATGTAGTCGTATTTTTGCGTCGTCATGATTTATCTCCGGAGCGCCGACTCTTTGAACACGTTGAGCGAGTCGCCGGTGGTGTATTGCGGACAGGTTTTTTCGATCTGCTGGATCACGGTTTCTTCAGCCTTGAGGTCGATCGAGCGGCTCAGCCAGTAGTAGGCCAGGCCTGACACGATCAGCCCCACCAGCCAGGCGATGTCGATGCTGCCCAGGGCCTTGGCCAGTGGGCCGACGTACACCTCGCGCTGCTCGACGCCATCGAAGATGTAGAAGAACGGGATCATCGAGACGAAGCCGATGGCGTACGCGAGGATGCCGCGCAGGCCCCAGCTGCCGTAGATGTTGCCGTGGGGCATGAAGAAGTGCGGGATGGCGTAGCGGCCCTTGCGCACGAAGAAGTAGTCGGTGAGGTTGACCGAGGTCCAGGGCACCAGGAAGTACAGCATCACCACCAGGTAGATCCCCAGCACTGACAGACCTTTGCCGGAACTCTGGATGCTCATGGCCACGCCCAGCTGCAGCAGGATCACGAACAGGATCGCCAGGATCCGCGCCTTGCGGGTCGGTTCGATGTGCTTGATGGAATCGACGCAGGTAAGGGTCGTCAACTTGGCGCTGTAGATGTTCATCGCGATCACCGGCAGGAACGCCAGGATGGTGATGACCACCACCGCCGTGCCCATCAGCGGCGACACGGTGTTGCCGACCTGCCCGAGGGCTACCAGCACATCGGTGGAATGCAGGTGATCGGCCAGCCAGCCGCCCACCGAAATCATCCACGCACCGGACAACGACGCCCCGAGGAACACCACCGCAATCAGCTTGCCGCTGGAGGTGTTCTTGGGCAGGTAGCGGGAGTAATCGGACACATAGGGTGCGTAGGCGATGTTGTAGCTGGCGGCGGCGGCGAACTGAGCGATGAAACCGGTCCAGTTGAAGCCCAGCGGCGCCGGGGCCACTTCGCCTGCGGCCAGCGGTGGGAGCACCGCATCCGGCACCCAGCCCATCAACACGGCCAGGGTCACCAGGCCGTACAGCGGCAGCGACAGGTACAACGCCCATTTGAAGCTGCGGTGCATCCAGTCATGGCCGAGGATCGCCAGCACCGTCGCCGGCACCGTCACTGCGATGGCGATCACGGCAGGGTCGAAGCCGAACAGCGTGTGCAGGCCCTGCATCATCAGCACCAGGTTGACGATGTTGAAACCGGCAAAGACGAACAGCGTCGCCAGCAGCACCAGGATCACCCCGCGATAGCCGAACTGCGCGCGGGACTGGATCATCTGCGGCAGGCCCAGGTGCGGTCCTTGGGAACCATGGAATGCCATGAACAACGTGCCGAACATGATGCCCAGCGTACCGGCCAGGGTGGTCCAGAGCGCGGTCAGGCCGACGCTCGGGCCGACGAAGCCGATGGTCATGGTGAAGAAGGTGAAGTTGCCGAGGAACCAGAACGGGCCCTGGCTGGACAGTTTGTCGGTGCGCTCGCTCTCGGGGATGAAGTCGATGGAATGACTCTCGACCACGGATTTGTCGTCGAGGATGGATACGTTCGCAGCAGGCTTGGCGTCAATGTTCATGATGGACTCTTGTTATTGGAAGATCATGACGAGATAACCGCATTGTTTTGGCGCGTCCGTGCCGATACCCCTGTAGGAGCGAGCCTGCTCGCGATGGTCGCCAACGATGACGCTGGCAGCCTGACACCCCGCGGTGTACTTGGGTCCATCGCGAGCAGGCTCGCTCCTACAGGGGACGGGTGTGTCAGCCGGGCAAGGTGATCCACACCGCCTTGGTCTCGAGCAGGTAATCGAGCTGTTCCGCGCCCAGGTCCTTGCCGAAACCCGATTGTTTGTAGCCACCGAACGGCATCGACGGGTCGAGGGTGCCGTGGGCGTTGACGTAGACCGAGCCTGCCTTGAGCCGTGGAATCAGGCTATGCACCTTGCCCAGGTCGTTGGAGTACAGGGCCGCCGCCAGGCCGTAGGGCGAGTCATTGGCCAGGGCCAGCGCCTCTTCCTCATCGTCGAAGGGCGCGGTCACCAGCACCGGGCCGAAGATCTCTTCCTGGACGATGCGCATGTCATTGCGGCAATGGGCAAAAATCGTCGGTTCGACGAAGAAGCCCGGGCCATCCACCGGCTGGCCGCCGTAGACCAGTTCGGCGCCTTCGGCCTTGCCGGTTTCGATGTACTCGGTCACCCGTTGTTTCTGCAACGCCGACACCAGCGGGCCGATGAAGCAGTCCGGGTCCATGCCGGGCGCCATCTTCAACGTGCGGGTGTAGGCAATCAGTTCGCGCAGGAATTCGTCGTAGACGCTGCGATGTACATAGGCCCGCGTCCCGGCGTCGCACACCTGCCCCGAGTTGAAGAACACACCGTTGGCGACTGCTTGCGCAGCGGCGGGGATGTCCGCATCGGCCATCACGATTACCGGTGATTTTCCTCCCAGTTCCAGGGTTAGTCGCTTCATTTCGTCCAGTGCGGCGCGGCCCACGGTGCGGCCGACCGGGGTCGAACCGGTGAAGGTCAACTTGTCGATGCCGGGATGGGTGGCCATGGCCGCACCGACCACGCTGCCGCGCCCGGTGACGATGTTGATCACGCCGTCCGGGATGCCCGCCTCCTGTACCAGTTCGGCAAAGCGCAGGGCCGACAGCGAAGTCAATTCGGCGGGCTTGACCACCACGGTGCAACCGGTGGCCAGCGCCGCACCGAGCTTCCAGGCCATGGTTTGCAACGGGAAGTTCCAAGGCACGATGGCGCCGACCACGCCCACCGCTTCCTTGCGGGTGTAGGCCAGGTAATTGCCCGGCAGCGATGGCTCGACGGTGCGACCGTGGAGCTTGGTCGCCCAACCGGCGAAATAGCGCAGGGTGTCAATGGTGCCCTGGATGTCGACACCCTTGGCGAAGGTCACCGACTTGCCCATGTCGATGGATTCGATTTGCGCCAGTTCCTCAGCGTTGGCTTCGATCAGGTCGGCCAAGCGCTGGATCAGGCGTTCGCGTTCTGCCGGCTTGGCCTGGCTCCAGGCGCCGCCGTCGAACTGTGCACGGGCGGCTTGCACGGCACGGTCCAGATCCTCGGTGGTGCCCATGGGGATGCGGGTGATCAGGCCTTCGGTCGAGGGCTCGATGACGTCCGAAGTCTGGCCGTCGCTGGCCTCGACCCAGGCGCCACCGATGAACATTTTCTGCACCTTGCCAAGGAAGGTCTGGGTGGCTTCGGCGACACCGAATTTCTGCAAATACTGCTTAACGATCGCGTCCATTTTCAGGCTCCTCTGTATGGCGGTCGGGTCACGCCGTGGCCGTGGTGGTTTCGCTCTTCACAGCCCGCGCCTGGGCCCGTTCGTGGAAGATGAAGCCGATGCTGTTGAGCAGCAGTTGCGCGGCGAGGATCGAAGTCATGCCGGTCGGGTCGTACACCGGTGCAACCTCCACCAGGTCCATGCCGACGATGTTGCCCTGGCTGCGCTTGGCCAGTGCCTGGATGATTTCCAGCACTTCGTAGTAGAGGAAGCCGCCGTGGCTGGGGGTGCCGGTGCCGGGGGCGATGGACGGGTCGAAGCCGTCGATGTCAATGGTGATGTAGTAGTTGATGTTTTGCGGGATCAGTGCCAGCACGCCGTCGACACCCAGGCGACGCACATCGCGCACCGAGAGGATTTTCGAGCCGGCGGCGTGGGCGGCTTCGTAGTCATCGCGGTTGGAAGAGGACACGTTGCGGATGCCCATCTGGGTCATGCCGACGATGTGGTTCATTTCCGAGGCGCGGCGCAGCGGGTTGCCGTGGCCGTAGCGCACGCCATGGCGCTCGTCGACGAAATCCAGGTGGGCATCGAAGTGGATGATGTGGATCGGCCCGCGACCTTCGAAGGCCTTGATCACCGGGGCATGCACCGAGTGATCGCCGCCGAGCACCACCGGCATGACGCCGGCATCGAGGATCTTGCGCACGGCGTATTCGGTGTTTTCGTTGCTGGTTTGCATGTCGGTGTGGACGATGTCGGCATCCCCCACGTCGACCATCCGTACGTCGGCGGCGGTCAGGTACATGACGTCGTCTTCGTGGTCGTAGGCACCGGCATGGCCGAAGGAAAACAGCGTCGATGCCTCGCGAATGCCCCGTGGCCCGAAGCGTGCGCCGGAGCGCCATTGAGTGCCCATGTCGTTGGGCACGCCGAGCACTGCAACGTCCGCGTCCAGGGCATCCCAGTCGGTGCACACAGGGGATTTGCCGAAGGTGCAATGACCCACGAATGGCAGGTTCAGGCGACCGGATTCATAACCGTTGTTCGACATTTCAAGCCTCTCCACTTCTTGTTATCGGCTGGGCGGACTGCAAGGCGACCGCCGTTGGAGAGACTATGGGCGCAGCTTTTCGTGGAAAAAATGCTAAACATCAGATACTCATATCGGCATTACCGATGCATCCACAGGTGGGAGGTTCCAGGTGATTCAACTGCACGATGTCGACCTGAAGTTGCTTCGGGTGTTTGCCACGATTGTCCGCTGCGGCGGGTTTTCCGCCGCGCAGGCGGCGCTCAATGCCGGCCAGTCAACCATCAGTGAACAGATGACTCATCTGGAGACGCGCCTGGGGGTCAAGCTCTGCCAGCGCGGACGCAGCGGCTTTCGCCTGACCGAGCAAGGGGTGGCGATTCATGAAGCCACCCAGCGCCTGCTCTCGGCGGTGGAGACGTTCTGCATGGACGCCGACGTGCTCAAGCAGCACATCAGCGGCAAGCTCAATCTTGGGATTATCGACAGCACCATCACCGACCCCGACTCGCCGATCCCGCGTACCACCCAGCGCTTTGTCTCGCGGGGCCACGATGTGCACCTGAGCGTGTACGTCGGCGAACCCGCGGAACTGGAGGAGCGGGTGCTCGACGGGCGCCTGCACCTGGCCATCGGACACTTCCCGATCCACGTGCCGGGCCTTCAGCAGACGCCGCTGTATCAGGAAGCACTGGGGCTGTATTGCGGGCGCCGGCATCCGCTGTTCGGCAGCCAGGCCGAGGGCGATGAATTGCTCGAAGAGATCAGCACCAGCCGCATCGTCGTGCGCGGCTACATGCAGCAATACGACCTGGAACACCTGGGCGTCAGCAAGGCGGCGGCCACCGTGGACAACATCGAGGCGCTGGCGATTCTGATCATCTCTGGTGCCTACCTGGGCTTTCTGCCGGCGCACTTCGCCGCCCAGTGGATCAAGACCGGCGAAATGCACCAGCTGGCCCCGCACAGCCTGCAACTGATGTCGCCGTTCGATGTGATCACGCGCCGGGGCACGGCACCGCCACCGATTCTTCAGGCGTTTCTCGAAGACCTCGCGGCCTGCTCCCATAAACCGCCAGCGGCGCAAAAGCCCTGACGACGGCATCCCGCGAATTCGACATACTCAATTCCGCTTCACAACCTTTCAGGCCACCTATGCGCATCCACGTCACCTTCATCGACCGCGTCGGCATCACTCAGGAAGTCCTGGCCTTGCTCGGTCGACGCAGCTTCAACCTGGACGCCGTCGAGATGGTGCCGCCCAACGTTTACATCGACGCGCCGACCCTCGGCACCGATGTGATGGAAGAGTTGCGCGAGGCGCTGCTTGAAGTGAAGGGCGTGCAGGCGGTGACCCTGGTCGACATCCTCCCGGGGCAACGCCGGCGCCTGCAACTCGATGCCCTGCTCGCCGCCAGCTCCGACCCGGTGCTGGCGGTGGACGATCGCGGTCAGGTGCTGCTGGCCAACCCGGCGCTGATCGCCCTGTGCGGCCGCGAACCGGCGGGCGAGTCGCTGGGCGCACTGTTCGAAGATTCAGACCTGCTACCCGAACTGATCGAACATGGTTTTCGCCTGCCGATGCGCGAGGTCAGCCTCGCCAATCACACCCTGCTACTCGACGCCATGCCGATCACCGATGCCGGCGCCCTGCTCACCCTGTATCAACCGAACCGCATCGGCGAGCGTCTGTCGGCGCTGCACCATGACCACGCCGAAGGCTTCGACGCGCTGCTGGGCGAATCGCCGCCGATCCGCGCGCTCAAGGCCCGGGCACAACGGGTGGCGGCGCTGGATGCACCGCTGTTGATCCAGGGCGAAACCGGCACCGGCAAGGAACTGGTGGCCCGTGCCTGTCATGCCATCAGCGGCCGGCGAGAGGCGCCGTTCCTGGCGCTCAACTGCGCGGCGCTGCCGGAGAGCCTGGCCGAGAGCGAGCTGTTCGGCTACGCCACCGGTGCTTTCACCGGTGCGCAACGCGGCGGCAAGCTGGGCCTGCTGGAACTGGCTGATGGAGGCACAGTGTTTCTCGATGAAGTGGGGGAAATGTCGCCGTACCTGCAAGCCAAGTTGCTGCGTTTTTTGAGCGATGGCTGCTTTCGGCGGGTGGGCGGTGATCGCGAAGTGAAGGTCAATGTGCGCATTCTCAGCGCCACCCACCGCGACCTGGAAAAGATGGTCAGCGAGGGGCATTTTCGCGAGGACCTGTTCTACCGCCTCAACGTGCTCAACCTGCAAGTGCCGCCGCTGCGTGAGCGCGGCCATGACATCCTGCTGATGGCCCAGCACTTCATGGAACACGCCTGCGCGCAGATCCAGCGCCCGGTGTGCCGGCTGGCGCCGAGTACCTTCCCCGCCCTGCTCGGCAACCGCTGGCCGGGCAATGTGCGACAACTGCAGAACGTGATCTTTCGTGCAGCGGCGATTTGCGAAAATCCTCTGGTGGATATCGACGATCTGGACATTGCCAGGACCGCCGTGGAGCGCAAGAACGACGGGGAAGTCGGAAGTCTCGAGGATGCCGTTGCAGAGTTTGAAAGGAACCTGTTGGAGCAGCTGTATCGCAGTTATCCGTCCAGCCGGTTGCTGGCGGCGCGGTTACAGACGTCCCATAGCGCCATTGCCATTCGGTTGCGCAAGTACGGCATTCCCAACAAGCCTTGATCCCGGCTACTCCCACACAAATCCCCTGTAGGAGCGAGCCTGCTCGCGATGCGGTGTGTCAGCCAACATGATTTTGACTGACACTCCCTCATCGCGAGCAGGCTCGCTCCTACAGGGGGTAATGGGTGGCTTCAGGGGCTGTATGCAAATCGATACAGCGTATCGAATTCAAGACTAATCATTCAAAACACGTCTGGCCCGGGCCTTGACCCCTCCTCCCCGCCTGCCTGTATTGATTTCAATACGACAGCTGCGCACTCATCTATCTAAAATAAACTTAAGCCATTGTTTTTAAACAATTAAATCCAACTGGCATCGCCCTTGCTATCACTCCTGCAACCAAGCTCGTCACCCCCGAGCCTGCCCAAAGAACAATAAGGAGTGGATATGAGCGAATTGCGTTTTACCGTCGATCACGAATGGTTGCGTCTGGAGAGCGATGGTCTGGTTACCGTCGGCATCACCGCCTTTGCCCAACAGGCGTTGGGGGATGTGGTGTTCGTGCAGCTCGCAGACCTGGGCACCTTCGATGCCGGCGTTGAGGTGTCGGTGGTGGAGTCGGTCAAGGCCGCCAGCAGTATCTACATGCCGCTGGATGGGGAAGTGATCGAAGTGAACACGGAGCTGGATGGCAACCCGGAGCTGGTCAACGAAGACCCGATGGGCGAAGGCTGGTTTTTCCGCCTTCGCCCTCACGATGCAAGCGCCCTGCAGACCCTGCTCGACCAGGGCGCCTATGACCGTCTGATCCAGGACCAGGCCGACGCCTGAGCACCCCATATCCCCCCTGTAGGAGCGAGCCTGCTCGCGATGGACTTCAGAACGCCGCTGGGCATCTGGAGCCCCTCGTTATCGTTTACGACCATCGCGAGCAGGCTCGCTCCTACAGGGAATCGTGATCCCAAGAACAATCAGAGGAAGTCGCCATGTTCAGCAAACACGACCAGATCCAGGGCTACGACGACGAACTGCTGGCGGCAATGAACGCCGAAGACGCGCGCCAGGAACACCACATAGAGTTGATCGCTTCGGAAAACTACACCAGCCGGCGCGTCATGCAGGCCCAGGGCAGCGGCCTGACCAACAAGTACGCCGAGGGTTATCCGGGCAAGCGGTACTACGGCGGCTGCGAGCATGTCGACGTGGTCGAGCAACTGGCGATTGACCGCGCCAAACAGCTGTTCGGCGCCGACTACGCCAACGTCCAGCCGCACTCCGGCAGCCAGGCCAACGCCGCGGTGTACCTGGCGTTGCTGCAGGCCGGCGACACCGTGCTGGGCATGAGCCTGGCCCATGGCGGCCACCTGACCCACGGTGCCAAAGTGAGTTTTTCCGGCAAGCTCTACAACGCCGTGCAATACGGCATCGACACCGCTACAGGCCTGATCGACTACGACGAAGTGGAGCGACTGGCGCTCGAACACCAGCCGAAGATGATCATCGCCGGGTTCTCCGCCTATTCGAAGACTCTGGACTTTGCGCGCTTTCGCGAGATTGCCGACAAGGTCGGCGCGTACCTGTTCGTCGACATGGCCCACGTCGCCGGGCTGGTGGCGACCGGTCTGTACCCCAACCCGATTCCGTTTGCCGATGTGGTGACCACCACCACCCACAAGACCCTGCGCGGTCCCCGTGGCGGGCTGATCCTGGCACGGGCCAATGCGGAATTGGAGAAGAAGCTCAACGCCGCTGTGTTCCCCGGTGGCCAGGGCGGTCCGCTGATGCACGTGATCGCAGCCAAGGCGGTGTGCTTCAAGGAAGCGCTGGAGCCGGCCTTCAAGACGTATCAGGCGCAGGTGATCCGCAATGCCCAAGCCATGGCGAATGTGTTTATCAAACGCGGTTACGACGTGGTCTCCGGCGGCACCGACAACCATCTGTTCCTGGTCAGCCTGATTCGTCAGGGCCTGACCGGCAAGGATGCCGACGCCGCCCTCGGCCGCGCCGGCATCACCGTGAACAAGAACGCCGTGCCCAATGATCCGCAATCACCGTTCGTGACCTCCGGCCTGCGCATCGGCACCCCGGCCATTACCAGCCGTGGTTTCAAGGAAGCGCAGAGCATCGAGCTGGCGGGCTGGATCTGCGACATCCTCGACCATCTTGGCGATGCCGATGTCGAAGCCCAGGTGGCGCGGCAGGCGGCGGCGATGTGCAGTGATTTCCCGGTGTATCGCGACTGATCTGCCGCGCACTGCTCTCCTGTAGGAGCGAGCCTGCTCGCGATGGACTCAGGAACACCGCGGGGCATCAGGTTTCCCGCGTTATCGTTGACGTCCATCGCGAGCAGGCTCGCTCCTACAGTTGGAGGTGCAGTGAATTTCCAGCCATGATGAGCGCTCGTGTACTCATGGAGGCCCGGCACGATGCCACTTGCACCTCGCTCTTTGCTCCTGCTCCTTTGCCTGCCAGTGCTGGCCCATGCCGAAGACCGGCCCGAGCACATGGTCTACCTGCGCACCCTCGACCCCAGCATCGAGCAGGACATCCGCTACGCCAGCGCCCATAACTTCACCGGGCACCCGCTCGACGGCTACGCAGCGGCGGAGTGTCTGTTGTCGCAGGATGCGGCCAAGGCGCTGTCACGGGTGCAAACGGCGTTGAAGGCGCAGGGTTATGGCCTGAAGGTCTTCGACTGCTATCGACCGGCCAGGGCGGTGGCGGACATGGGCCGCTTCGCCACGGAACCGGGCGATCCGCGCAAAGCCGAGTTTTACCCGCAAGTGGACAAGCAGGACTTCTGGCGCCTGGGTTACGTGGCGAGGGTTTCCAATCACTCCAAAGGCAGCACCGTCGACCTGACCATGACCGGTCCCGGTGCCCTGCCCGCTGCCAACTGGACGCCCTCGGCCACGCCGGTCGACTGCACCGCACCTTACGCCGAACGCTGGCACGACGGCGCCGTCGACATGGGCACCGGCTTCGACTGTTTCGACGAACGCGCCCACACCGACACCACCCTGATCAACGCCACGGCCATGGAGAACCGCGAACGACTGACCCGCGCCATGGCGCAGGAAGGCTTCACTGGCTATTCCGCCGAGTGGTGGCATTTCACTTATACGCGGGACCCTTCGTTGAAGACCGTGATGGACTTCCCCATTACCCCGCTGGCGCCCAAGCCATGAAGCGACTGTTCAAGGCCTGCGCCTTGCTGCTGTTACCCGCCTTCGCCGTGGCCCAGGGACTCGATGACAGCCGGCAACTGATCGTGGTCACCAGCAAGGATTGGAACGCCATCGAAGCCACCGCCCAGCGTTATGAACGCCACGGCGCCGTCTTCGAAAAGTTCGAAGCGCCCTTTGCGGTGGTACTCGGCAAAAACGGCATGGGCTGGGGCAAGGGAATCGAGCCCATCGATGCGTTTGCCGGGCCAATCAAGCAGGAAGGCGACGGCAAGGCCCCGGCCGGCATATTCAAGCTGGCAACGGCGTTTGGCTACGCCCCGACAGCACAAACCCGACTGCCCTACCTTGAGCTGACACCGGCCATCGAATGCGTGGATGACAGCCAGTCCACGCGCTACAACCAACTGCTCGACGGCTCGACAGTGGCCCGGGACTGGAACAGTTCCGAACGCATGCGGCGCAGCGATGACTTGTACCGCCAGGGTATTTTCATCGAGCACAACACCCCTGCTTCACCGAACGCTGGCTCGTGCATTTTCTTTCATATCTGGCGCGGGCCCGTGACGCCGACCCGTGGTTGTACGGCCATGGATCCGGGAGATATTGCCCGTCTGTTCAGGTGGCTGGACCCGCGTCAGTCCCCGTTGCTGGTGCAGTTGCCCGAGGCCGAATACGACCGTTTGCGCGGGCGCTGGCACCTTCCCGAACGTTGATCATGCCGCTGGAAAGCGGTGCAAAACCTGTAGGAGCGAGCCTGCTCGCGATAGCGGTTGCTCCAGCAACATCTTCGTTGCCTGACACTCCGCTATCGCGAGCAGGCTCGCTCCTACAGGTTTGGTGAGTGAATGAAGCTACCCGGCGTTTGGCCAGGCGCAGTTTGCGCGCGGTCTCGACAAAGGGCGTCACCACCAGACTGTAGAGCGTCAGATAACGCTCGTGATCGGCCTCGCCGGTGCCGAATCGAATAGCTTCGGGTTTGGACTGCGTGACGTAGAGCGTGCCGAACATCCAGTCCCAGAGTGACAGGTTGACCCCGAAATTCTTGTCGTGATGCCGAGGTGCATCGCTGTGATGGATCTGATGCTGCGCCGGGCTGTTGATCACGTGCTCGACCACCGGCCCGAACGACAGCCAGACATGGCTGTGACGCAGGTTGGCTGCCAATGCGTTGAGGATGAACACCATGTAGGTCACGCCGAACAAGGTGTAGCGGCTGATCTCGCCACCACAGGCGTACCAGAAAATGCCGGCGAAGGCGCCGAGGAAGATGATGTCGAGCAGTCGCTCGATCATTTTCTCGACGAAGTGAATCCGGCTTGCGGTGACGGGCACCATCACCGGCGCCGAATGATGAACCTTGTGAAAGGCCCACAGGTAGCGCGAGTGGTAGGCGCGATGGGCCCAGTAATGGGTGAAATCCTGTACCAGGAACACGCCCATGCCATACAGCAGGGACAGCCCCAGATGTTCCTCGACCTGAACCCGCGCGCCCCACAGGTGAGTGAAGAACCGCACGTAATCGCCGGATCGCAATACATAGGGATCCACCAGCCCCACGACCGGCACCACCAGCACGACCTTGAGGATCGCGCGCACGAAGTAGTAGCGGCAATCGAGCAGCGCCGAAGGATGGAAATGCACCTGGTTGCCGCCGATGAACTGCCAGAACGTACGCGCATCGGTCAACCCGCGGGATTTGCGATAGCGGAACAGGCCGTAGGCAACGGCGTAAGAGGTGAAGAGAAAGGCGACGCAGAGGCGGCCATTGAGATCGAACAGGCCGAGGAACTGCTCGCTGATGGGCGCGATCAGCCATCTGAACAGGTATTGGTAGAGTGGTGTGAGCACGTCCATCAAAGGCTGCCCCCCGGGAATAATCTGCAGATCTGACAACTGGATGACCGAAAAAGGGATGACCGTATTTCTGTAGGAGCGAGCCTGCTCGCGATGGTCGTCAACGATAACGCGGGAAACCAGATGCCCAGCGGCGCTCTGGAGTCCATCGCGAGCAGGCTCGCTCCTACAGGGAAGGCGTCGAGTGTAACAGGGAGTGTAGACGCTATTGCGGATGTTTCTTGTTCACAAACATGGAAACCGACGCAGAACCTGTGGGAGCTGGCTTGCCAGCGATGGCGTCGGCACTCCAAACATTGATGTCACCTGACACACCGTCATCGCCGGCAAGCCAGCTCCCACAGGGATTGAGTACACCCACTTAGCAGTGCGTTGGCCTATCAGGGATTTTTCGCCGCCAGCAGTGAGGCTTCGATTTCCTCGGCCACCAGGCTCTCGATGCGGTTCATGTTGCGGTCACGAATGCCCTGCTCGCGCAGCATGGTCACGGTGCGAAACAGGTATTGCGCCGCCGAGCCCCAATGCCCCGCCGCGCGCGCCAGCACCTGTGCGACCTGGTCCATCGGCAGCTTGCCGGCATAGGCCTTGCCGTCGCGCGTGGCGACAAAGGCCAGGGCGCGCAGCGGCCCGGATTCGGTTTTCACCGTGATCCAGCGCGCGATATTGGTGGGTGGGTTGGCGTCGATTTCCCGGGCCAGCAGCAGGGCAATTTGCCTGAAATGATCCTGCGCGGGCAAGCGGAAGGCCACGCCCTGGCAGCTGCCACCGCGGTCGAGGGCCAGCATCAGCGCCGGCAGTTCGCGGGTGCCGCGCCAGCGGGTCAGGGTCAGGCAGAACGAGCGGTGCCAGCCATACGCGGTGGCGCTGCGCCGCTCGTCGAATTCGAATTCCGGGTTCCAGATCAACGAACCGTAGGCGAACACCCAGAGATCCTGCGGTGAGTATTGCCGCAGCAAGTCCGCGGCCATCGCCTCGAATTCGGCCGGAGTGTGTTCGAAGGTGCCGGGTTCGGGCCCGGGGTCGGGCTCAAACCGCTCTACGTGCGCGACCAGCTCCGCCGTCAGGTTGCGCCTGACGGATGCGCGGGGTTTGCCTGCGTCCATATCCGCCTCTCAATATGGATCCCAAACAATGGATGGACCTTGAAGACTAGCAGCCTGTGGCGATGGGGCTGCTCCAGGCACCGACCGTCAGTCGAGCGAACTGTCCATCCCGTACAGCTGCGGGCGGCGGTCGCGGTGCAGGTCATTGCGCTCACTGATGCGTTTGTTGCGGGCCTCGGCAAGGTTCAGGGTGGCCAGCAATATCTGCTCACCGCCCTGCTCCGCCGGCCCGGCCAAGGGGTAACCATCGGCATCGACGATCACCGAACCTTGCACCCAGCTCACGCCACGCTCATGGCCATGACGGTCGCAGGCGGCGATGAACATCCGGTTGACCGAGGCATTGGCCTGCACCCGCAGGACTTCCGCCGGGCGTTCGGTCAGCGGCCGAGGGCCGTCCGGCCAATTGACCGGTGCACAGAGCAGGTCCGCGCCGGCCAACGCCGGCAAGCGCACCCACTCGGGGAATTCCAGGTCGTAGCAAATCAGCATGCCGATGTGCCCGTGGACCGTGTCGATGACCGGCGGTGCGGCATCGCCAGCGCTGAAGATCTCCTTTTCGGCATCCCACAGATGCGCCTTGCGGTACACCGCTCGCACACCCTGGGCATCGATCAGCGCCGCACTGTTGGCCAGTTCATCGCCGTCCAGGCGCTCACAGAAACCGCCCACCACGACAAGGTTCAACTCCCGGGCCAAGGCCTGCCACAGCTGCAGGGTCGGCCCTTCGCAGGTTTCCGCCAGGGCCAGGGCTTCGTCGCGGCCTTCGAACACGTAACCGCTCTGCACCAGCTCCGGCAGTACCACCACCTGGGCGCCCTGCAGGGCGGCCGAGCGGATCGCCCGCTCGGTCAGGGTGCGGTTGTAGGCGAGGTCGCCGATTTTCGGTGCCAGTTGGCAGCAGGCAACCACCGTATTTTTTGCACTGTTCAACGCACCGTCTCCGCGGATGAATGGGCCATGGCGACAATGTCCTTTTCGGTGATGGTATCGATGACCCGGCGCTCGGCGTCCAGATCCAGCGAGCGGCTGAGGATGTAATAGGTCAGGCCCGATACCACCAGCCCCACCAGCCAGGCAATGTCGACACCTTCGAGCACGCGTGCCAGCGGCCCGACGAACACCTCTTTGCCAGCGGCGGCATCGAAGATGTAGAAGAACGGCACCATGGCGGCAAAGCCGATCAGGTACGAGGCGATGCCGCGAAATTGCCAGGCGCCGTAGATGCCCTTCGGCGTGAAGAAATGCGGGATCGCGTAACGGCCTTTGCGCACGAAGAAGTAGTCCACCAGGTTGACGGCGGTCCATGGCACGAGGAAGTACAACAGCAGGACCAGGAAGGTGTTCAGCAGCGCGATGCCGTCACCCTTGATCGACAGCACGCAGCTCAACAGGGTGAGGCTGATCGCGCTGATCGACAGCACCCGGGCGCGGGGTGTCGGGCTGATTTTCCTGATCGAGTCGACGCCGGTCAGCAAGGTCAGCATGGCGCTGTAGGTGTTGAGCGCGATGATCGGCAGGAAGCCTGCCACCGACACGATCACCAGCAGGCTGCCCAGCCCCGGCATCATCGAAGAACCGACCTGATTGAGCGCCACCAGCGCGTCCGCCGCTTTCAGCTCCTGGGCCAGCCAGGCGCCCAGGCCGATCATCCAGCTGCCGGACAACGACGCGCCGATGAACACCGCCGCGATCAGTTTCGGCCGGCTGGTGTTTTTCGGCAGGTAGCGCGAGTAGTCGGACACGTAGGGCGCGTAGGAAATGTTGTAGCTGGCGCCAATGGCGAACAGCGTGGCAAAGGCAATCCAGTTGAAGCCCAGGTCGGTGGCCGGGGTGACACCTTCAGTGCCGGCGCCGAACATCAGGGCGATGGTCACCAGCGCATATAGCGGCAAAGTCGCCAGCAACGCCCATTTGAAGGCCTTGTGCATCAGGTCATGGCCGTAGATCGACAGCAGCGCGCCGATGGCCACCACGGCCACGGCAACGATGACCGGGTTGATGCCGAACACGTGCTCCAGCCCGTTCATGATCAGGGAGATGTTGACCACGTTGAAGCCGACGAACACGAACATCGTCGCCAGCAAGGCCAGGATCACCCCGCGATAACCGAACTGGGCGCGGGATTGGATCATTTGCGGCAGGCCCATTTCCGGGCCCTGGGAGCCGTGGAACGCCATGAAAATGGTGCCGAACATAATGCCCAGCGCGCCGGCCAGCATGGTCCAGAGTGCCGACAGGCCGAGGCTGGGGCCGACAAAGCCGATGGAGATGGTGAAAAAGTGAAAGTTGCCGAGAAACCAGAACGGCCCCTGGCTACTGAGTTTGGCGTGGCGCTCGTTCTCGGGAATGTAATCGATTGAGTGGCCTTCGATGGCCAAGCCGCTGCTGTCCTGGGCGGCGTGTGTGGAAACTGGGGAGCCTGACATACGAGGGTTCCTATGCAGTTGATGTTGTTTTTGTTGTGGGTGCAGCGGTCGTTTTGCCGTGCAGCTCCAGAAAAAGCTGACGATGACCCTGGTTTCCCTGCAATGTATGGCGTTGATCAGGGCGATAAAATATCGCAGGCACACTGTTTACATAGATCCGCGTCTATGTGACTGCACATCGGGAGCCCCCATGCTGGGAACTGTAACGGAGCTGGATCTGCGTTTGATCCGGGTCTTTCTCACCGTCGTCGAGGCCGGCGGGATATCGGCGGCGCAAACCGCCCTCAACACCACGCAACCGACCATCAGCGCGCAGCTGGCGACGCTTGAGGCGCGGGTCGGCTTTCGCCTGTGCGAGCGGGGCCGAAGCGGGTTTTCGGTAACGCCCAAAGGCGCTCAGTTCGTCGAGGCGGCCCGGCGCCTGCTGGCGGCCGCCGAAGGTTTTCGCGTTGAGGTCCAACACATCAATCGCAAAGTCTCGGGCAACATCAACGTCGGCCTGCTGGGGCAGATCGACCCGGTGGCGAACAGGAAAATCGGCCTGGCGATTGCCAACCTCAGGGCACGGCACGAGGGGCTGTATTTCCACTTCACCGAGCTGTCGTCGTCGCTGCTGGAAGAGAAAATCATCAACGGCCATATCGATCTGGCCATCGGGTACTTCTGGCACCGCCTGCCCAATATCGATTATTTCCCGCTGTTCCAGGAAACCCAGATTGCCTACTGCGCGCCGTCACATCCGCTGTTCGGTCAGGTGGGCGCGCTGACCCGGGAAGACGTCAGCCAGCATGACTGGGTCTGGCCCAGCCATCCTCTGCCGGAGATGCCGGCGCCCACCTCCCTCGAACGCCTGAGCGTGCTCACCGACAGCATGGATGGGGCGGCGCTGTTGATTCTGTCCGGACAACACCTGGGGTTTCTGCCGCAGCACTATGCGGCGCGGCATGAGCAACTGGGGCAGTTGCATCCGCTCAATCCGCAGTTGCTGCGCTATGAGGTGGGGTTTCATGCGGCGGTGCGGCATTCGGCGCGGCAGCGGGATCTGGTGAGTGCGTTTTTGAATGAACTGATCGAGATTTTCAGCGCGCCCTGACACATACCTCTTGTAGGAGCGAGCATGCTCGCGATGGACTTCAGAACACCGCTGGGTATCTGGCTACCCGCGTTATCGTTGACGTCCATCGCGAGCAGGCTCGCTCCTACAGGGGGACTGTGTTGAATTCAGAAGCGGATGTCGCGGGCCGGGATCACGTCGATCCGGGCGACCGAGCTGCTCAGGTCCGCCCAATCCCTGTTGTGCTCGGCAATGATGTCTTCGGCCTTGACGTTGCCATTGTCGACGGTGGAATGCGCGTCGGCGGCCAGCACCACGTCGTAGCCCAGTTGATGGGCCTGGCGCAGGGTGGCGTTGACGCAGTAATCGGTTTGCAGGCCGCAGATGATCAGGCGTTCGAAGTCCTCCACCGGCAGCAGTTGTTGCAGGTTGGTCTGGTAGAACGAATCGCCGGTGGTCTTGCGTACCCGATGATCCTTGGGCGAGGTTTGCAGCCCTTCGGCCAGTTGCCAGCCCGGGGCGCCATGCTTGAACAGATCGCCCTCCTCTTCATGCTGGATGAGCACCACCGGCACTCCGGCGTTGCGAGCTTTGGTACTCAAGCCGTTGATGGTGTCGATGACCCGTTTGATCTCATGGCACTCGTACTCGCCCGAGCACAGGGCTTGTTGAACATCGATGATCAGCAATGCGGTGGTCATGGTCCTTCCTTGAGCAATGAATGAATCAGGGACGAACATATGCCCGTCCCCGTTCAAACACAACACTCAGTAGCCCAGTGACAACCCGGTGCCGCGCCGTGGGTCGTTGGCCCCGTAGAAGCGGTTTTTGCCCACCGGTTTACCGCCCAGCGAAGGCGCACCGACGAGGATCGCCGCCAGGTGGTTGGCGTCCTGAGGACCGGCAAACTTGTGGCCCCAGCTTTCGAGGATCTTCACCGTGTCGGGACTGGTGGTGAAGTTCTCCAGGTTGGTTTCTTCCGGCAGCCATTGCTGGTGGAAACGTGGTGCGTCGACCGCTTCCTGGATGTTCATGCCGTAGTCAATCACGTTGAGCATGGTCAGCAGTGTTGCGGTGATGATGCGACTGCCGCCGGGGGTGCCGACGACCATCACCACTTTGCCGTCCTTGGTGACGATGGTCGGGCTCATGGACGACAGCGGCGCCTTGCCGGGGGCGATGGCGTTGGCTTCGCCCTGCACCAGGCCGTACATGTTCGGCACGCCTACCTTGGAGGTGAAGTCGTCCATTTCGTCGTTGAGGATGACCCCGGTCTTGCTGGCCATGACCCCGGCACCGAACCAGTCGTTGAGGGTGTAGGTCACCGACACCGCGTTGCCCCATTTGTCGACGATCGAGTAGTGGGTAGTGTTGCTGCCTTCATGGGGCGCCACGCCGGGCTTGAGTTCCTTGGAGTTGCCGGCCTTTTGCGGCTGGATGGCTTCGCGCAGCTTGGTCGCATAGTTTTTGTCGAGCAGATGGGCGATTGGGTTCTTCACGAAATCCGGGTCGCCCAGGTAGCTGTTGCGGTCGACATAGGCGTGACGCATGGCCTCGATCTGGTAGTGCATGCCCTGGGCCGAGTGATAGCCCAGATCCTTCATCGGGTAGCCTTCGAGGATGTTCATGATCTGGCAGATCACCACGCCACCGGAGCTGGGCGGCGGTGCCGAGACCACGTGATAGCCACGGTAGTCGCACTCGATCGGTGCCAGTTCGCGGGTCTTGTACTTGTCGAGGTCGGCCTGGGTGATGATGCCCTTGTTGGCCTGGCTGGAGGTGACGATGGCGTCGGCCACCCAACCTTTATAGAAACCGTCGGCCCCCTTCTCGGAGA
This sequence comes from Pseudomonas putida, assembly GCF_003228315.1. Classification (NCBI taxonomy): domain Bacteria; kingdom Pseudomonadati; phylum Pseudomonadota; class Gammaproteobacteria; order Pseudomonadales; family Pseudomonadaceae; genus Pseudomonas; species Pseudomonas putida. The sequence goes on from NZ_CP029693.1 coordinate 1,871,251, forward strand.
CTTCCCGCAGGGTCTTGGCCAGGTCTTTCTGCACCAGTTTCTGCCCGACCTGCATCGGCTCGCCGTTGCTCAGGAAGATCGAGCCGGAATCCTTCATGTCCTTCTTGAACATGTCGGTGCCTTCATGCAGCAAATCGACATCCCCCTGGTCCAGCTCGAAGCCGTCTTCGGCGAGCTTGATGGCCGGGGCGATCACTTCCTTGCGCGGTTTGGTGCCGTATTTGGACAGCGCCAGCTCCATGCCCGAAACGGTGCCGGGCACGCCGACGGCCAGGTGGCCACGGGTGCTCAACTCCGGAACGACATTGCCCTCTTTGTCGAGGTACATGTTGGCGGTAGCGGCCAGCGGCGCTTTTTCACGGAAGTCGAGGAAGGTCTTGCGTCCGTCCGCGAGCTGGATGGTCATGAAACCGCCGCCACCGAGGTTGCCTGCCGCGGGATAAACCACCGCCAGCGCATACCCCACCGCGACAGCGGCATCCACGGCGTTGCCGCCATTCTTGAGTACATCCACACCCACATGGCTGGCCAGATGCTGGGCCGTGACCACCATGCCGTTCTCCCCCGCGACCGGGGGCACGGAGGCAGCAAAGGCAGTGAGGCAGCTGACTGCCAATGAAGTCGCCAGCAGCGATTTGGCAAAAGGTTCGTACTTCATGAGTCGGTCTCTTTTTGTTGTAGGGCTCTGTCCAGACAGAGGGAACGCTTCAAGAGCAGTACGAAGTATGGTCAAGAATGCGTATTGCGCCTCCCCGGCGAGGCAGTATCCTTAACGCTTGTTCAACAGTTCGGCGTGGCCCTTGGCATGACTTACACGTACATCACCCTGGCGTCCCCGGTCGGCGAGTTGAAGCTGGTGGCGAACGGTTCGCGACTGGCAGCCATCCTCTGGGAAAACGACAAACCGGGCCGGGTGCGCCTTGGGCCCATGAGCGAAGCGCCGGACAATCCGGTGCTGGTGCGCGCCGCCGAGCAGCTACGCGAATATTTCGCCGGCACGCGCCAGCGTTTCGAACTTGAGCTGGATTTTGTCGGTACGCAATTTCAGAAGAAGGTCTGGACGGCGTTGCTGACCATTCCCTTTGGCGAGACGCGCAGCTACAGCCAGATTGCCGAACAGATCGGCAACCCCAGCGCGGTGCGGGCGGTGGGTGCGGCGAACGGCAGGAACCCCATCTCGATCATTGCGCCCTGTCATCGGGTGATTGGAGCGTCGGGGAAACTGACGGGGTTTGCCGGGGGATTGGAGGCGAAGGAGTTGTTGCTGACGCTTGAGGGATGCGAGTGGTCAGGGACAGGCAGGACGGGCGATCTGTTTTCGGATTAACCGCTGGCGCCATTTGCTTCGCCCCCTGTAGGAGCGAGCCTGCTCGCGAAAAACGCCCGGACAACGCAGTCATTCAGGCCGCGCGCGTTATCGTTGACGTCCATCGCGAGCAGGCTCGCTCCTACAGGGGGATGTGAACAGCACAAATGCCGCGCTGGCTCAGTCGAGCTGTGCCTTGAACTCCTTCAGGTATTGATTCGCCAACGTCTCTTTCTGTTTGTCATCGAGCAGCTTGCCTGCCATCTGGAAGAACTTCTGCTCCTCTTCCTTGAGGTGGTGGTGGACTTTCTCCGAGAGTTTCTTCGCCGTCGCCAGCCAGGCCGGACTGGACATTTCGGTCTCGTCCAGTTCCTCCATCATCTCGTCCATTTCGTGATGTTCGGCGATGGCGTGGCGACTGAGGTCGACGCCGTTGTCGAACTCCATCAGCGGGATGTAGAAGTGCCGCTCTTCGGCGGTGGCATGGGCCTGCAGTTCGGACTTGAGCTGTTTGTAGGCTTCGACTCGTTCCGGGGTGTCACCGCTGGTCTTGATCAGCTCTTTGGCGTAGGTACGTTGGCGCTCATGGCTTTCACGCAGGGCTTCGAAGATATTCACGGTGTGTCCTCATCGGTCGCACTCTGGAATGGCGCGTCACAACTAGTGACCGCTGTGCGCTGGCGACGGTTCCACCCGCTTTTGGTGATAGAACATTGATGGTCGGCGCGATAGGCTGCGGGCTCACAGCCATAAGGACATCGCCATGACATTACGTATCGAGTTTTCGCCCACCCCCACGGAAGAAGAGCGCCAGGCCATCCTGCTGCCGCTGCGCGCGTATAACGCGTCGAAGGCTGACGGTGCGATACCCGAGAACATCGCCTTGCTGGTGCGTGATGAAAACGACCAGATTCTTGGCGGGCTTTACGCCCGGCTGTTTTACCAATGGCTGTTCATCGACCTGCTGTCAGTGCCGGAGCAGGCCCGGGGACAAGGCATGGGCACCCGGCTGATGCAGATGGCGGAGGATTTGGCGCGGGAGAGAAAATGCGTGGGATTGTGGCTCGATACCTTTTCGTTCCAGGCGCCGGAGTTCTACAGGAAGTGCGGTTATAGCGAGATCGGGCACATCGCTGATTATCCGCCAGGGCACAAGCACTTCTTCTTTCAGAAGCGTTTGATTTACTGACGCCCTCTGTACCTGTAGGAGCGAGCCTGCTCGCGATTGCGGATTGTCATTCAGCATTGATGGCGGCTGATCCGCCGCCATCGCGAGCAGGCTCGCTCCTACAGGGGTATCGCATCTAGCCTTCAGATCACAGGCAAGTCGCCAACGCCGCCAGCCGGCGCTTGGCGACGAAATCGTCGTGCTGGGCGTAGTAGCTCAACACCGTGCCCGAGGCATCGGTGGTCACGTCGACGAAGGATTCGGCCGAGCGCGTGTACACCGTCGTACCGCCCTTCTCGCGCGGCTCCAGGTAGCCGCTGGCGTCAACGCCGAACACCGCTTCGTCCTGCCAGGAGAACTGCACGCACTGGGCCACGACTTTTTCCGGCTTGTCCGACTTGAGGGTCTTGTACGGGGGGTTGCTGCGGGCGTCGCTCATCACCGAGCCTGCGCAGCCGGCCAACATTGTCGCGGCCAGCGCCACCATCAGAATTCGCATTGCATTCGCTCATGAGAAAAAAAGCGGACTGTACCACTGTGGCGGCCAGTATCGTTCTGCTTTACTGGATGAATCCAGTGAAGGAGCCACCATGGCAGTACCCGAAGAACATCATGAACTGGCGTTGAAGCGCTTTCTCGATGAGCGTCCCGAGCTGCGTGCCGAACTCGACAATCTCAATCCCTTGCTCGCCCAGGCCAAGGGCGAGACCCTCGCGCAGTTTCGCGACGAGCGCCTGCACGAAGCCTTCGAGGCCGAAGCCGAACGCCTTGGGTTGTTTGCCTGGGAGTTGACCCTGCAATTGACGGCCGAATCCCCGGAAGAGTACGAGGCCCAGCGTCGGGAAGTGCACAGGGAAGTGGCGCAAATGGCCCGGATGGATTGGCTGGAGTATTGCGAGCTCTATGGGATAAAACCCTAGCCGGGCTCGCCCTTATATCTTGCATCGCCTGTCCCGGCCTCATCGCGGGCAAGCCCGCTCCCACAGGTTTGGTGTGATCCCCTGTGGGAGCGGGCTTGCCCGCGAATAGGCCAGAGCAGACAACATCGATTTAGCTGACGCGCCGATAAAGCTTTATCATGGCCGCAGTTTCGCTGATCGAGTCCGTTATGAAGTTCGCCATCGCCGTATTTTCCGCCGCCCATGCGCCCTCCTCGCGCCGCGCCTTGCTGTTCGCCCAGGCGCTGCTTGCCGGCGGGCATGAGATTGTCCGGCTGTTTTTCTATCAGGATGGCGTCTACAACGCGTCCGGCAGCGTGGTCACGCCACAGGATGAGCTGGACCTGCCCAAGCAATGGCGTGCCTTTGTCGACGAGCATCAACTGGACGGCGTGGTCTGCATCGCCGCCGCCCTGCGCCGTGGTGTGTTGAACGAGGAAGAAGCCAAGCGCTATCAGCGTGAAGCCGTGGCGGTCGGCAAGCCATGGGAGCTGTCCGGTCTCGGTCAGTTGCATGACGCGGTGCAGGACGCCGACCGCCTGATCTGTTTCGGAGGGGCGTGAAAAATGGCCAAATCCCTATTGATTATCAGCCGTCAGGCGCCGTGGTCCGGCACCTCTGCGCGGGAAGCCCTGGACATCGTGCTGGCGGGCGGCGCCTTCGATCTGCCGATCGGCCTGCTGTTTCTCGATGACGGCGTGTTCCAGCTCGCGTCGAGCCAGAACGCCAAGGCCCTGCAGCAGAAAGACCTGAGTGCCAACTTGCAGGCCTTGCCGATGTTCGGTGTCGAAGAACTCTTTGCCTGCTCCGATAGCGTGGCGCAGCGTGGCCTGGACCCGAGCGCGCTGTCGCTGGCAGAAGCTCAGGTATTGGCTGGCGCTGAAATCACCGCACTCATTGACCGTTACGACCAGGTGATCACCCTCTGATGTCGACTTTGCATGTGTTGTCTCATTCCCCCTTCGGCGACGATCGCCTGGGCAGTTGCCTGCGACTGATCGGTGCCGCCGACGCCTTGCTGCTGTCCGGCGACGCGGCCTATGCCCTGCAGCCGGGTACCGAGCCATTCAAGTCCCTCGAAAGCCGCGGCCTGAAACTCTTTGTCCTGAACGAAGACGCCGAAGCCCGGGCCATTGCGGTGCCGGACTGGGCCGAAGCCATCGATTACCCGGCCTTCGTCGAGCTGTCGATCCACCACGACAAGGTCAACAGTTGGCTATGAACGTATTGACGGTTGGCGCCCGCGCCATCGAACTGGACAAGGACGGCTTCCTCGTCGAATTGAGCGACTGGTCCGCCGACGTCGCCAGTGCCCTGGCGGCCGCCGAAGACATCGAGTTGACCCCGGCCCACTGGGAAGTGCTCGAGCTGCTGCGCAGTTTCTACGCCGAATTCCAGCTATCACCGGCCACTCGCCCGCTGATCAAATACACCGCCTTGAAGCTCGGCCCTGAAAAGGGCAACAGCCTGCACCTGAACCAACTGTTCAAAGGCACCCCCGCCAAACTCGCCGCCAAGTTGGCGGGCCTGCCCAAACCGACGAATTGCCTATGACCGACTACCCGGCACTGACCCTCGAAACGCCCGCTGAACACCCTTTCGCCCAGTTCGTACGGATCCTCGGCAAAGGCAAGCGCGGCGCCCGTGACCTGACCCGAGAAGAAGCCCACCAGGCCATGGGCATGGTGCTCGACGAACAGGTCGAGGAAACCCAGCTCGGCGCGTTCCTGATGCTGTTGCGCCATAAAGAAGAAAGCGCCGAGGAAATGGCCGGGTTCACCGAGGCCTTGCGTGAGCGCTTGCAGGCACCGGCATTGAAGGTCGATCTGGACTGGCCGACCTATGCCGGCAAGAAGCGTCATCTACCGTGGTATCTGCTGGCGGCCAAGTGCCTGGCGCAGAACGGCGTGCGAATTTTCATGCACGGTGGCGGCGCGCACACCGCAGGCCGGCTGTACAGCGAGCAGTTGCTCGAGACATTGCAGATCCCGCTGTGCCGTAACTGGCAGCAGGTGGACGCCGCACTGGATAACGGTGGCCTGGCCTTCATGCCGCTGGTGGACTGGGCACCGCAACTGCAGCGCATGATCGATTTGCGCAACACCCTGGGCCTGCGCTCGCCGATCCATTCCCTGGCGCGCATTCTCAATCCATTAAACGCCCGCTGCGGTCTGCAAAGCATTTTCCACCCCGGTTATCAGGCGGTACATCGCGAGGCCAGCGGCCTGCTCGGCGACACGGCCATCGTGATCAAGGGCGATGGCGGCGAGATCGAGATCAACCCGGACGCCGACAGTCATCTGTACGGCACCACCGGCGGTGAAAGCTGGGATGAAGAATGGCCGCAACTGTCGAGCCAGCGCCACGTGAAACCCGCTTCGCTGGAGATCGAACACCTGAAAGCCGTCTGGCGCGGCGATGTCGTCGACAGCTATCCGCAGATGGCGTTGATGTCGACCATGGCCCTCGCCTTGCGCGGCCTTGGCCAATCCCGCGAGCAGGCCTTTGAAACCGCACAGAAATACTGGGACGCTCGAGACAAATCGATTTAATCGATGATGACTCTTTAGTATTTGCGCTTTTTTATCGAACCTATGGGAATAGACTCTTCTCCAACGCTTATTGGTTGAGGAGTCTTGAACATGGGTTTGCTCGTTGAAGGTCAATGGCAGGACAAGTGGTACGAAAGCAGCAAAGACGGTGCGTTCCAGCGGGAACAGGCGCAGCGGCGCAACTGGGTCACCGCTGACGGCCAGCCTGGCCCGAGCGGTGTCGGTGGCTTTGCTGCCGAAGCCGGTCGCTATCACCTCTATGTGTCCCTGGCCTGTCCGTGGGCCCATCGCACGCTGATCCTGCGCAAGCTCAAGGGGCTGGAAAGTCTGATCGATGTGTCGGTTGTCAGCTGGCTGATGCTGGAAAACGGCTGGACCTTCGACAAAACCCTGGGCTCTACCGGCGACAAGCTCGATCATTTTGACTTCATGCACCAGCGCTACACCGCCGATACGGCCAACTACACCGGCCGCGTGACCGTGCCGGTGCTGTGGGACAAGCAGCAGAAACGCATCGTCAGCAATGAATCGTCGGAAATCATCCGCATGTTCAACAGCGCCTTCGATGACTTGACCGGCAACGACCTGGACTTCTATCCGCAACCACTACGCGCCGAAATCGACGCGCTGAACGAACGGATCTATCCGGCGGTAAACAACGGCGTGTACCGCGCCGGATTTGCCACGTCGCAGCAGGCTTACGAACAAGCCTTCGATGAGGTGTTTGCCGAACTGGATCATCTGGAAAGCGTGTTGGATGCCAATCGTTACCTGGCCGGCGAATACCTGACCGAAGCGGACATCCGCCTGTTCACCACGTTGATTCGCTTTGACGCGGTGTATCACGGGCACTTCAAGTGCAACCTGCGACGGATTGCCGATTATCCGAACCTGTCGAACTGGCTGCGGGAGATGTATCAGTGGCCGGGGATTGCCGAGACCGTGGACTTCACCCACATCAAGAACCACTACTACGGCAGTCACAAGACCATCAACCCGACCGGTGTGGTGCCGAAAGGGCCGGAGCAGAATTTCACCGTGGCTCATGACCGGGCGCGGTTGAGTGGGAAAGGGGTTTGGCGCAGGGCTTGAGATTTGCGCGGGCTTTGAGGGCCTCATCGCGAGCAAGCTATGCTCCCACAGAAGATTTGTGAACGACACGAAACTTATGTGGGAGCAAAGCTTGCTCGCGATGGGGGTGATGCGGTTTCTAAACTTGCCCCTGAGCCCCTTCGAACCACGCCAGCTTCTCGCGCAGTTGCACCACTTCACCCACGATCACCAATGTCGGCGCATGCACTTCATGCTCCGCCACCAGTTGTGGCAGATCCGCCAGGGTGCCGATAAACACCCGCTGATTGACGGTGGTGCCCTGCTGGATCAAGGCCGCTGGAGTATCTGAGCCGCGACCGTGCTTGATCAGCTGTTCACAGATGATCGGCAAGCCCACCAGGCCCATGTAGAACACCAGGGTTTGCGCCGGAGCCACCAGATCGGCCCACGGCAGATCGGTCGTTCCATCTTTGAGGTGACCGGTGACGAACCGCACCGACTGCGCGTAATCGCGGTGGGTCAGCGGAATCCCGGCGTACGCCGCGCAACCGCTGGCTGCGGTGATACCCGGGACCACCTGGAACGGGATGCCATGGGCCGCCAGTTCCTCGATCTCTTCCCCGCCACGCCCGAAGATGAACGGATCACCGCCCTTCAAGCGCACCACGCGCTTACCCGCCTTGGCCAGGTCCACCAGTTGCTGGTTGATCTGGTCCTGCGGCACGGCGTGATCGGCGCGGCGCTTGCCGACGTAGACGCGCTCGGCATCACGACGGCACAACTCCAGAATCGCCGGCGCCACCAGGCGGTCATACAGCACCACGTCAGCCTGCTGCATCAGGCGCAAGGCGCGGAAGGTCAGCAGGTCCGGGTCACCGGGACCGGCACCCACCAGATACACCTCGCCGGTGGCCACCGGAGCTTCGCCATCCACTTTTGCCTGCAGCAGGCGCTCGGCTTCGGCGCCCTGCCCGGCCAGTTGCCGGTCGGCAATCGGGCCCTGGAATACGTCTTCCCAGAACGCCCGGCGCTGCTGGACATCCGGAAAGAGGTTCTTCACTTGATGGCGGAATCGTGCCGCCAGGCCGGCCAGTTGACCGTAGGTGGAAGGAATCCAGGTTTCGATCTTGGCGCGGATCAAGCGCGCCAGCACCGGCGCGTCACCACCGCTGGAAACAGCGATGATCAACGGCGAGCGGTCGACGATGGCCGGGAAGATCACGCTGCACAGGGCCGGCGCGTCCACCACGTTGACCGGCACGCAACGCCGATGGGCATCGGCGGAGACTTGTGCGTTCAAGGACTCGTCGTCGGTGGCGGCAATGATCAGCCCGCAACCGTCCAGATCGGTTTCGACATAGCCACGCGACAGGCACTCGCCACCACTGGCGGCTACCAGTTCGCGCAGTTGCTGTTCGATTTCAGGTGCGACCACCCGCAGCAGCGCACCGGCGTCGGCCAGCAGGCGGGATTTGCGCAAGGCAATTTCCCCCCCACCGACGACCAACACACGACTGCCGCGCAGGTTGTGGAACAGCGGCAGATATTTCATTTAGCCGATGACCTCGAGGCCACCCATGTACGGCTTCAGGACGTCCGGCACGCGGATCGAACCGTCGGCCTGCTGGTAGTTTTCCAGCACCGCCACCAGGGTACGACCGACCGCCAGGCCGGAGCCGTTGAGGGTGTGCACCAGTTCCGGCTTGCCGGTTTCCGGGTTGCGGAAACGCGCCTGCATGCGACGGGCCTGGAAGTCGCCGCAGTTGGAGCACGACGAAATTTCACGGTACTTGTCCTGGCTCGGAATCCACACTTCCAGGTCGTAGGTCTTGACCGCGCTGAAGCCCATGTCGCCGGTGCACAGTGCCAGGGTGCGGTAAGGCAGTTGCAGCAGTTGCAGGACTTTCTCGGCGTTGGCGGTCAGGCTTTCCAGCGCTTCCATCGACTTCGATGGCTCGACGATCTGCACCATCTCGACTTTGTCGAACTGGTGCTGGCGGATCATGCCGCGGGTATCGCGACCCGAAGCACCGGCTTCGCTGCGGAAGCACGGGGTATGGGCGACGAACTTGATCGGCAGCAGTTTCGAATCGACGATTTCGCCGGCGACGATGTTGGTCAGGGACACTTCGGCGGTCGGGATCAGGTACAGGTCGGCTTCGCCTTCGCGAGCGATCTTGAACAGGTCTTCTTCGAACTTCGGCAACTGACCGGTGCCTTGCAGGGCCGGAGCCTGGACCAGATAAGGCGTGTAGGCCTCTTCATAGCCGTGCTCGGTGACGTGCAGGTTGATCATGAATTGCGCAAGGGCGCGGTGCAGGCGGGCGATCGGGCCACGCAGCAGGGCGAAGCGTGCGCCGGACAGCTTGGCGGCGGTTTCGAAGTCCAGCCAGCCGAACTTCTCACCCAGGGCGACGTGGTCCTGGACCGGGAAATCGAAGGCGGTTGGCGTGCCCCAGCGGCGCACTTCGACGTTGCCGTCTTCGTCTTCGCCGACCGGTACCGACTCATGCGGCAGGTTAGGGATGCCGAGCACGATCGCGTCGAGCTCGGTCTGGATCGCGTCCAGTTCGGTCTTGCCGGAAGCCAACTCGCCCGCCATGCGCTCGACGTCAGCCATCAGCGGCGCAATGTCTTCGCCGCGCTGCTTGGCCTGACCGATGGATTTGGAGCGCGCGTTACGTTCAGCCTGCAGTGCTTCGGTGCGGGTCTGGACGGTCTTGCGCTGTTCTTCCAGCGCTTCGATGCGCGCGACGTCCAGGGCAAAGCCACGGGATGCCAGGCGGTCCGCTACGTCCTGAAGGTTGCTACGTAACAGTTTGGAATCGAGCATGTCGGTTTCTCGTCAATATAGTTTGGTCAAGGACAGGCCGGCCCAGGTGGCGAGCAGCCCGCCGAATACGCTGATGGCCGCATAGCCCAGGGCCAGCGGCACCTGCCCGCTTTCCAGCAGGCGCACCGTATCCAGTGAAAAGGATGAAAATGTCGTCAGCCCTCCGAGGAAGCCGACGATCAACCCGGCGCGTACCTCGATCGGTACCTCCGGGCGAATCAAAAACAGGCCGTATAGAACGCCGATCAGCAAACAGCCCACGATATTAACGGCCAGCGTCGCGGTATAGAAGTGCCGCGGCCAATTAGCATTGATCCAGTTACCCGTGGCGAAGCGCAACAAGGTGCCGGCCATCCCGCCGACGGAAACCGCAATGATCAAGGGAACCACTATTTTCTCCGCTGCCGGGGGCTTAGACGATCGAGTTGAGCGAGGTGGTTGAGCTTCTCGCCAATCTTCAGCTCAAGGCCACGGGGCACGGGCTGATAGAACGGGATCGGGTCGAGCTCTTCCGGGAAATAGTCTTCACCGGCGGCGTAGGCATCCGGCTCGTCGTGGGCGTAACGGTATTCGTCGCCGTAGCCCAGTTGCTTCATCAGCTTGGTCGGTGCGTTGCGCAGGTGCAACGGCACTTCCAGCGAACCGTGTTCGGCGGCGGCGCGCAGCGCGGTCTTGAAGCCCATGTACACCGCGTTGCTTTTTGGCGCGCAGGCCAGATAAGTAATGGCCTGGGCCACCGCCAGTTCACCTTCGGGACTGCCCAGGCGTTCCTGCACCTCCCACGCCGCCAGGCACAGGCTCAGGGCACGGGGATCGGCGTTGCCAATGTCTTCGCTGGCCATGCGCACCACGCGCCGGGCCAGATAGAGCGGGTCGCAGCCGCCATCGATCATCCGCGCAAACCAGTACAACGCACCGTCGGGGTTGGAGCCGCGCACCGATTTATGCAGTGCGGAAATCTGGTCGTAGAAGGCTTCGCCGCCCTTGTCGAACCGGCGACGTGTGTCGCCCAGCAGGCTTTGCAGCAGGTCGACGCCGATCTCACCGTTGTCTTCGGCCAGGTCGGAAGCGTTTTCCAGCAGGTTGAGCAAACGCCGGCCATCGCCATCGGCGGCCGACAGCAGCATCTGGAAGCCTTCATCGCTGAGGGTCAGCTTGCGTTTGCCCAAGCCCCGCTCTTCGGTCAGGGCGCGATGCACCAGCTTGCGCAGGGCTGTCTCGTCAAGGCTTTTGAGCACGTAGACGCGGGCGCGGGAGAGCAAGGCGTTGTTGAGTTCGAAGGAGGGGTTTTCCGTGGTCGCGCCGATGAAAATCAGCGTGCCGTCCTCGACATAGGGCAGGAACGCATCCTGCTGGGACTTGTTGAAGCGGTGCACTTCGTCGACGAACAGGATCGTGCGCCGACCGTACTGTGCGGCCTGCTGCTTGGCAATTTCCACCGCCTGACGGATTTCCTTGACCCCCGCCAGTACCGCCGAGACCGTTTCAAAGTGCGCGTCCGAGACCTCCGCCAGCAGCCGCGCCAGGGTGGTTTTGCCCACGCCGGGCGGGCCCCAGAAAATCATCGAATGCAGGGCACCCTGCTCCAGGGCTTCGCGCAAGGGCTTGCCGCGAGCGAGCACATGCTCCTGACCGACGTACTCGTCCAGGTTGGCCGCACGCAGGCGGGCGGCCAGGGGCTGGGAGATCGGGGCGCTGCGAAACAGGTCCATCACTGCTGTTGAAACCTCACTGAGTCCTGATACCAATCAACACGATCCCTGTAGGAGCGAGCACGCTCGCGATGGTCGTCAACGATAACGCTGGCAACCTGACACCCCGCGGCGCGCTCAGGTTAATCGCGAGCATGCTCGCTCCTACAGGGGGCTGCGTTTTATTCCTGGATTACGTCGGCACCTTTCGGAATGTCGAACTTGAACTTGGACGCCGGGATCGGCTCGTTGGCCTTCACGCCGGTGAACAGGATGTTGGTGCGCTGGCCGACGCTGTCGATCAGTTGCATGTCATTGACCAGGCCGTTGCGGAACGACAGGCGCAGGCTGTCGAACAGGGTGTCCTTGGTTTTCGGCTTGAGGGTGAAGTCGATCACCCCGCCGGCTTCCTTGGCGCTGATGTCGAAGCTCTGGCTGATCTTGGACACGTCACCGGACAGCAACAGGGCCGGGGTCTGGGTCAGGCGCACGTCCAGCTTCTTGATGGTCGCCTGCTCCAGGTCCGGGTCCCACAGGGTGACCTTGGCGCCATCGGACACGACCAATTGCTCTTGCGGTGCGTCGGTGTGCCAGTAGAACAGGCCTGGGCGCTGCAACGACATCTGGCCGGCGGTTTCCTGCAACTGGGTGCCGGTGCCGTCGAGGGTCAGCTGGGAGAAACGTGCGCTCAGGGTCTGGGATTTTTCCAGCAGTTGAGTCAGGCGCGCCACGTCCTTGTCATCGGCGTGGGCCGACAGGGTGGTCAAAGCCAGTACCGGCAGCAACAGCATGCGGATAAGACGCATGGGAGTCCTCATAACATTCGTGGGAGTGCGGGCGGCGCCCGGAGGCGCCACCCTTTCAAAATTCGATCAGTCGCGCACCGGGCCGGGGGCCAGGACTTCACGCGAACCGTTGGTGTTCATGGCCGTCACGACCCCTGCCATTTCCATGGCTTCGATCATGCGCGCGGCACGGTTGTAACCGATCTTCAGCTTGCGCTGAACCGCGGAAATGGAAGCGCGGCGGCTTTCCAGAACGAACTGCACGGCTTCGTCATACAGCGCGTCAGCCTCGGGATCGTCACCGTCGCCACCACCGCTGCTGCCTTCAAAGCCGCTGCCGGCCTCTTCGACACCGTTGAGGATGTCGTCGTTGTACTCCGGCGCCCCGCGCAACTTCCAGGCTTCCACCACCCGGTGCACTTCATCGTCGGAAACGAAAGCGCCGTGAACCCGGATCGGCAGGCTGGTGCCCGGCGGCATGTACAGCATGTCACCGTGACCCAGCAGTTGTTCGGCGCCGCCCTGGTCGATAATGGTCCGCGAGTCGATCTTGCTCGATACCTGGAACGCCATGCGGGTCGGGATGTTGGCCTTGATCAGGCCGGTGATCACATCCACCGACGGACGCTGGGTGGCGAGAATCAGGTGGATACCCGCCGCACGCGCCTTCTGGGCGATACGGGCGATCAGCTCTTCAACCTTCTTGCCGACGATCATCATCATGTCGGCGAATTCGTCGACGACCACGACAATGGTCGGCAGCTTCTGCAACAGCGGCGCTTCGTCGTGGATGCTTTCGCGCTTGTACAGCGGATCGCTCAACGGCTCGCCGGCGTCAATGGCTTCCTTGACCTTGGCGTTGAAGCCCGACAGGTTTCGCACACCCATCTTCGCCATCAGTTTGTAGCGTCGTTCCATTTCGGCAACGCTCCAGCGCAGGGCGTTGGCCGCGTCTTTCATATCAGTGACCACAGGGCACAGCAGGTGTGGAATGCCTTCGTAGATCGACAGCTCCAGCATTTTCGGGTCGATCATGATCAGCTTGGCGTCATCCGGGCCGGACTTGAACAAGATCGACAGGATCATCGCGTTCACGCCCACCGACTTACCGGAACCGGTGGTACCGGCCACCAGCAGGTGAGGCATTTTTGCAAGGTCGGTGATGACCGGCTTGCCGCCAATGTCGTGGCCCAGGGCCAGGGTGACCGGTGACTTGAAGTTGTCGTATTCCGGCGTCGACAGCACCTCGGAGAAGCGCACGATCTGCCGGTCTTCGTTGGGAATCTCGATACCGACGGTGGTCTTGCCCGGAATCACTTCCACCACCCGCACGCTGGTCACGGCCAGGGAACGCGCCAGGTCCTTGGCCAGGTTGGCGATGCGGCTGACCTTGACCCCGGCTGCCGGCTGGATTTCGTAACGGGTAATCACCGGACCCGGGTGGATCGAATCCACGGTGACTTCGACGCCGAATTCCTTGAGCTTGATTTCAAGCAAGTGGCCGACCGCAGCCAGGGATTCAGGCGAGTAATTGAGTTGTTTCTTTTCCGCAGGGTCGAGAATCGAGATCGGCGGCAAGGTGCCTTCCACGGCACTGTCGACGAACAACGGCGCCTGTTTCTCTTTCTCCACGCGCTTGCTCGGCGCTGGCGGCTTGATCGGTGCCGGGGCAATCACCGGCGGCACCTGCTTCTCGCGCTCGGACATGTGCTTGCTCAGGGCCTGCTCACGCTCGATCAGGCGCTCCTTGACCTTGGCCTGCTCACGCTTGTCGGGGACGGCCGGCGCGACCACGTCGTGCACGCGATCGTCGACTTCACGCAATTGCGCAACCAGTTGCTTGCGCTCGGTACGGGCCGCCCACCAGCGATTGGCGGCGCCCTGGAACAGTTCGAACAGGTCGAGGGTGATCTTGCCGGTGACGTCCATCACCTTGAACCATGACAGGTCGGTGAACACCGTCAGGCCGAACAGGAACAGGGCGATGAACAGCAGCGTGCTGCCCTGGATGTTCAGGGCGTTCCGGGCCAGATCGCCGAGACTTTCGCCCAGCGCACCGCCAGCGCCGGCGGGCAAGCCGGTCGCGGCATGGAAATGGATATGCGCCAGGGCGGCGCCGGACAGCACCAGAAAGACCAGGCCGATCAGGCGCCAGGAGAACAGCCAGCCGCTCCACTGCCACGGCTCGTGGCGCTGACGGAAGATCTGATAGGCCTTGATCGCCAGCAACAACGGGAAGATGTAAGCGAAGTAACCCAGCACCATGAACAGGATGTCGGCACTGTAGGAGCCCGCCGGCCCGCCGAAATTCTGCACGTCATCGATCTTGCTGTTGTGGCTCCAGCCCGGATCATCCTTGCCATAGGTCAGCAAGGCCATCATCAGGAACAGGCACAACGCACCGATGGCGATCAATGCACCTTCCTTGAGGCGGTAGTGCAATTGCTGGCGCCAGAGCGGAACGACTGTCTTGGGTGCTTCGGTGGATTTCTTCAAAACGCTTCTATTCCTGCGCCAATGGCGCGTCCATCTGATGATTGTCTAAAAACTGCCCAATCCAGGCAGGTAAAAAAGTGAACACGCTCAACCGGGACTACTTTTAACACTGCGCCCCTGCATTTATAAACACGAAGCGCAACGCTACTCTTGTTTCGAGCATTGTTTCAAACACTGTTACAACCGCGCATTGTACGGGTTTGTTCGTCCGATGCCATGTTTGAAACACTGTATGCAGCATAGTCAAAAGCCCATTACATGCGGCTCAATTTGAGCACGCATTTTCTTTTGTGACAAAGGCTTATGAGGTGTTTTTATGAGCGCAGCGCAACATCACCGCCTGATCATTCTCGGCTCCGGCCCTGCCGGTTACAGCGCAGCCGTGTATGCCGCCCGCGCCAACCTCAAACCCGTTGTCATTACCGGCATACAGGCAGGTGGCCAGCTCACCACCACGGTCGAAGTCGACAACTGGCCGGGTGATGTCGAAGGTCTCACCGGCCCGGTCCTGATGGAGCGCATGCAAAGACATGCCGAACGCTTCGATACACAGATCGTTTACGACCACATCCATACGGCCAAGTTGCAGCAACGCCCGTTCGAATTAACCGGCGATAGCGGCACTTATACCTGCGATGCGTTGATTATCGCCACCGGCGCATCCGCGCAATATCTGGGGCTGCCGTCGGAAGAAACTTTTGCCGGCAAGGGGGTCTCCGCCTGCGCGACCTGCGACGGTTTCTTCTATCGCAATCAAATTGTCGCGGTGGTTGGTGGCGGCAATACCGCCGTTGAAGAAGCGTTGTATCTGTCGAATATCGCCAAGGAAGTTCATCTGATCCACCGTCGCGACAAGTTGCGCTCGGAAAAGATTCTTCAGGACAAACTCTTCGACAAAGCCGCCAACGGCAATATTCGCCTGCACTGGAACCAGAATCTCGATGAAGTACTGGGCGATGCCAGCGGCGTGACCGGCGCCCGTCTGCGTGACAGTCACACTGGCGAATTCACCGAACTGGCGGTGGCCGGCGTGTTCATCGCCATCGGCCACAAGCCCAATACCGATCTGTTCGTCGGCCAGCTGGAAATGCGCGATGGGTATCTGCGGGTTTTGGGTGGCAGCGAAGGCGATGCCACCTCGACCGCCATCGCCGGCGTGTTTGCCGCCGGTGATGTGGCCGATCATGTTTATCGCCAGGCAGTGACGTCCGCCGGGGCAGGCTGCATGGCGGCCCTTGACGCGGAAAAATACCTCGACGACATTCCCGTCGCTTGACGGCACACTGGTGGCGGGCTTCGAGCCCGCCACTCCCCTCCCCTTCTGCAAGCCCGGACGCCATGCTGACTTGGTTACAACGCAACTCCCTGACTTTCCCGCCGCTGGAAAAGGCCATGCGCGACCCCAATGGCTTGCTCGCCGCTGGCGGTGACCTGTCTGCCGACCGGTTGATTCAGGCTTACCGCCACGGCTGCTTCCCATGGTTTTCCGAAGGCCAGCCGATTCTGTGGTGGTCGCCAGATCCGCGCACCGTCTTGTTTCCAGACGAACTGCACGCGTCCCGCAGCCTTAGCAAATTATTGCGCCAACAACGCTTCCAAGTGACCTTCGACCGGGATTTCGCCGCCGTCATCCACGCCTGCGCCGAGCCACGGGAATACGCCGACGGCACCTGGATTACCGGCGCCATGCAGGACGCCTACCTGCAATTGCACAAGCGCGGTTATGCGCATTCGGTGGAGGTCTGGGACAAGGGTGTGCTCGTTGGAGGACTGTATGGCTTGGCAATGGGCCAGCTATTTTTCGGTGAATCCATGTTCAGCCGAGCCGACAATGCCTCAAAATATGGCTTTGCAACACTGGTGCGACACCTCAAGGAATCGGGCTTTGTGCTGATAGATTGCCAGATGCCGACCGATCATCTGCACAGCCTGGGCGCCAGGGCAATTCCCCGAAGCGCGTTCGCCGGCTACCTGTCGCAGTATCTAGACAAGCCCAATCGCGCAACCTGGGTTTGCTGAGCGACTTTTCCCAGCGTGGCTTACAATTAATCAAAAGCTTATCCCGAGGGTTGATCATGACCGAGTTGGCGCGTTTGAAGTTTTATGCCACTCAACCCCACTCTTGCAGCTATCTGCCTGAAGAGCAGGCCACGACCCTGTTCCTCGACCCTAGCCAGCCCATGGATGTGCATGTCTATGCAGATCTGTCGGAAATGGGTTTTCGTCGCAGTGGCGACCATCTGTATCGACCTCATTGCCAGAACTGCAATGCGTGCGTACCGGCGCGCATCCCCGTGGCGCAATTCACCCCCAACCGCCAGCAGAAACGCATTTTCAAGCGCAACGCCGACCTGCAGGTGCGCCCCGCCCGGCCAGGTTTCAGTGAAGAGTACTTCGACCTTTACCAGCGCTACATCGAGCAGCGGCACGCCGACGGCGACATGTACCCGCCCAGTCGCGATCAGTTTTCGACGTTCCTGGTCCGCGACCTGCCGTTTTCACGCTTCTACGAATTCCGCCTCGATGGCCGGCTGGTAGCGATTGCTGTCACCGACCTTCTGCCGAACGGCCTGTCGGCGGTCTACACCTTCTATGAACCGGATGAAGAGCGCCGCAGCCTGGGGCGGTTCGCCATCCTCTGGCAGATTGCCGAGGCCCGCCGCCTGGGCCTGGAAGCGGTGTATCTGGGCTACTGGATCAAAAACTGCAAAAAAATGAGCTACAAGACCCAATATCGCCCCATCGAGCTGCTGGTAAACCAGCGCTGGGTCGTCCTGAACTAGCACAACCCCTTAAACCCCTTGGCTTGCCCCCCACTTTTCGGGCACAATGCACGCCGCTTTTGCCTGGCGCAGTTGCACCGGGCCATTCACTGGACACCGAGGGCTTTACTGCATGTCGAAAGAAGACAGCTTCGAAATGGAAGGCACTGTCGTCGACACCCTGCCAAACACCATGTTTCGCGTGGAATTGGAAAATGGGCACGTCGTAACCGCGCATATCTCCGGCAAGATGCGCAAGAACTACATTCGTATTCTTACCGGTGACAAAGTGCGCGTCGAGCTGACGCCCTATGACTTGAGCAAAGGGCGCATCACTTACCGCGCTCGCTAAGCAGGTCAATACAAGACGCCCGGCATTGCCGGGCGTTTTTGTTTGCCTGCGATTTGACAGACAGCAAAAAGGCGCCAAACGGCGCCTTTTTGCTTTGTTGCGATCAACGTCAGGCCATTTCGGCCGTGGTCTCGAAGTCGAAGGTCAGCTCGCCGTCCTTGATGTCGATGTGTACCACACCGCCATGCTCGGCCAGCTCGCCAAAGAGAATCTCCTCCGCCAATGGACGCTTGATCTTGTCCTGGATCAGGCGCGCCATGGGTCGAGCACCCATCATTGCATCGTAACCACCGGCCGCCAGCCAGCTGCGGGCAGCGTCGGTGACTTCCAGCAAGACACGCTTGTCTTCCAGTTGCGCCTGAAGTTCGATAAGGAACTTGTCCACCACGCTCTTGATGACCTCGTGACTGAGGCGACCAAACTGGATGATGGTATCCAGACGGTTACGGAATTCAGGCGTGAAGCTCTTCTTGATCACTTCCATCGCATCGGACGAGTGATCCTGAAGGGTGAAACCGATCGAAGCACGTGCCGCGGTCTCTGCACCGGCGTTGGTCGTCATGATGACGATCACGTTACGGAAGTCCGCCTTGCGCCCGTTGTTGTCGGTCAGCGTACCGTGGTCCATAACCTGCAACAGCAGGTTGAAGACTTCCGGATGTGCCTTCTCGATTTCATCGAGCAACAGCACGCAATGCGGCTGCTTGGTGATGGCTTCGGTCAGCAGACCGCCCTGATCGAACCCGACATAGCCTGGAGGCGCACCGATCAGACGCGATACGGTGTGACGTTCCATGTATTCGGACATGTCGAATCGAACCAGTTCGACACCCAGCGCTTTGGCCAATTGCCGCGCCGCTTCGGTTTTACCAACACCGGTAGGACCGGCGAACAGGAACGAACCAACCGGCTTGTCCGGCGACTTGAGCCCCGCGCGGGACAGCTTGATCGCAGTTGCCAACGAATCGATGGCCGCGTCCTGACCGAACACGGTCAGCTTCAGGTCGCGCTCAAGGTTACGCAGCAGTTCCTTGTCGGAGCTGGTGACGTGTTTTGGCGGAATCCGCGCGATTTTCGCGACGATATCTTCGACTTGCGGCACATCGATGCGCTTCACGCGTTTCTCGACCGGTTGCAGACGCTGATAGGCGCCCGCCTCGTCGATGACGTCGATGGCCTTGTCCGGCATGTGCCGGTCATTGATATAGCGCGACGCCAGTTCAGCAGCGGCACGCAGGGCTTCATCGCTGTACTCGATGTTGTGATGGGTTTCGAAACGCCCTTTCAAGCCGCGCAAAATACCGATGGTGTCTTCCACCGAAGGCTCTGTCACATCGACCTTCTGGAAGCGCCGGGCCAGGGCACGGTCCTTCTCGAAGATCCCGCGGAATTCCTGGAAGGTGGTCGAGCCGATGCACCGGATATCACCGGACGAGAGCAGCGGCTTGAGCAGGTTCGAGGCATCCATGACACCACCAGACGCGGCACCCGCACCGATGATGGTGTGGATCTCGTCGATGAAAAGGATGGCTTGCGGACGTTTTTTCAGCTCGTTGAGCAGCGCCTTGAAGCGCTTCTCGAAATCACCGCGATACTTGGTGCCGGCGAGCAGTGCACCGAGGTCCAGGGAATAGACGACGCTGTTGCTCAGCAGGTCCGGCACCTGGTTGTCGACAATGCGCTTGGCCAGGCCTTCGGCAATCGCGGTTTTACCCACGCCCGCCTCGCCTACAAGCAGAGGATTGTTTTTGCGACGACGGGCCAGAATCTGCGCAACGCGCTCGACCTCCAGCTCACGCCCCACCAGCGGATCGATACGACCCTGGCGTGCGAGTTCATTGAGGTTGCTGGCATAAGCGTCCAGCGGGTTGCCTGAAGAAGAAGACTCACCGCCCTCGTCGTCCTGCATATCTTGCTCGCCCTCGGAGTGATCGCCGTGCCCTGGCACCTTGGAAATGCCGTGGGCGATGTAGTTGACGACATCGATACGGGCAACGCTCTGCTGTTTCAGCAGGAACACTGCCTGACTCTCTTGCTCACTGAAGATCGCAACCAGCACGTTGGCGCCAGTCACTTCGCGTTTGCCCGAGCTCTGTACGTGAAACACAGCACGTTGCAGGACACGCTGGAAGCCCAGGGTTGGCTGGGTCTCGCGATCCTCGTCATGCACGGGGATCAATGGCGTGGTGGAATCGATGAACTCCTGCAGGTCATGCTTGAGTTTGTCGAGGTTTGCGCCGCACGCACGCAGAACGGTGGCGGCAGCCTCATTGTCCAATAGGGCCAGCAGGAGATGCTCGACGGTCATGAACTCATGACGCTTCGAACGGGCCTCCTTGAAGGCAAGATTGAGGGTGACTTCGAGCTCGCGGTTTAACATAGCTTCACCTCATACCCAAGTGTCCGGCGATTAACCGTCCTTCTCGATTTCACAGAGTAGCGGATGCTGGCTTTCCCTGGCGTACTGGTTGACCTGCATGGCCTTGGTCTCGGCGATGTCGCGGGTAAACACTCCACATACTGCCCGTCCTTCTGTATGGACGGCCAGCATGACCTTGGTCGCCAGCTCGCGATTCAGGTTAAAAAACACCTCGAGCACTTCGACGACGAAATCCATCGGTGTGTAGTCATCATTAAACAGAACAACCTTGTACATCGGCGGCGCCTGTAAAGCAGGCTTGGCCTCCTGAACAGCAACGCCTGCGGAATCGTCGTCGTGTTCCTCTGGATGATCCTTCTGGAGAAACGGGCGATCCTGATTGAATGTTAGTCGAATCTGGCTGATTGCATGCATGGAAAGAAAGGTTCGTCAGTTGTGCAAATGCAGTGGTGGGGGCGGTCCTGGGCGATTTCAACTCCGACCTGCCGGGTCAACTTGACTATCGGCAAAACGGTGTTACAACCAATAGAGCCCACAGTGGGTAAAAAAGATCCGCGGAGTCAACTTCTTTTGAAGAAGCGACTGCGGATGGACTGGATGATACTCCAGTGATGGGGTCTGTTGCAGAGGGATATGAGCATGGCGTTCGGCAAGGTGAAATGGTTCAACAATGCCAAGGGATATGGCTTCATCAACGAGGACGGCAAGACAGAAGACCTGTTTGCCCACTACTCGGCCATCAAGATGGAAGGCTACAAAACCCTGAAGGCTGGCCAGGCAGTCACCTTCAATATTATTCAGGGGCCCAAGGGCCTGCATGCGGTCGAGATTCATGACGCTGCGATCAAGAATACTGATGCGGCGGCAGTCGCGGTGCCCGACAGCGCCCATGACACGGCCCTGAGCTGATCGACCCGCTCGCAATCCAGTCATAAAAAACCGCCCGGCTCAATCACTTGAGCCGGGCGTATTTTTTTGCAGCCTGGACGGGCTTACATGTGCTTGATCAGGGCTTCACCGAATCCGGAAGACGAAACCAGCGTGGCGCCTTCCATCAGACGCTCGAAGTCATAGGTCACGGTCTTGGCCGCGATCGCGCCGTTGGTGCCCTTGATGATCAGGTCCGCCGCCTCGGTCCAGCCCAGGTGACGCAGCATCATCTCCGCCGAAAGAATCACCGAACCCGGGTTGACCTGATCCTTGCCGGCGTACTTCGGCGCAGTGCCATGGGTGGCCTCGAACATGGCCACGGTGTCCGAAAGGTTGGCGCCCGGTGCGATACCGATACCACCCACTTCCGCCGCCAGGGCGTCGGAGAGGTAGTCGCCGTTGAGGTTCAGCGTGGCAATCACGTCGTATTCGGCCGGGCGCAGCAGGATCTGCTGGAGCATGGCGTCGGCGATGGCATCCTTGACGATGACTTCGCGACCGGTTTTCGGGTTCTTGAACTTCATCCACGGGCCGCCATCGAGCAGCTCGGCGCCGAATTCGTTCTTCGCCACCTCATAGCCCCAGTCCTTGAAGGCACCTTCGGTGAATTTCATGATGTTGCCCTTGTGCACGATGGTCAGCGACTTGCGGTCGTTGTCCACTACGTACTGCAAGGCCTTGCGCACCAGGCGCTGGGTGCCTTCTTTCGACACCGGCTTGATGCCGATGCCGCAGTCCTGGTCGAAACGGATCTTGGTGACACCCATTTCTTCCTTCAGGAACTTGATGACTTTATTGGCTTCAGGCGAGCCGGCCTTCCATTCGATACCGGCATAGATGTCTTCGGAGTTCTCGCGGAAGATCACCATATCGACGTCGCCAGGCTTTTTCACCGGGCTCGGAACACCCTGGAACCACACCACCGGCCGCAGGCAGACATACAGATCCAGCTGTTGGCGCAGGGCAACGTTGAGCGAGCGGATACCACCACCGACTGGCGTGGTCAGCGGGCCCTTGATGGAAACCACGTAATCTTTCACGGCATCCAGGGTTTCCTGGGGCAGCCAGGTGTCCTGGTCATAGACCTGGGTGGCTTTCTCGCCGGCATAGACTTCCATCCAGGAAATCTTGCGCTTGCCCCCATAGGCCTTTTCCACGGCAGCATCAACCACTTTGATCATGACGGGACTGACGTCGACGCCAATACCGTCGCCTTCGATGAACGGGATGATCGGATTGTCAGGAACATTGAGAGAATGGTCTGCATTGACGGTGATTTTGTCGCCGACGGCTGGAACCTGAATCTTCTTGTAACCCATGCTGAACTCCATCGATTGGATTGAACATCTGGCTTGGTTCGAGCGTAACCCAGTTAAATCAACGCGCAAACCCTATGTTCCGTCGATCTGCTGCAAAGCCCCGTCTTTGGCGAGCTACAAGCCTGAAAGCAAAGGGAAAACCGCCATTCTCAAGCACGACGAATGACGTCGCCTGCGGGTCGCCCCTGCGACCTTTAGACCAATGGACGAGAATCGATCCGCATGAACCATCGGCAGATTGCCAGCTACCTATGTATAATGCCGCCCGCTGACCATCGGGTCACAACGGCTGACCTCTCCTGCTACCGGAAAACGTAGCCGAGACTTTCCGCCAAAAGCCGGGCTGTTACCTCAGCCCACCTGCTTGACGCTCGACTGATGCACCCAACATCACCGCATAGAAACCTCGATATTCGGCTCATGGATGACTTTGAACGAACGCGCTTACCCGGCGCCCCTCGAGTTTCTGCGCACGCTTTAGCAAAGAAGAGAGAGTTAATCCGAATATGCCCACCCGCTCGAAGATCATCTATACCTTCACCGACGAAGCTCCCGCCCTCGCCACCTATTCACTGCTGCCAATCGTAGAGGCCTTCACCGCCTCCGCCGATATCGCCATGGAAACCCGCGATATCTCCCTAGCAGGGCGCATCCTGGCCAGCTTCCCCGAGCAACTGGGCGACAAAGCCGTAGCCGACCACCTCGCCGAACTGGGCGAACTGGCCGTTACGCCTGAAGCCAACATCATCAAGCTGCCGAACATCAGCGCCTCGGTTCCGCAACTGCAAGCCGCGATCAAGGAACTGCAAGCCCAGGGCTACAACCTGCCGGACTACCCGGAAACCGTGACCTGCGACGCCGACAAAGAAGCCAAGGCCCGCTACGACAAGGTCAAGGGCAGCGCCGTGAACCCGGTTCTGCGTGAAGGCAACTCCGACCGTCGCGCCCCGCTGTCGGTCAAGAACTACGCGCGCAAGCACCCGCACAAAATGGGCGCCTGGGCTGCGGACTCCAAGTCCCACGTAGCGCACATGAGCACCGGTGACTTCTACGGCAGCGAAAAAGCCGCCCTGATCGACGCCGCTGACGCCGTGAAGATCGAACTGATCGCGCAAGACGGCACCGCCACCGTCCTGAAGGAAAAAACCAGCGTTCAGGCTGGCGAGATCCTCGACTGCGCCGTGATGAGCAAAAACGCCCTGCGTGCCTTCATCGCCGCCGAAATCGAAAGCGCCAAGCAACAAGGCGTGCTGCTGTCGGTTCACCTCAAAGCCACCATGATGAAGGTCTCCGACCCGATCATGTTCGGCCAGATCGTTGCCGAGTTCTATAAAGAAGCCCTGACCAAGCACGCTGACGTGCTGGCACAGATCGGCTTCAACCTGAACAACGGCATCGGCGACCTGTACGCCCGCATCAAATCCCTGCCGGCCGAGCAGCAAGCCGCTATCGAAGCCGATATCCAGGCGGTCTACGCCGCTCGTCCTTCGCTGGCGATGGTCAACTCCGACAAGGGCATCACCAACCTGCACGTGCCGAGCGACGTCATCGTCGACGCCTCGATGCCTGCCATGATCCGTGACTCCGGCAAGATGTGGGGCACCGATGGCCAGCTGCACGACACCAAGGCCGTGATCCCGGATCGCTGCTACGCCACCATCTACCAGGCAGTGATCGAAGACTGCAAGGCAAACGGTGCGTTCGATCCGACCACCATGGGCAGCGTGCCGAACGTTGGCCTGATGGCCAAGAAAGCCGAAGAGTACGGCTCCCACGACAAGACCTTCCAGATCAAGGTCGACGGCGTGGTTCGCGTGACCGACAGCAAAGGCACCGTGCTGATGGAGCAGGCCGTTGAAGCCGGCGACATCTTCCGCATGTGCCAGACCAAGGACGCGCCGATCCAGGATTGGGTCAAGCTGGCCGTCAACCGTGCCCGCGCAAGCGCCACTCCGGCCATTTTCTGGCTGGACCCGATGCGCGCCCACGACGGCGTGGTGATCGAGAAAGTTCAGGCTTACCTGAAGGATCACGACACTGCCGGCCTGGACATCCAGATCATGGCACCAGTCGCCGCGATGAAGTACACCCTGCAGCGCACCCGCGAAGGCAAGGACACCATTTCGGTCACCGGTAACGTTCTGCGTGACTACCTGACCGACCTGTTCCCGATCATGGAACTGGGCACCAGCGCCAAGATGCTGTCGATCGTGCCGCTGATGAACGGTGGCGGCCTGTTCGAAACCGGCGCCGGCGGTTCGGCTCCGAAGCACGTTCAGCAGTTGCTGGAAGAAAACTTCCTGCGCTGGGATTCCCTGGGCGAGTTCCTGGCCCTGGCCGCTTCCCTGGAACACCTGGGCGTGACCTACAACAACGCCAAGGCGCTGGTTCTGGCCAAGACCCTGGATCAGGCGACCGGCCTGTTCCTGGACAACAACAAGTCGCCATCGCGTAAAGTCGGCAACATCGACAACCGCGGCAGCCACTTCTACCTGGCGCTGTACTGGGCTCAGGCCCTGGCCGCCCAGACCGAAGACGCTGCACTGCAAGCACAGTTCGCACCGCTGGCCAAGACCCTGACCGAGAACGAAGCAACCATCGTTGCCGAGCTCAACGCCGTTCAAGGCAAGCCAGTGGACATCGGCGGTTACTACCACGCCAATGCCGAGCTGATCAGCAAGGCCATGCGCCCGAGCGCCACGCTCAACGCGGCGATTGCTGCGCTGGTGTAAGGTTGTAAGGAAGTAAAGAAACCCCGGCCTCCATGCCGGGGTTTCTGTTTCTGAATTGCCTAAAATCCCCACTGTAGGAGCGAGCCTGCTCGCGATAGCGGTTTATCATTCAACATTGGTGTCGACTGCCCCACCGCGATCGCGAGCAGGCTCGCTCCTACAGTGACTTATGTAATTCTGCTATGGAGGAACCCCATGGACTGGCAACCCCACATCACCGTCGCCACCATCGTCGAAGACAACGGCCGCTTCCTGATGGTCGAAGAATCCAAGGGTGGCCGTAACGTGCTCAACCAGCCCGCCGGCCACCTGGACCCGAACGAAACCCTGATCGAAGCGGCCGTACGCGAAACCCTCGAGGAAACCGGCTGGGACGTCGAGCCGACCGGCGTGCTGGGCATTTACCTCTATACCGCCCCCAGCAACGGCGTAACCTATCAACGGGTGTGCTTCATCGCCAAAGCGCTGAAACACCATCCCGATTACCCACTGGACGACGGCATCGTCGGCGCCAAGTGGTTGACCCACGAAGAATTAATCGAGCAGCGCGACAACTGGCGCAGCGAGCTGATCATTCGCTGCATCGATGATTATCTGGCCGGCAATCACTTCAGCCTCGAATTGATCCGCCCTTCCCTTTAGCCTTGCGCGCGCGAGCCTGATAGAATCGCGTCCTTTTTCAAGACACTCATTGAATTCCTATGCGTGATCCAGCCCCTTCTGATACACAAAAGAAGCGCGTCATTGTCGGCATGTCCGGCGGCGTGGACTCTTCCGTTTCCGCTCTCCTGCTGATCGAGCAGGGCTACGAGGTGGAAGGCCTGTTCATGAAGAACTGGGAAGAAGACGACGGAACCGAATATTGCACCGCCATGGATGACCTGGCGGACGCCCAGGCCGTTTGCGACAAAATCGGCATCAAGCTGCACACCGCCAACTTCGCCGCCGAATACTGGGACAACGTCTTCGAGCACTTCCTTGAAGAGTACAAGGCCGGCCGCACGCCGAACCCGGACATCCTGTGCAACCGCGAGATCAAGTTCAAGGCGTTCCTCGACTACGCGATGATGCTCGGTGCCGACCTGATCGCCACCGGTCACTACGTGCGCCGCCGCGACATCGACGGTCGCACCGAACTGCTCAAGGGCCTGGACCCGAACAAGGACCAGAGCTACTTCCTGCACGCCGTCGGCGGCGAACAGATCGCCAAGACCCTGTTCCCGGTCGGCGAACTGGAAAAGCCCCAGGTGCGCGCAATCGCCGAGAAGTACGAACTGGCGACCGCGAAGAAAAAGGATTCCACCGGGATCTGCTTCATCGGCGAGCGTCGTTTCACTGACTTCCTCAAGCAGTACCTGCCGGCTCAACCGGGTGAAATCAAAACCACCGAAGGCGAAGTCATTGGCCGTCATCACGGCCTGATGTACCACACGATCGGTCAGCGCCAGGGCCTGGGCATTGGCGGCCTGAAAGATGCTGGCGACGAGCCGTGGTACGTC
Source organism: Pseudomonas putida (assembly GCF_003228315.1). Classification (NCBI taxonomy): domain Bacteria; kingdom Pseudomonadati; phylum Pseudomonadota; class Gammaproteobacteria; order Pseudomonadales; family Pseudomonadaceae; genus Pseudomonas; species Pseudomonas putida. The sequence goes on from NZ_CP029693.1 coordinate 1,898,047, forward strand.
CTGATCAAGGACCTGGAGCACAACGAACTGATCGTAGGCCAGGGCAATGATCATCCGTATCTGTTCTCCCGCGCCCTGCTCGCCTCCGACATCTATTGGGTTAATCCGATCGACCTGAGCCAGCCGCGCAGACTGACTGCCAAGGTCCGCTACCGCCAGTGCGACCAGCCCTGCACCCTGGAAAAAACCGCCACCGGCTACCGCGCAACCTTCGATGACCCGCAACGCGCGGTCACTCCAGGCCAGTCCGTGGTGTTTTACGACGGCGAAATCTGCCTCGGCGGCGGCGTGATCGAAGTCGCCGAGCCATGGACCAGCAAAGGCGCTCTCAAAGGCGAACAGCAATGAGCCCCATTCAGGAGCAACTGACAGCGCTGGGCGGCGTGTTTCTCGCCGCCGTGCTGGTGGACAGAATCGCCAAGACCGGTCAGACCAACGAAGCAGGCCTGACCTGCATGCTCGGCAGCCTGTTGATCCGCGACCCCAAGGACACCCTGGAAGTCTACGGCGGCGACGACATCAATCTGCGCGAAGGTTACCGCGCTCTGATCGGCGCCCTCGAACGCGACCCGAGCGCTCTGCAGCGCGAACCGCTGCGCTATGCACTGTCCATGCTCGGCCTTGAGCGACAGCTGGCCAAGCGCGATGACATGCTCGACATCATCGGCAAGCGCCTGCCGCAGATTCAGTCCCAGGTCGACCATTTCGGCCCGGCCCACGAAAACGTGGTCGCCGCCTGCGGCGCGCTGTACCAGGACACCCTGAGCACCCTGCGCCAACGCATTCAGGTGCACGGTGACATGCGCAACCTGCAGCAACCGAGCAACGCCTCGAAAATTCGCGCCCTGCTGCTCGCCGGCATCCGTTCGGCACGCCTGTGGCGGCAGCTGGGTGGTCACCGCTGGCAGCTGGTAATCAGCCGCCGCAAGCTGCTCAAAGAACTGTACCCGTTGATGCGCAGCAGCTGAAACGCATCGGCGGCACCCTTTTGTAGTCTGTAACGCGTAATACGCTGGTCAGTTGGCGACGGACCCGCGGATATTTTCATGTATGATACGCGCCCCATTTCGTTGCCCGACTGTCCGAGAACACCCCATGCAGCTCTCTTCGCTCACTGCGGTTTCCCCTGTTGACGGCCGCTACGCCGGCAAAACCCAGGCCCTGCGCCCAATTTTCAGCGAGTACGGCCTGATCCGTGCCCGCGTTCTGGTTGAAGTACGCTGGCTCCAGCGCCTGGCCGCTCACCCTGCCATCAGCGAAGTGCCGGCGTTCTCCGCCGAAGCCAACGCTGTACTCAACGCCTTGGCGGAAAACTTCTCTCTGGAACACGCCGAGCGCGTCAAAGAGATCGAGCGCACCACCAACCACGACGTCAAAGCCATCGAATACCTGCTCAAAGAGCAAGCGGCCAAACTGCCGGAACTGGCCAAGGTCAGCGAATTCATCCACTTCGCCTGCACCAGCGAGGACATCAACAACCTGTCCCACGCCCTGATGCTGCGCGAAGGCCGTGATGACGTGATGCTGCCGCTGATGCGCCAGACCGCCAACGCCATCCGCGAACTGGCCCAGCGTTTCGCTGACGTGCCAATGCTGTCGCGCACCCACGGTCAACCGGCTTCGCCGACCACCCTGGGCAAAGAACTGGCCAACGTGGTTTACCGCCTGGAGCGCCAGATCGCTCAGGTCGCCGCCGTTCCGCTGCTGGGCAAGATCAACGGCGCCGTCGGCAACTACAACGCGCACCTGTCGGCCTACCCGCAGATCGACTGGGAAGCCAACGCCCGCGCCTTCATCGAAGACGAGCTGGGTCTGGGCTTCAACCCGTACACCACGCAGATCGAGCCGCACGATTACATCGCCGAGCTGTTCGACGCGATCGCGCGTTTCAACACCATCCTGATCGACTTCGACCGCGATATCTGGGGCTACATCTCCCTGGGTTATTTCAAACAGCGCACCATCGCTGGCGAAATCGGTTCGTCGACCATGCCGCACAAGGTCAACCCGATCGACTTCGAAAACTCCGAAGGCAACCTGGGTATCGCCAACGCACTGTTCCAGCACCTGGCGAGCAAGCTGCCGATCTCACGCTGGCAGCGCGATCTGACGGACTCCACCGTCCTGCGCAACCTCGGTGTCGGCTTCGCCCACAGCGTGATCGCGTACGAAGCGAGCCTCAAAGGCATCAGCAAGCTTGAGCTGAACGCGCAGAAGATCGCCGAAGACCTGGACGCCTGCTGGGAAGTCCTCGCCGAGCCGATCCAGACCGTGATGCGCCGCTACAACATCGAAAACCCGTACGAGAAGCTGAAAGAACTGACGCGCGGCAAGGGCATCAGCCCAGAAGCGCTGCAGACTTTCATCGATGGCCTGGAGATGCCAGCCGAAGCGAAAGCCGAGCTCAAGCAACTGACTCCGGCCAACTACATCGGCAACGCTGTAGCGCAAGCAAAACGCATCTGATCGACTGCTTGACCCGTTTGAGACGCCCGGCCGCGCCGGGCGTTTTTATTCCCGTCTGAAAAATGCTTTTTTTCAATAGGTTACATATGAATCCCGATATTCCTCTTCAACTTCTGGGTGGTCTTACGGCGCGCGAGTTCATGCGCGATTACTGGCAGAAAAAACCACTGCTGATCCGTCAGGCGATTCCTGATTTCGAAAGCCCGATCGACGCCGACGAACTCGCCGGCCTGGCCCTGGAAGAAGAAGTCGAATCGCGCCTGGTGATCGAGAACGGCGAGCGCCCATGGGAGTTGCGTCGCGGCCCGTTCGCCGAAGACGAATTCAGCAAATTGCCGGAGCGCGACTGGACCCTGCTGGTGCAGGCGGTCGACCAGTTCGTGCCGGAAGTCAGCGAGTTGCTGGAAAACTTCCGCTTCCTGCCAAGCTGGCGCGTCGACGACGTGATGATCAGCTTCGCCGCTCCAGGCGGCAGCGTCGGTCCGCACTTCGACAACTACGACGTGTTCCTGCTGCAAGGCCACGGCAAGCGCAACTGGAAAATCGGCCAGATGTGCGACACCGAAAGCCCGCTGCTGCAGCACGCCGACCTGCGCATCCTCGCCGAATTCGAACAGACCGAAGAATGGGTACTGGAACCAGGCGACATGCTGTACCTGCCGCCGCGCCTGGCTCACTGCGGCGTGGCCGTGGACGACTGCATGACCTACTCGGTTGGCTTCCGCGCACCGAGCGCCGCTGAAGTGCTGACCCACTTCACCGACTTCCTCAGCCAGTTTTTGACTGACGAAGAGCGCTACACCGACGCTGATGCGAAACCAGTCAGCGATGATCCACATCAGATCCAGCATGACGCCCTCGGACGCCTCAAGGCCCTGCTCGCCGAACACATGAGCGACGAACGCCTGCTGCTGACCTGGTTCGGCCAGTACATGACCGAGCCACGTTATCCAGAGCTCGTGGTCGGCCCGGAAGACGTCGAAGAAGAAGACTTCCTCAGCGCACTCGAAGACGGCGCCATCCTGATCCGCAACCCGAGCGCACGCCTGGCGTGGTCCGAAGTCGATGACGATCTGCTGCTGTTCGCCAGCGGCCAGAGCCGTTATCTGCCGGGCAAGCTGCGCGAACTGCTGAAGCTGATCTGCTCGGCTGACGCCCTGCATACCGATAACCTCGGTGATTGGCTGAGCGACGAAGACGGCCGCGGCCTGTTGTGTGAACTGGTCAAGCAAGGAAGCCTGGGGTTTGCCGATGAATAAGATTCACGTACGTGTCGCAGACTGGCAAAAGGACAACGCCGAGATCCGGCGCATTCGTGAAGCGGTGTTCGTCGCCGAGCAGTCCGTTCCGCCTGAACTGGAATGGGATGCCGACGATGTGACGGCCGTGCATTTCCTCGCCCTCGAAGGCGACTTTCCCATTGGCACCGCACGCCTGCTGCCTGATGGCCACGTTGGCCGTGTGTCGGTGCTCAAGGACTGGCGCGGTCTGAAAGTCGGCGATGCACTGATGCACGCGGTGATCGACGAAGCCGAGAAGCGCGGCCTGAAGCAGCAGATGCTCAGCGCTCAGGTTCAGGCCACGGCGTTCTATGAGCGCCTGGGCTTCAGCATGGTCAGTGAGGAGTTTCTGGAAGCAGGAATTCCGCATGTGGACATGGTGCGCCATTCCGCCTGAGGCAATCGCGAACAGGCTGTGAAACACACCACAAAACGCCCCGCCATTTTCGGATGCCGGGGCGTTTTGCTGTCTAGGATTCAACTAGACCCAATACAGGCCGACAAACTGGCACTATCAACACATTCACCTTTACCTGTAGGAGCGAGCCTGCTCGCGATGCACTTGAGAGCACCGCGGGGTATCAGGCTTCCCACGTAATCGCTCAACACCATCGCGAGCAGGCTCGCTCCTACAGATCAAGAATTCGAAGTCGGAGATAACGGAAATGTCCCTACGCACCCTGCTCAGCACACTGCTGGTGGCATGCAGTTTTTCAGCCATGGCGGCCACCGAAATCGTGCCCCTGAACTATCACACCAGCGCTGACATGCTGCCGGTGGCGCAAAATTTCATCGGTAAGGAAGGCCAGGTCAGCGCCTACGGCAATCAACTCATTGTCAACGCCGATCAGCGCAAAATCGACGAACTTAAGACCTTGATCGGTCAACTCGATACCGCCCCCAAGCGCTTGCTGATCACCGTCGACACCAACGAAAACAACGTTCAGGGCGATCAGGGCTATTCGGTCAACGGCGCCAAACCCAGCCAGGTCCGCATCATCAATCGTAGCACCGATAGCCGTGACGGCGGCATTCAGCAAATCCAGGCCACCGATGGCATGCCGGCCCTGATCCAGGTTGGTCAGAGCGTACCGATCACCAGCAGCCAGAGCGACTCCTATGGCGGTTACAGCAGCCAGACCCAATACCGCAACGTCACCCAGGGTTTCTACGTCACCGCCAGCGTCACCGGCGAGATCGTCCACCTGTCGATCAGTACCAACCATGACCGCATGAGCCAGGAACGTCCCGATGTAGTGAACGTGCAAAGCACCGACACAACCGTCACCGGCCGCCTGGGCGAATGGATCCTGCTGGCCGGCGTCAATGGCCAGACACAGGCCGACAAACAAGGCATAGCCCGCAGTTACTCTACCCAGAGCCGCAATGACATGACCCTGCGGGTGAAAGTCGATACTTTGGACTGAGACACCGAAAACTGACTGGCGAGTCGTATTAGACCAAAGATGTAGTGCTGAAAAAAAAGCACTACAAAATGTTTGACGAGGCAAAAAAGCGAAGGCATGATGGCCTCGCTCCCGCTAATCAGAGGCCCTGGCAAGGGCCTTCGAGGCGATGTTCGCTACTACCCCCGCGAACCGCTTCGTGTCTGTACCGCCCACAAGGTGTGTTTGACGAGGTTGCCGACTGGAACGAAGTTGTCCCGAGGGACGGAAGCGTAATTAGGTAAACCCGGCACCACACTGATGTTCGTACCAAGGCCCACGACGCCCGAATGCGCCCGCAGTTTCGCCCTTACCTGCTCACTTCCCCTCGAGCCCATCGTTCATCCCGTCGCCATCCCCGCCGATACCGACCTGAGCACCAAAGTCTCTGGTCAGCGAGCGCATGAATATTCCACCGCAGAACAACTTTTCATAAAGACGCGACGAGGTTTATCTCCATGGCACTGACACGCGAACAGCAAATTGCAGCCCTTGAAAAAGACTGGGCTGAAAACCCGCGCTGGAAAGGCGTGACACGCACCTACTCTGCTGCTGACGTCGTCCGCCTGCGTGGCTCGGTTCAACCAGAGCACACCTTTGCAAGAATGGGCGCCGAGAAGCTGTGGAACCTGGTCACCCAGGGTGCCAAGCCATCCTTCCGTCCAGAGAAAGATTTCGTCAACTGCATGGGCGCCCTGACCGGCGGCCAGGCCGTACAACAAGTCAAAGCCGGTATCCAGGCGATCTACCTGTCGGGCTGGCAAGTAGCCGCGGACAACAACTCCGCCGAATCGATGTACCCGGACCAGTCGCTGTACCCGGTGGACTCGGTTCCAACCGTGGTCAAGCGCATCAACAACTCGTTCCGTCGCGCCGACCAGATCCAGTGGAAAGCCGGCAAGAATCCGGGCGACGAAGGCTACATCGACTACTTCGCGCCAATCGTGGCTGACGCTGAAGCCGGTTTCGGCGGCGTACTGAACGCCTACGAGCTGATGAAGAGCATGATCGAAGCAGGCGCCGCCGGCGTTCACTTCGAAGACCAACTGGCTTCCGTGAAGAAATGCGGTCACATGGGCGGCAAGGTACTGGTTCCTACCCAGGAAGCAGTGCAGAAGCTGGTCGCTGCCCGTCTGGCAGCTGACGTTGCCGGTACTCCGACCATCATCCTGGCCCGTACCGACGCCAACGCAGCCGACCTGCTGACCTCCGACTGCGACCCGTACGACCAGCCATTCGTGACTGGCGAACGCACCCAGGAAGGCTTCTACAAAGTACGCGCCGGCCTGGACCAGGCGATCGCTCGTGGCCTGGCCTACGCGCCGTACGCCGACCTGATCTGGTGCGAAACCGCCAAGCCGGACCTGGACGAGGCTCGTCGCTTCGCCGAAGCGATCAAGAAGGAATACCCGGACCAACTGCTGTCGTACAACTGCTCGCCTTCCTTCAACTGGAAGAAAAACCTGGACGACGCGACCATCGCCAAGTTCCAGCGCGAACTGTCCGCCATGGGCTACAAGCACCAGTTCATCACCCTGGCCGGCATTCACAACATGTGGCACAGCATGTTCAACCTGGCGCACGACTACGCCCGCAACGACATGACTGCCTACGTGAAGCTGCAAGAGCAGGAATTCGCTGACGCCGCCAAGGGTTACACCTTCGTGGCTCACCAGCAGGAAGTGGGTACCGGCTACTTCGACGACATGACCACCGTGATCCAGGGTGGTTCGTCTTCGGTGACCGCGCTGACCGGTTCGACTGAAGAAGAACAGTTCCACTGATTCTGCTTCGTCTAAGACATCAGCCGCTGCGGACCGACTGAAAAGCTAACCGCAACGCTGCACATCTGACGCCCCGCCTGGTTCGGGGCGTTTTTTTGCGCGCAATTCACACCGCAAATCCTTGTAGGAGCGAGCCTGCTCGCGATGAGGCACTCACATTTGGCAGAGATGTGGCCTGACAGACCGCTATCGCGAGCGGGCTCGCTCCTACAAGGGGCGGTGGTGTTCGCAGAAAATCACCTACGCAGAGCGCTATCGACGCCAGGAAAGTCCGCTAAAACCTCCACCACCGCTACTTGCAGTAACCCCCATATAAGACAACTTCCCAACTTCAAACCGGATAAACAGTTTAAAATCCAAGCCAAACAATATTGATTATCATTTAGCTAAAACTATCTTCGTTACATTACCTACAAAACATAATTGACGAAAAATCGGCTAATGCCCGCAACGCAAGGGCTACAGGGGTTTTGGGGCATCGCTATGTCCTTATTCCTATAAATAATTTCGCTATAGGAATTTTACTTGCAGGGTGTTTAGCCATAAAATCAGCGGGATTGATTGCTGCGACATATCGTCACTGCATTGTTTCTTTTCAAGCTCAGAGACCCTTGCTCTCTGTTAAGGATTACCAGCATGCCCGAAGCGACAGGACTCATGGCCCACAACTGGGGCTTTGCCATTTTCCTTCTAGGCGTCATCGGCCTCTGTGCCTTCATGCTGGGCGTCTCCAGCCTCCTCGGGTCAAAAGCCTGGGGCCGCAGCAAAAACGAACCGTTCGAGTCCGGCATGCTACCTACAGGTGGCGCCCGCTTGCGGCTCTCAGCCAAATTCTATCTGGTCGCGATGCTCTTCGTGATTTTCGATATCGAAGCCCTCTTTCTCTTTGCATGGTCTGTGTCCGTCCGCGAAAGCGGCTGGACCGGATTCGTCGAAGCTCTCGTTTTCATAGCAATTCTGTTGGCAGGTCTTGTCTACCTATTCCGAGTGGGCGCCCTTGACTGGGCTCCGGAAGCTCGGCGCAAGCGGCAAGCGAAGCTGAAACAATGAGGCTTTGGCAATGCAATACAATCTCACCAGGATCGACCCCGATGCTCCTAACGAGCAGTATCCGATTGGCCAACGGGAAACCGTTTCCGATCCGTTAGAAGATCAAGTCCACAAAAACATTTTCATGGGCAAGCTCGAAGACGTGCTTAGCGGCGCCATCAACTGGGGTCGCAAGAACTCCCTGTGGCCGTATAACTTCGGCCTTTCGTGCTGCTACGTGGAAATGACCACCGCCTTCACGGCGCCCCACGACATCGCGCGCTTTGGCGCCGAAGTTATCCGGGCATCACCGCGCCAGGCGGATTTCATGGTTATCGCCGGTACCTGCTTTATCAAGATGGCGCCGATCATCCAGCGTCTCTACGAGCAGATGCTCGAACCGAAATGGGTTATCTCCATGGGTTCGTGCGCCAACTCTGGTGGCATGTACGACATCTACTCCGTGGTTCAAGGGGTGGACAAGTTCCTGCCCGTGGACGTCTACGTGCCTGGCTGCCCGCCTCGCCCTGAGGCTTTCCTGCAAGGCTTGATGCTGCTGCAGGAGTCGATTGGCCAGGAGCGTCGCCCACTTTCCTGGGTCGTTGGCGATCAAGGCGTCTATCGCGCCGACATGCCATCGGAAAAGGAAAAGCGCCGCGAACAGCGTATTCAGGTAACCAACCTGCGCAGCCCCGACGAAGTCTGATCCAGTTCCGCTGTTTCAAAGAAACGAAAAACTGGCTTCATTCTTTACGTTGACCGAAAGCGATAAATAACCATGACTACAGGCAGTGCTCTGTACATCCCGCCTTACAAGGCAGACGACCAGGATGTGGTCGTCGAACTGAACAACCGTTTTGGCCCCGAGGCATTCACCGCCCAGCCTACCCGCACCGGCATGCCGGTGCTTTGGGTTGCCCGCGCCAAACTCGTCGAAGTCCTGACCTTCCTGCGCAACCTGCCCAAGCCGTACGTCATGCTCTATGACCTGCACGGCGTGGACGAGCGTCTGCGCACCAAGCGTCAAGGGCTGCCCAACGGCGTCGACTTCTCCGTCTTCTATCACTTGATGTCGATCGAGCGTAATAGTGACGTGATGATCAAGGTCGCCTTGTCCGAGAGCGACCTCAGCTTGCCGACCGTCACCAGCATCTGGCCGAACGCCAACTGGTACGAGCGTGAAGTCTGGGACATGTACGGCATCGACTTCAAAGGCCACCCGCACCTGTCGCGCATCATGATGCCGCCGACCTGGGAAGGTCACCCGCTGCGCAAGGACTTCCCGGCCCGCGCCACCGAGTTCGATCCGTTCACCCTGAACCTGGCCAAGCAGCAGCTCGAAGAAGAGTCCGCGCGCTTCAAGCCGGAAGACTGGGGCATGAAACGTTCCGGCCCGAACGAGGACTACATGTTCCTCAACCTCGGCCCGAACCACCCTTCCGCGCACGGTGCATTCCGCATCATCCTGCAGCTGGACGGTGAAGAGATCGTCGATTGCGTACCGGACATCGGTTACCACCACCGTGGTGCCGAGAAGATGGCCGAGCGTCAGTCCTGGCACAGCTTCATCCCGTACACCGACCGTATCGACTACCTCGGCGGCGTGATGAACAACCTGCCGTACGTGCTTTCGGTCGAGAAGCTGGCCGGCATCAAGGTGCCAGAGAAGGTCGACGTCATCCGCATCATGATGGCCGAGTTCTTCCGGATCACCAGCCACCTGCTGTTCCTGGGTACCTACATCCAGGACGTTGGCGCCATGACCCCGGTGTTCTTCACCTTCACCGACCGTCAGCGCGCCTACACCGTGATCGAAGCCATCACCGGTTTCCGCCTGCACCCGGCCTGGTACCGCATTGGTGGCGTCGCCCACGACCTGCCGCGCGGCTGGGAAAAGCTGGTCAAGGATTTCGTCGAGTGGATGCCAAAGCGTCTGGACGAATACCAGAAGGCCGCCCTGGACAACAGCATCCTGCGTGGCCGTACCATCGGCGTCGCCGACTACAACACCAAGCAAGCCCTGGAATGGGGTGTCACCGGTGCCGGTCTGCGTTCCACCGGTTGCGACTTCGACCTGCGTAAGGCGCGTCCGTACTCGGGCTACGAGAACTTCGAATTCGAAGTACCGCTGGCCGCCAACGGCGATGCCTATGACCGTTGCATCGTGCGCGTGGAAGAAATGCGCCAGAGCATCAAGATCATCGACCAGTGCCTGCGCAACATGCCGGAAGGCCCGTACAAGGCGGATCACCCGCTGACCACGCCGCCGCCGAAAGAGCGCACGCTGCAGCACATCGAAACCCTGATCACGCACTTCCTGCAAGTTTCGTGGGGCCCGGTCATGCCGGCCAACGAATCCTTCCAGATGATCGAAGCGACCAAGGGTATCAACAGTTATTACCTGACGAGCGATGGCGGCACCATGAGCTACCGCACCCGGATCCGTACCCCAAGCTTCGCCCACCTGCAGCAGATCCCTTCGGTGATCAAAGGCAGCATGGTCGCGGACTTGATCGCGTACCTGGGTAGTATCGATTTCGTTATGGCCGACGTGGACCGCTAAGCATGAACAGCACGCTTATCCAGACAGACCGTTTCACCTTGAGTGAAACCGAGCGCTCGGCCATCGAGCACGAGTTGCATCACTACGAAGACCCGCGCGCGGCGTCGATCGAAGCTTTGAAGATTGTTCAGAAGGAACGTGGCTGGGTGCCGGACGGCGCCCTGTACGCCATCGGCGAAATCCTGGGCATCCCCGCCAGCGACGTCGAAGGCGTTGCAACCTTCTATAGTCAGATCTTCCGTCAACCGGTGGGTCGCCACATCATTCGCGTCTGCGACAGCATGGTCTGCTACATCGGCGGCCACGAGTCCGTAGTCAGCGAAATCCAGAGCAAGCTGGGCATCGGCCTGGGCCAGACCACTGCCGACGGTCGTTTCACCCTGCTGCCGGTCTGCTGCCTCGGCAACTGCGACAAGGCGCCGGCGCTGATGATCGACGACGACACGTTCGGTGATGTGCAGCCAGCTGGCGTTGCCAAATTGCTCGAGGGCTACGTATGACCCTGACTTCCTTCGGTCCTGCCAACCGCATCAAGCGTTCGGCCGAGACTCACCCGCTCACCTGGCGTCTGCGTGACGACGGCGAAGCCGTCTGGCTCGACGAGTACCAGGCCAAGAACGGTTACGCCGCTGCGCGCAAGGCCTTCGCCGACATGGCTCAGGACGACATCGTCCAGACCGTGAAAGACTCCGGCCTCAAGGGCCGCGGCGGTGCAGGCTTCCCCACTGGCGTGAAGTGGGGCCTGATGCCCAAAGACGAATCCATCAACATCCGCTACCTGCTGTGCAACGCGGACGAAATGGAACCCAATACCTGGAAAGACCGCATGCTGATGGAGCAACTGCCCCATCTGCTGATCGAAGGCATGCTGATCAGTGCCCGCGCTCTGAAAACCTACCGTGGCTACATCTTCCTGCGTGGCGAGTACACCACCGCCGCCAAGCACCTGAACCGTGCCGTGGAAGAAGCCAAGGCTGCGGGCCTTTTGGGCAAGAACATTCTGGGTTCGGGTTTTGATTTCGAGCTGTTCGTCCACACCGGCGCCGGGCGTTACATCTGCGGTGAAGAAACCGCACTGATCAACTCCCTCGAAGGCCGCCGCGCCAACCCGCGCTCCAAGCCACCCTTCCCTGCCGCCGTTGGCGTGTGGGGCAAGCCGACCTGCGTGAACAACGTCGAGACCCTGTGCAACGTGCCGGCAATCATTGCCGACGGCGTGGACTGGTACAAATCCCTGGCTCGCGAAGGCAGTGAAGACATGGGCACCAAGCTCATGGGCTTCTCCGGCAAGGTCAAGAACCCTGGCCTGTGGGAGCTGCCGTTCGGCGTGACCGCACGCGAGCTGTTCGAAGACTACGCCGGCGGCATGCGCGACGGTTACAAGCTCAAGGCCTGGCAGCCAGGCGGAGCCGGTACCGGTTTCCTGTTGCCGGAACACCTGGATGCACAAATGTACGCCGGCGGCATCGCCAAAGTGGGCACCCGTATGGGTACCGGCCTGGCCATGGCGGTGGACGACAGCATCAATATGGTGTCCCTGCTGCGCAACATGGAGCAGTTCTTCGCCCGCGAATCCTGCGGCTTCTGCACCCCTTGCCGTGATGGATTGCCTTGGAGCGTCAAGCTCCTGATGGCGATCGAGAACGGTCAGGGGCAAGCCGGCGACATCGAGACCCTGCTGGGTCTGGTCGGTTACCTGGGCCCGGGCAAGACCTTCTGTGCTCACGCACCGGGCGCCGTGGAGCCATTGGGCAGCGCCATCAAATACTTCCGCCATGAGTTCGAAGCCGGTATCGCGCCTGCAAGCGCCGCCGTCCCGCCTCTAGCAAAGCCGATCGTAGTCGGCGCGTAAACGCTTAAAAAAAGCGAAGGGTCCGTGCCCTTCGCTTTTCGTGCGATGACGCCTTTACCGGCTGTGTTGATTCGCGCGGATGACAAGATTCCATTAGCCACGCCCGCTGACACCGGGCCAACGAAGAACTTTGAACCATGGCCACTATCCACGTAGACGGCAAAGCGCTCGAAGTCGACGGGGCAGACAACCTGTTACAGGCATGTCTGTCGCTAGGCCTCGATATTCCGTATTTCTGCTGGCACCCTGCCCTGGGCAGCGTTGGCGCTTGCCGCCAGTGTGCGGTCAAGCAGTACACCGACGAGAACGACACCCGTGGTCGCATCGTCATGTCCTGCATGACCCCTGCCACCGACAACACCTGGATCTCCATCGACGATGAAGAATCCAAGGCCTTCCGCGCCAGCGTTGTCGAATGGCTGATGACCAACCACCCTCACGACTGCCCGGTCTGTGAGGAAGGCGGTCACTGCCACCTGCAAGACATGACGGTAATGACCGGCCACAACGAGCGCCGTTACCGCTTCACCAAGCGTACCCACCAGAACCAGCAACTGGGCCCGTTCATTTCCCACGAGATGAACCGCTGCATCGCTTGCTACCGCTGCGTGCGCTTCTACAAGGACTACGCCGGCGGCACCGACCTGGGCGTCTACGGCGCCCACGACAACGTGTACTTCGGTCGCGTTGAAGACGGTGTGCTGGAAAGCGAGTTCTCCGGCAACCTCACCGAGGTCTGCCCGACCGGTGTGTTCACCGACAAGACCCACTCCGAGCGCTACAACCGCAAGTGGGACATGCAGTTCTCGCCGAGCATCTGCCATGGCTGCTCCAGCGGCTGCAACATTTCCCCGGGCGAGCGCTACGGTGAACTGCGTCGCATCGAAAACCGCTACAACGGTTCGGTGAACCAGTACTTCCTGTGCGACCGTGGCCGTTTCGGCTACGGCTACGTCAACCGCACCGACCGTCCACGCCAACCTCTGCTCGCCAACGGCGCCAAGCTGAGCCTGGACGAAGCACTGGATAAAGCCGCCGATCTGCTGCGCGGTCGCAACATCGTCGGTATCGGTTCGCCTCGCGCCAGCCTCGAAAGCAACTACGCGTTGCGCGAACTGGTCGGTGCCGAGCACTTCTACTCCGGTATCGAAGCTTCCGAGCTGGAGCGCATCCGTCTGGTCTTGCAGGTGTTGAAAGACAGCCCGCTGCCTGTGCCGAACATGCGCGACATCGAAGATCACGACGCCGTGTTCGTCCTCGGCGAAGACCTGACCCAGACTGCAGCTCGCATGGCCCTGGCCCTGCGTCAATCGGTCAAGGGCAAGGCCGAAGAGATGGCCGACGCCATGCGCGTTCAGCCTTGGCTCGACGCCGCAGTGAAGAACATCGGTCAGCACGCGCTGAACCCGCTGTTCATCGCCAGCCTGGCTGAAACCAAGCTCGACGACATCGCCGAAGAGTGTGTTCACGCCGCTCCGGACGACCTGGCCCGCATCGGTTTCGCCGTCGCTCACGCCCTCGACGCCAGCGCGCCTGCCGTCGAAGGTCTGGATGCCGAAGCCCTGGAGCTGGCCAAGCGAATCGCCGACGCCCTGCTCGCTGCCAAGCGCCCGCTGATCATCGCCGGTACTTCCCTGGGCTCCAAAGCCTTGATCGAAGCTGCCGCGAACATCGCCAAGGCCCTGAAGCTGCGCGAGAAGAACGGTTCCATCAGCCTGATCGTGCCAGAGGCCAACAGCCTCGGCCTGGCCATGCTCGGTGGCGAATCGGTCGATGCCGCACTGCAAGCAGTGATCGACGGCAAGGCCGACGCCATCGTCGTGCTGGAAAACGATCTGTACACCCGTACCGACAAGGCCCGTGTCGACGCGGCCCTGAACGCTGCGAAAGTGCTGATCGTCGCCGACCATCAGAAGACCGCCACCACTGACCGTGCCCACCTGATCCTGCCAGCCGCCAGCTTCGCCGAAGGCGACGGTACCCTGGTCAGCCAGGAAGGCCGTGCCCAGCGCTTCTTCCAGGTGTTCGACCCGCAATACATGGACGCGAGCATCCTGGTTCACGAAGGCTGGCGCTGGTTGCACGCCCTGCGCGCAACCCTGCTGAACCAGGCCATCGACTGGACCCAGCTGGACCACGTCACCGCTGCGGTCGCTTCGAGCACCCCGCAACTGGCCGCCATCGTCGACGCCGCACCGTCCGCCGCGTTCCGCATCAAGGGTCTGAAGCTGGCCCGTGAACCGCTGCGTTACTCCGGTCGTACCGCCATGCGCGCCGACATCAGCGTGCACGAACCGCGTACCCCGCAAGACAAGGACACCGCTTTCGCCTTCTCCATGGAAGGTTACTCGGGTTCGGCCGAACCACGTCAGCAAGTGCCATTCGCCTGGTCTCCGGGCTGGAACTCGCCGCAAGCCTGGAACAAGTTCCAGGACGAAGTCGGTGGTCACATCCGCGCTGGCGACCCGGGCACCCGCCTGATCGAAAGCACCGGTGACTCGCTGAACTGGTTCGCAGCTGTTCCGCGCGCGTTCAACCCGGCTCCGGGCACCTGGCAGGCCGTGCCGTTCTTCCACCTGTTCGGCAGCGAAGAGAACTCTTCGAAAGCCGCTCCGGTCCAGGAACGCATTCCGGCCGCTTACGTCGCACTGGCCAAGTCCGAAGCCGACCGCCTGGGTGTCAACGACGGCGCCATGCTCAGCTTGAACGTGGCTGGCCAGACCCTGCGTCTGCCACTGCGAATCAACGAAGAGCTGGGCGCCGGTCTGGTGGCACTGCCTGCGGGCATCGCCGGCATCCCGCCAGCAATCTTTGGCAAATCCGTTGACGGTCTGCAGGAGGCAGCTCAATGACCTGGTTCACTCCTGAAGTGATCGACATCATCATCGCGGTCCTCAAGGCCGTGGTGATTCTGCTGGCCGTGGTGATCTGCGGCGCCCTGCTCAGCTGGGTCGAGCGTCGTCTGCTCGCCCTCTGGCAGGACCGTTACGGTCCGAACCGTGTCGGTCCGTTCGGTGCGTTCCAGATCGCCGCCGACATGATCAAGATGTTCTTCAAGGAAGACTGGACGCCTCCATTCGCCGACAAGATGATCTTCACCCTGGCACCGGTCGTGGCCATGAGCGCCCTGCTGATTGCCTTTGCGATCATCCCGATCACCCCGACCTGGGGTGTGGCGGACCTGAACATCGGCATCCTGTTCTTCTTCGCCATGGCCGGTCTGTCGGTCTACGCGGTGTTGTTCGCCGGTTGGTCGAGTAACAACAAGTTCGCCCTTTTGGGCAGCTTGCGTGCCTCGGCTCAGACCGTGTCGTACGAAGTGTTCATGGGCCTGTCGCTGATGGGCATCGTGATCCAGGTCGGTTCGTTCAACATGCGCGACATCGTTGATTACCAGGCCCAGCACCTGTGGTTCATCATCCCGCAGATCTTCGGTTTCCTGACCTTCTTCATCGCCGGCGTCGCCGTGACTCACCGTCACCCGTTCGACCAGCCGGAAGCGGAACAGGAACTGGCCGACGGTTACCACATTGAATACGCCGGCATGAAATGGGGCATGTTCTTCGTGGGCGAGTACATCGGCATCGTGCTGATCTCGGCACTGCTGGTGACCTTGTTCTTCGGTGGCTGGCACGGTCCGTTCGGCATCCTGCCGCAGATCCCGTTCATCTGGTTCGCACTGAAAACCGGTTTCTTCATCATGATGTTCATCCTGCTGCGCGCTTCGATTCCGCGCCCACGGTATGACCAAGTGATGGATTTCAGCTGGAAGTTCTGCCTGCCGCTGACCCTCGTCAACATGCTGGTGACCGCTGCGATCGTGTTGCTCAACACGCCCGCCGTCGCGGCTCAGTGAGGATAGAGAATCATGAAGTACATTTTTGACATCGTGCATGGCCTCTACACCCAGCTTCGCAGCCTGGTGATGATTTTCGGCCACGCCTTCCGCAAGCGCGACACGCTGCAGTACCCGGAAGAACCGGTCTACCTGCCGCCGCGCTACCGTGGCCGTATCGTCCTGACCCGCGACCCCGACGGTGAAGAGCGCTGCGTAGCCTGCAACCTGTGCGCCGTGGCTTGCCCGGTCGGTTGCATCTCGCTGCAGAAAGCCGAAACCGAAGACGGTCGCTGGTACCCGGACTTCTTCCGCATCAACTTCTCGCGCTGCATTTTCTGCGGCCTCTGCGAGGAAGCCTGCCCGACCACCGCGATCCAGCTGACACCGGATTTCGAAATGGCCGAGTTCAAACGTCAGGACCTGGTGTACGAGAAAGAAGATCTGCTGATCTCCGGCCCCGGCAAAAACCCTGATTACAACTTCTATCGTGTTGCAGGTATGGCGATTGCCGGTAAGCCGAAAGGTACCGCGCAGAATGAAGCCGAACCGATCAACGTGAAGAGCTTGCTGCCTTAAGGAAGAAAGATGGAATTCGCTTTCTATTTCGCATCGGGTATCGCTGTGGTGTCCACGCTTCGCGTGATCACCAACACCAACCCCGTGCACGCCCTGCTCTACCTGATCATTTCGCTGATCGCCGTGGCCATGACGTTCTTCGCCCTCGGCGCACCGTTTGCCGGTGTTCTGGAAGTGATCGCCTACGCTGGCGCCATCATGGTGCTGTTCGTGTTCGTGGTGATGATGCTGAACCTGGGCCCGGCCTCGGTTCAGCAGGAGCGCGTCTGGCTCAAGCCCGGTATCTGGGGCGGCCCGGTCGCCCTCGCAGCCTTGCTGCTGGTTGAACTGCTGTATGTGCTGTTCTCCCACCAGAGCGGTCAGGCCGTCGGCCACACCACCGTAGACGCCAAGGCCGTGGGCATCAGCCTGTTCGGTCCTTACCTGCTGGTGGTCGAACTCGCCTCGATGCTGCTGCTCGCCGCAGCCGTCACGGCGTTCCACTTGGGCCGCAACGAAGCCAAGGAGCAATGACGATGCCTGCTATCCCCATGGAGCATGGTCTGGCGGTCGCCGGCATCCTGTTCTGCCTCGGTCTGGTCGGCCTGATGGTCCGCCGCAACATTCTCTTCGTGCTGATGAGCCTGGAGGTCATGATGAATGCCTCCGCACTGGCGTTCATCGTTGCCGGTAGCCGCTGGGCGCAGCCGGATGGACAGATCATGTTCATCCTGGTGATCAGCCTGGCAGCCGCCGAGGCCAGTATCGGCCTGGCGATTCTGTTGCAACTGTATCGCCGCTTCCACACGCTCGATATCGACGCTGCCAGTGAGATGCGCGGATGAACCTACTCTTTCTGACTTTCGTATTCCCTCTGATCGGTTTCCTGCTGCTGTCGTTCTCCCGTGGACGCATCTCGGAAAACCTCGCGGCTCTGATCGGCGTCGGCTCCATCGGCCTGTCGGCGATCGTGACCGCTTATGTGATCTGGCAATTCAACGTCGCCCCGCCGGAAGGCGGTCACTACACCCAGGTGTTGTGGCAGTGGATGGCCGTTGAAGGCTTCACGCCGAACTTCGCCCTGTACCTGGATGGTCTGTCCGTGACCATGCTCGGTGTGGTGGTGGGTGTCGGCTTCCTGATCCACCTGTTCGCCTCCTGGTACATGCGCGGTGAAGCCGGTTACTCGCGCTTCTTCGCCTACACCAACCTGTTTATCGCCAGCATGCTGTTCCTGGTCCTGGGCGATAACCTGTTGTTCCTGTACTTCGGTTGGGAAGGCGTGGGCCTGTGCTCGTACCTGTTGATCGGTTTCTACTACAGCAACCGCAACAACGGTAACGCCGCACTCAAGGCCTTCATCGTGACCCGTATCGGTGACGTGTTCATGGCCATCGGCCTGTTCATTCTGTTCGCCCAACTGGGCACGCTGAACGTTCAGGAACTGCTGGTGCTGGCTCCGCAGAAATTCCAGGCCGGCAACCCATGGATGGTCCTGGCCACCCTGATGCTGCTGGGTGGTGCTGTTGGTAAATCCGCGCAACTGCCGCTGCAAACCTGGCTGGCGGATGCGATGGCCGGCCCTACCCCGGTTTCGGCACTGATCCACGCTGCAACGATGGTAACTGCTGGTGTCTACCTGATCGCCCGTACCCACGGCCTGTTCACCCTGGCGCCGGAAATCCTGCATCTCGTAGGTATCGTCGGCGGCGTGACCCTCGTGCTGGCAGGTTTTGCAGCCCTGGTCCAGACCGACATCAAGCGTATCCTCGCCTACTCGACCATGAGCCAGATCGGCTACATGTTCCTGGCCCTGGGCGTTGGCGCCTGGGACGGCGCGATCTTCCACCTGATGACCCACGCCTTCTTCAAGGCCCTGCTGTTCCTTGCTTCCGGTGCGGTGATCGTTGCCTGCCACCACGAGCAGGACATCTTCAAGATGGGTGGCCTGTGGAAGAAACTGCCTCTGGCCTACGCCAGCTTCATCGTCGGCGGCGCGGCCCTGGCGGCCCTGCCACTGGTGACCGCAGGCTTCTACTCCAAGGACGAAATCCTCTGGGAAGCGTTTGCCAGCGGTAACCACGGTCTGCTCTACGCAGGTCTGGTCGGCGCGTTCATGACCTCGCTCTACACCTTCCGCCTGATCTTCATCGCGTTCCACGGTGAAGCGAAGACCGAAGCCCACGCCGGTCACGGCATTGCCCACTGGCTGCCACTGTCGGTGCTGATCGTATTGTCCACCGCCATCGGCGCGATGATCGTTCCACCGCTGCACGGCGTGCTGCCGGAAAGCGTCGGCCATGCCGGCGGCGAAGCCAAGCACAGCCTGGAAATCGCGTCGGGCGCCATCGCCCTGGCCGGTATCCTGCTGTCCGCCCTGCTGTTCCTGGGCAAGCGTCGCTTCGTCACCGCCGTCGCCAACAGCAGCATCGGCCGTGTCCTGTCGGCCTGGTGGTTCGCTGCCTGGGGCTTCGACTGGATCTACGACAAACTGTTCGTCAAGCCATACCTGGCGATCAGCCACATCCTGCGCAAAGACCCGCTCGACCAGACCATCGGTCTGATCCCGCGCATGGCCAAAGGCGGTCACACCGCCCTGAGCCGTACCGAGACCGGTCAACTGCGTTGGTATGCCGCCTCGATGGCTGCTGGTGCCGTGCTGGTAATCGGCGCCGTCGTGCTGGTAGCGGTCTGATATGAACCTTGCGAACTTGCGAAAGGAATTGAGCCCGTCATGATTCTGCCTTGGCTAATCCTGATCCCCTTCATCGGCGGCCTGCTGTGCTGGCTGGGTGAGCGCTTCGGCGCCACCCTCCCCCGCTGGATTGCGCTGATCACCATGTCCCTGCTGCTCGCCCTCGGCCTCTGGCTGTGGGCCCACGGCGACTATTCGTTTGCCCCGAAACCTGGCGCCGACCCGACCTGGGTGCTTGAGTTCAAGCACACCTGGATCCAGCGCTTCGGCATCAGCGTGCACCTGGCCCTCGACGGCCTGTCGCTGCTGATGATCATGCTGACCGGTCTGCTGGGTGTCCTCTCGGTACTCTGCTCCTGGAAAGAGATCCAGCGTCACGTGGGCTTCTTCCACCTGAACCTGATGTGGATCCTGGGCGGCGTCGTCGGCGTGTTCCTCGCCCTCGACCTGTTCATGTTCTTCTTCTTCTGGGAAATGATGCTGGTGCCGATGTACTTCCTCATCGCGCTCTGGGGTCACAGTTCTTCGGACGGCAAGAAAACCCGGATCTACGCGGCGACCAAGTTCTTCATCTTCACTCAGGCTTCCGGCCTGATCATGCTGGTGGCGATCCTGGGCCTGGTACTGGTCAACTTCAACGACACCGGCGTGATTACTTTCAACTACGCCGACCTGTTGAAAACCAAGATGTCGGCCGGTACCGAGTACATCCTGATGCTCGGCTTCTTCATCGCCTTCGCGGTCAAGCTGCCAGTCGTACCGTTCCACTCCTGGTTGCCTGACGCTCACGCCCAGGCGCCGACCGCAGGTTCCGTGGACCTGGCCGGTATCTTGCTGAAAACCGCTGCCTACGGTCTGCTGCGTTTCGCCCTGCCGCTATTCCCGAACGCGTCGGCCGAGTTCGCGCCGATCGCCATGACCCTGGGTCTGATCGGGATCTTCTACGGTGCGTTCCTGGCGTTCGCACAAACCGACATCAAGCGTCTGATCGCCTTCTCGTCCGTTTCCCACATGGGCTTCGTACTGATCGGCATCTACTCCGGCAGCCAACTGGCGCTGCAGGGCGCGGTGATGCAGATGCTGGCGCACGGTCTGTCCGCTGCCGCACTCTTTATCCTGAGCGGCCAGCTGTACGAACGCACCCACACCCGCGACATGCGTGAAATGGGTGGCCTGTGGTCGAAGATCGCCTACCTGCCGGCCCTGAGCCTGTTCTTCGCAGCCGCTTCCCTGGGTCTGCCGGGTACCGGTAACTTCGTCGGCGAGTTCCTGATCCTCATCGGCACCTTCCCGTTCGCGCCATGGGTCACCGTGATCGCCACGACCGGCCTGGTGTTCGGTTCGGTCTACTCGCTGATCATGATCCACCGTGCGTACTTCGGTCCGGCCAAGTCGGACGCGGTCATGCATGGCATGGACGGTCGCGAAATGATCATGGTGGTCGGTCTGGCGATGCTGCTGATCTACATCGGCGTCTACCCGCAACCGTTCCTCGATACCTCTGCCGCTACGATGCATGGCGTGCAGCAATGGCTCGGCACCGCCTTCACTCAACTCGCTTCGGCCCGGTAAGAGCGCTATGGAATTCACACTTCAACACTTTATTGCGCTGGGGCCGCTGCTGATCACCAGCGCCACGGTCATCGTGGTGATGCTGGCCATCGCCTGGCGCCGCAACCACTCCCAGACCTTCCTGCTGTCGGTGGCGGGTCTGAACCTGGCCTTGCTGTCGATCCTGCCAGCCCTGAAAGTCGCGCCATTGGCCGTGACCCCATTGCTGCAGATCGACACCTTCGCCTGCCTGTACATGGCGCTGATCCTGGTCGCCACCCTGGCTTGCGTAACCCTCGCCCACGCCTACCTCGGCGATGGTGGTTCGGGTTACCCGGGCAACCGTGAAGAACTGTACCTGCTGATCCTGATGGCCGCCGCCGGTGGCCTTGTTCTGGTCAGCGCGCAACACCTGGCCGGTTTGTTCGTGGGCCTGGAGCTGCTGTCGGTACCGGTCTACGGCCTGGTGGCCTATGCCTTCTTCAACAAGCGTTCGCTGGAAGCCGGCATCAAGTACATGGTGCTGTCGGCTGCCGGTTCCGCGTTCCTGTTGTTCGGTATGGCCCTGCTCTACGCTGACGCCGGTTCCCTGAGCTTCGTCGGCATCGGTCAGGCCCTGGCGGCCACCGGCATGCCAAGCTCGCTGGCACAGCTGGGTCTGGGCATGATGCTGATCGGCCTGGCGTTCAAACTGTCGCTGGTACCGTTCCACCTCTGGACCCCGGACGTCTACGAAGGTGCTCCGGCACCGGTGGCGGCGTTCCTGGCGACCGCTTCCAAAGTCGCGGTGTTCGCGGTGATGGTGCGTCTGTTCCAGATCTCGCCAGCGGCGAGCAGCGGCGTGCTGAGCAACGTACTGACCATCATCGCCATCGCGTCGATCCTGTTCGGTAACCTGCTGGCCCTGACCCAGAGCAACCTCAAGCGCCTGCTGGGTTACTCGTCCATCGCCCACTTCGGTTACCTGCTGATCGCCCTGGTGGCGAGCAAGGGTCTGGCCGTGGAAGCCATCGGCGTGTACCTGGTCACCTACGTGATCACCAGCCTGGGCGCCTTCGGTGTGATCACCCTGATGTCCTCGCCGTACAACGGTCGTGACGCGGATGCCCTGTACGAATACCGCGGCCTGTTCTGGCGCCGTCCGTACCTGACCGCCGTACTGACCGTGATGATGCTGTCCCTGGCCGGTATCCCGCTGACCGCGGGCTTCATCGGCAAGTTCTACATCATCGCCACCGGTGTCGAGTCGCACCAATGGTGGCTGGTCGGCTCCCTCGTACTGGGCAGCGCCATCGGCGTGTTCTACTACCTGCGCGTCATGGTCACCCTGTACCTGATCGAACCGAACCTGCGTCGCCACGATGCGCAACTGCACTGGGAACAACGTGCAGGCGGCGTAATGCTGCTGGCCATCGCGGTCCTGGCCTTCTTCCTCGGCCTGTACCCACAACCGCTGCTGACCCTGGTTCAGCAATCGGGCCTGGCGGGTTGATCGCTTAGGCGAACTTGGTAGAAAACAGAAACGGCACCTTCGGGTGCCGTTTTTGTTTTTGTGGGATTTGTTACCGCTGCCCTGCCCTCCCTATGTAACCCCGAAAGCACTCACTGAATGGGTCGACTCGTCCTACAGGTGTTTTGACGACCGGCGTCTACCGTTGAAAACGGGAACGAGAAGGTTGGTCTGGGAGACTTGACCGATTCGATTATTGAGATAAAACTATACGCAGGTAACGTACAGACTATGGATGCTCTGTTCATTGAATTACCTTTGTTTCAAAAACATCGAGACGATTATCTGGACGACGATTTGTTTCGCAGCTTTCAGTTGGAGTTGCTGCAGAACCCCGAAGCAGGCGATCTCATTGAGGGAACCGGCGGGCTGCGAAAAATTCGCTTCTGCGACCAACGAAGAGGTAAAGGCAAGCGCAGTGGCTTACGAGTAATTTACTACTGGTGGTCCGGCTTCAATCAATTCTGGCTGTTCACTGTGTACGGCAAAAACGAGCAAGACGACCTGTCGCCCTTCCAGAAGAAAGTTTTCAGACAAGCACTGGATAGAGAAATCAAAACGAGATCCCACTATGAAACGTGACATTTTTGCCGAACTGATGGATGGCCTCGAAGCCCTGGCCGATGAGCGCCAGGGCAAGATCACGCTGCGAACCCACAAGGTTCAGTTGCCAGAACTGATGCCCATCACCGCCGAGGAAGTAATCGCCATCCGCCAACAGCTCAACCTCTCCCGGTCGGTGTTTGCGATGTATCTGCGTACCAACACCCGAACACTGGAGAACTGGGAACAGGGGCGCGCAACGCCCAATGCCCAAGCCACGACTCTGATCCGTCTGGTCGAGCGTTTTCCACAGACGATCGAATATCTCGCAGCCCTGACCTGAACGCAGAAGGTCCGGCCCCCACGTCACTGAACCGCGCTGCCAGAAGTTTGTTCGGTAAATGACAGTAAGCAACCGGGATTCCCTCTTCGCGAGCAGGCTCGCTCCTACAGTGGTTCTGCGTAGCCCTGAAGATCCTTGTGGGAGCGAGCCTGCTCGCGATGGCCGCGATACAGACACCAACAAAAACGGCACCTTACGGTGCCGTTCGCCTTTCACAGTCCAGCCGTTTACTTACGCGCATCCGCCCATGACTTGAGCAGTTCGTTGTAGCTCACGGTTTCGCCCTTCGGCTTCTCGTTGGCCAGTTTCGGCTTCGGAGCGCCCGGCTGGTCGAACCAGTACTGCGCATCGCGCTCCGGGTTCATCTTCGGAGCGCAGGTGGTCTGCACTTTCGAGCGCTCCAGACGGGACATGATGGCGTCCTGATCCTTGGCCAGACCGTCCAGTGCCTCCTGCGGAGTCTTGTCGCCACTGGCGGCTTCGGCGATGTGGCTCCACCACAGTTGCGCCAAACGTGGATAATCCGGCACGTTGGTTCCGGTCGGGGTCCATTGCACGCGGGCCGGGCTGCGGTAGAACTCCACCAGGCCACCGAGTTTCGGTGCCAGGTCGGTCATGGCCTGCGAGTTGATGTCCGACTCGCGGATTGGCGTCAGGCCGACGATGGTTTTCTTCAGCGATACGGTTTTCGAGGTCACGAACTGCGCATAGAGCCAGGCCGCCAGTTTCTGCTTCTCAGGCGTGGACTTCATGAATGTCCAGGAACCCACGTCCTGATACCCCAGCTTCATGCCCTCCTCCCAGTACGGCCCACGAGGCGAAGGCGCCATGCGCCATTTCGGCGTGCCGTCGGCGTTCACCACCGGCAGGCCCGCTTTGGTCATGTCGGCGGTGAAGGCGGTGTACCAGAAGATTTGCTGGGCGATGTTGCCCTGGGACGGCACCGGACCGGACTCGGAGAAGGTCATGCCCGCCGCTTCCGGTGGCGCGTAGGCCTTGAGCCAGTCGACGTATTTCTGGGTGGCGAATACCGCGGCCGGACCGTTGGTGTCGCCGCCGCGCGTCACGCTGGAACCCACCGGGTGGCAATCCTCGACGCGAATGCCCCACTCATCCACCGGCAAGCCGTTGGGGATGCCCTTGTCGCCGCCACCGGCCATGGAGAACCAGGCATCGGTGAAGCGCCAGCCCAGGGACGGGTCTTTCTTGCCGTAGTCCATGTGCCCATAGACGCGCTTGCCGTCGATTTCCTTGACGTCCTCGCTGAAGAACTTGGCGATGTCCTCATAGGCCGACCAGTTCACCGGTACGCCCAGCTCGTAACCGTACTTCTCCTTGAACTTGGCTTTCAGCTCCGGCTTTTCGAACCAGTCGGCACGGAACCAGTACAGGTTGGCGAACTGCTGGTCGGGCAATTGATAGATCTTGCCGTCCGGCGCGGTGGTGAAGGAAATGCCGATGAAGTCCTTGATGTCCAGGGTCGGCGAAGTGAAGTTCTTGCCCTCGTTGGCCATCAGATCGGTGATCGCTTCGGTCTTGCCATAGCGGAAGTGCGTACCAATCAGGTCCGAGTCGTTGACCCAGCCGTCATAGATGCTCTTGTCCGACTGCATCACGGTCTGCAGTTTTTCCACCACGTCACCTTCTTGCAGCAAGTCGTGGGTGACCTTGATCCCGGTGATCTCGGTAAAGGCCTTGGCCAACACCTTGGATTCATATTCGTGGGTGGTCAGGGTTTCCGAGACGACCTTGATGTCCATCCCGCGAAACGGCTCGGCCGCCTTGATGAACCACTTCAGTTCCGCCATTTGCTGATCCGCCGTCAACGTGGACGGCTTGAACTCGCTTCCAATCCATTTCTTGGCAGCTTCTTCATAAGCATCGGCCCAGGCCGAAGCGCTCAAACCGCTGAGTGCCAGCAGGGCTGCCAATGAAATGCTATGTCGCAGCTTATTGTTTTTGTCGAACATAGAGACCTCCTGTTTAATTTTCGGAGCAACATTGCCGAGCGATTCGACTAGCCCCAACGCATCACCACCAACAGCCACACCAGGGACAGCGCGAACGCCACCCATATGCTCCAGTCGGTCACGCCGATTACCAGCAAATGCAGGTAGGCGCTGCCGAGAAGACCGATGAACAACCGATCGCCACGGGTGGTGGCAATCGGCAGGAAACCACGCCGAAGAACGCTCGGCGACCGTAACTCCCAGGTGGTCATGCCCACCAGGATCAAGGCAATCACGCCGAAAAAGGCCGCCGTCGGGACGGTCCAGCTCATCCATTCCATCATCAGTTCCTCATACCCGGCCCAGGGCGAAGCCCTTGGCCACGTGGTTGCGAACAAACCAGATCACCAGCATGCCCGGCAGGATAGTCAACACCCCCGCCGCCGCCAGCACGCCCCAGTCGATGCCGGACGCCGAGACCGTACGGGTCATCACCGCCGCGATCGGTTTGGCGTTCACCGACGTCAGGGTTCGCGCCAGCAGCAGTTCGACCCAGGAAAACATGAAGCAGAAAAACGCTGTCACGCCGATGCCTGAGCCGATCAGGGGGATGAAAATCTTCACGAAGAACTTGGGAAAACTGTAGCCGTCGATGTAGGCCGTTTCGTCGATTTCCTTCGGCACGCCGGACATGAAGCCTTCCAGAATCCACACCGCCAACGGCACGTTGAACAGGCAATGGGCCAACGCCACCGCGATGTGCGTATCGAACAGGCCGATCGAGGAATACAGCTGGAAAAACGGCAGCAGGAACACCGCCGGTGGCGCCATGCGGTTGGTCAGCAGCCAGAAGAACAGGTGCTTGTCACCGAGGAAGCGATAGCGCGAGAACGCGTAAGCCGCCGGCAGCGCCACGCTCAGGGAAATCACCGTGTTCAGGCTCACGTAGTACAACGAGTTGAGGTAACCGGTGTACCAGCTCGGGTCGGTGAAGATCACCTTGTAGTTATGCAGCGTGAAGTCCGCGGGAAACAGCGTCAGGCCGCCGAGGATTTCGGTGTTGCTCTTGAAGGACATGTTCAGCAGCCAGTAGATCGGCACCAGCAGGAACAGGATGTAGAGCAGCAATGGGACAAGTTTTCTCTTGCTCATGGCGGGCCTCAACGGTTGGCGTCAGAGTGAGTCATGGCGGTGTAGAACAGCCAGGACACCAACAGGATGATCAGGAAGTACACCAGCGAAAATGCAGCGGCCGGCCCCAGGTCGAATTGCCCTACAGCCATCTGGGTCAGGGTCTGACTGAGGAAGGTCGTGGCATTGCCCGGTCCGCCACCGGTCAGCACGAACGGCTCGGTGTAGATCATGAAACTGTCCATGAAACGCAGCATCACCGCGATCAGCAACACGCTCTTGAGCTTGGGCAGCTGGATATGCCGGAACACCGCCCAGGCCGAGGCCCGGTCAATCCGTGCCGCCTGGTAGTACACGTCCGGAATCGCCCGCAACCCGGAGAAGCACAGCAGCGCCACCAGCGAGGTCCAGTGCCAGACGTCCATCACCAGCACGGTGACCCAGGCGTCCATGGTATTGGCCGCATAGTTGTAGCTGATGCCCAAGGCGTTGAGGCTCGATCCCAGCAGGCCGATGTCGGCCCGACCGAAGATCTGCCAGATGGTGCCCACCACGTTCCACGGAATCAGCAGCGGGATCGCCAGCACGATCAACACCACCGACGACCAGCGCCCCTTGGTCGGCATGGTCAGGGCAATCGCGATGCCCAGGGGGATTTCGATCAGCAACACGCAAGCCGAATAAATGAACTGGCGCAGCAGCGAATCATGCAGGCGCGGGTCGAGCAGCACCTGCTTGTACCAGTCGGCCCCGACGAAATAGCGGCTGGACTGGTCGAAGATGTCCTGCACCGAGTAGTTGACCACGGTCATCATCGGGATCACCGCACTGAACGCCACCAGCAGGAACACTGGCAACACCAGCCACCAGGCCTTGTTGTTCTGCACCTTGTTCATGGCTGCGCCCCTTTGTTAGCAATCTGCTGGTCCATGGTCTGTGGCTCGAGCAGGAATTCATCGGCGTAGACCATCAGCCACTGTCCCGGAAAACTGATGTAAGCCGTGCCTTCCGGTACCGGCTTGTCTTCGGCCAGGCGCACTTTCAGCGGTACACCGTCGAGGTTCAGGGTCATGATTTTGTAGGTGCCTAGGTCTTCGACGTGTACGACTTTTGCCCGCAGGGCGTCATCGAACGGTTCTTCCCACACGTGGACGAACTCCGGGCGAATGCCGACCTTCAGGGTTTGCCAGGAGGACTCGGCGATGCGTTTTTGCATGGCGTCGGGCAGCGGCAGATGGGTCGAGGCGAAACCGACGCCGCCCGGTTGCGGCTGCACGTCGATCAGGTTCATGCCGGGACTACCGATGAAATAGCCGACAAAGGTGTGGCTTGGCCGCTCGAACAGTTCCCGTGGCGTGCCGAACTGCACGATCTGCCCGCCATACATCACCGCGATCTTGTCGGCGAAAGTCGACGCCTCCAGCTGATCGTGGGTGACGTAGACCATGGTGATGTTGAACTGCTCGTGGATCTGTTTGAGCTTGCGCCGCAGCTTCCACTTCAGGTGCGGGTCGATCACCGTCAGCGGTTCGTCGAACAGGATCGCCGACACATCGTCACGCACCAGGCCGCGGCCCATGGAGACTTTCTGTTTTTCGTCGGCGGTGAGGTTCCGGGCCTTTTTGCTCAGCAGGTTCTGCAGGTCGAGGACTTCGGCAATTTCCTGCACCTTGGTGTGAATTTTCGCTTCGGCCATGCCCTGGTTACGCAACGGGAAGGCCAGGTTGTCGAACACCGTCATGGTGTCGTAGACCACCGGAAACTGGAAAACCTGGGCGATGTTGCGCTTCTCCGGCGTCAGGTCGTTGACCGCCTTGCCGTCGAACAGTACATGCCCCTGGGACGGGCTGAGCAACCCGGAAATGATATTGAGCAAGGTCGACTTGCCGCAGCCCGAAGGACCGAGCAAGGCGTAGGCGCCACCCTGTTCCCAGATATGGTCCATCTCGCGAATAGCGTAATCCTCGGGGCCGCTCGGCGTTCTGGTGTAGCTGTGGGCGAGGTTCTGCAAACGGATTTCGGCCATCAGGCAACCCTCGCGACACGCCGTCCCGGCGCCTGCACCAGGCGCCCCTGCGTATCGAACACAAACAGTTTATGGGTCGGGATGTAGATGCGAATCGGCGCATCGACGTCGTATTCGTGAACGCCGGGCAAGTGCAGCACCAGCAGGAAATGCTCGTTGCGCACGTGCAGGAAGGTTTCCGAGCCGCTGATTTCGGCTACTTCGACGGTCACCGCCAGTTCGAGATCATCGTCGTTGCTCGGCACCAGCGAGATATGGCTGGGGCGCACACCGAAGCGGAATTCGCCCTCGCCCACCGGACGCAGATCGACGTTCAACGGGAAGTGCACGAAATTGGCGAAGCTCACTTCATTGCCAGCGATACGCCCCGGCATCAGGTTGATCGGCGGCTCGGAAAACAGCTCGGCCGCCAGCACGGTCTGCGGCTGGTGATAGACCGCGGACGACTGGCCACTCTGGATCACCCGCCCTTCGTGAAGAATGGTGGTGGTGCCGCCCAGCGCCAGAGCCTCGTTGGGTTCGGTGGTCGCGTAAATGGCGATGGTATGGCGGGCCTTGAACAGCTCGCGCATTTCCTGGCGCAGTTCTTCGCGCAGTTTGTAGTCAAGATTGACCAGAGGCTCGTCGAACAGGATCAGTTCGGCATCCTTGACCAGCGCCCGGGCCATGGCCGTGCGTTGTTGCTGGCCGCCGGAGAGCTCAAGGGGATAGCGCTTGAGGAATTTCTCGATGCGCAACATCTTCGCGGTTTCCAGCACCTTGCTCTGGATCTGCTCGTTGGACACACCGGCCTGGCGCAGCGGCGAGGCGATGTTGTCGAAGACAGTCATGGTCGGATAATTGATGAACTGCTGATACACCATCGATACGTTGCGCAAACGCACCGGGCGCTGCGTGACGTCGACGCCATTCATCAGGATGCGACCGCTGTCGGGCTTGTCCAGCCCGGCCATCAGGCGCATGAGACTGGTTTTGCCGGACAGTGTGCGCCCCAGCAAAACATTGAAGGATCCGGGTTCGAACTTGAGGCACGCATCGTCAATCCAGGTCTGGCCCTCGACGGTGCGGCTGACATGCTCCAGGGTTAATGACATGGCTCGGCCTTTTTTATTTTTTGGAGTCAAGCGACCGGAGCTAAAAAGCGACATTCGTGCCAGAAATCACATGTCATTGATAAATATGAAGATTATTGAAAATTGGGTGCCAATCGCTTTCGATGCTGAACACAAATGAACAATCGAGACTGAACAACTGAACACCCGGGCGATTGACAATGAACATTAGTGAACAACACTCTATGGATGCTTTTTTGCCCTTACCGGGACATTAAACAGATACAAAACCTGTAGGAGCGAGCCTGCTCGCGATGGCGTCAGGTCAGCCGACATTCATGTCGACTGACACTCCCTCATCGCGAGCAGGCTCGCTCCTACAGGGAAATACCCATAACAACAATAAAAGCGTTATTCAGAGGCTGACTTGAATGGCCGCACCTGCCCCCGCGTTATCTCACGACGCCATCATCCAGGACTCCTGGTCCCGTTGCCGTGCGTTCGGTCTGAGCCATCAGAGCACTCCGGCGTTCGATCAACTGCCCGCCGCCGATATCGCGCATTTGCTGGAAAGCCAGCATTCACTGGTGCAGACCACCCACCAGGAAGTGCTGCCGTACTACGAGAACATCCTGAGCAATTCCAATTGCCTGATCATGCTTGCGGACCATCAGGGTCAGGTGCTGACGTCCTGGGGCACCCAGCGTTTTATCGAGCCGGGCCTGGCCCGGGGTTTCAGTGCCGGCGCCAGCTGGATGGAGCGTTGCAGCGGCACCAACGCCATCGGCACCGCACTGGCTTGCGAACAGGCGGTGCACATCGAGCACGATGAACACTTTCTCAAGGCCAACCGCTTCATGACCGGTTCCGCCGCGCCGATCTTCGATGCCGAGCGCAAGGTCATCGCCGTGCTGGATGTGTCCAGCGACAGCTACCTGCCGCCGTCGCACACTTTGGGCATGGTCAAGATGATGAGTCAGACCGTGGAGAACCGGCTGATTCTTAACTTGTTCCACGGCCAGCATTTCCAGCTGACCTTCAACACCGGCCTGAACAACCTCGACAGCCAGTGGGCCGGGTTGCTGATCTTCGACGAGAGTGGGCATGTGCTGTCGGCCAATCGCCGCGCGGATAATCTGCTGGGCGTGCGTTTGTCGCGGGTCAGTGTCGAGAGCCTGTTCAAGGTGTCGCTGCTGGAACTGCTCAACCAACCCGAAGGCCTGCCCTTCTCGCTCCAGGCCTCGGGGCGCAATCGCTTTCAGTGCCTGCTCAAACGTCCGAAGCAGGCGTCGATTCAGCCCAGAGTATTCACTGAAGCCCGGAGCGCCGAGCCGCCCCCGGCGGTCTCGGCCAGCATCAGCCTCGGCACCCTGCACTTTGGCGACAGCCGCGTGGAAAAAGCCGTGCGTCAGGCCGAACGCCTGCTGGAGAAAGACATTCCGTTGCTGATCCACGGTGAAACCGGGGTCGGCAAAGAGGTCTTCGTCAAAGCCTTGCATCAGGCCAGCTCTCGCAGCAAACAGTCGCTGATTGCCGTCAACTGTGCAGCGATCCCCGCCGAACTGGTGGAGTCCGAGCTGTTCGGTTACGAAAAAGGCGCGTTCACCGGCGCCAACCAGAAAGGCAGCATCGGCCTGATTCGCAAGGCCGACAAAGGCACGCTGTTTCTCGACGAAATCGGCGACATGCCACTACCAACCCAGGCTCGGTTGCTGCGGGTATTGCAGGAGCGTTGCGTGCAGCCGGTGGGCAGCAGCGAGCTGTTCCCGGTGGATATCCGCATCATCTCGGCAACCAACCGCTCCCTGCGCGAGCAAGTGCAGTTGGGGCGCTTCCGCGAGGATTTGTATTACCGCATCGGCGGCCTGACCCTGGAATTGCCACCGTTAAGAGAACGCAGCGACAAGCAGGCCCTGTTCAAGCGTCTGTGGGAGCAACACCGCGAACCGAGCCAGTGGGCCGGTTTGAGCCGTGAGGTACTGGAATTGTTCGACCGCCACCCGTGGCCGGGCAACTTGCGCCAGGTCAGCAGCGTGATGCAGGTGGCACTGGCCATGGCCGAGGAACAACCGGTGCGAGCGGAGCATTTGCCGGATGATTTTTTTGTCGATCTGGAGATGGATCCGCTGGAGTCGCCTGAGCCGCTGGCGGTGGATCTGGATGATGCCGAGGAGTTGAATCGGCAGTTGCAGGCGGTGGGGGGGAATATTTCCCATTTGGCGCGGCGGTTGGGGGTTAGTCGCAATACCCTTTACAAGCGACTGCGCCAGTCAGAAAGCTGACTGCGCTTTGATCGTTCCCACGCTCTGCGTGGGAATGCATCAACGGACGCTCCGCGTTCGGCTTTTGATTTGGGACGCGGAGCGTCCCGGGCTGCATTCCCACGCAGAGCGTGGGAACGATCATCAGTCAGCCAACCGCCAGGTCGTGCCACCCTTGCCATCTTCCAGCACTACGCCCATGGCGGTGATCTGGTCGCGGATGCGGTCGGATTCGGCCCAGTCCTTGTTGGCACGGGCAATCAGGCGAGCCTGGATCAGCGCTTCGACTTCAGCGGCATCCACACGCCCTTCGGCGCCGGCTTGCAGGAACTCGTCGGCTTCAAGCTGCAGAACGCCCAGCACACCGGCCAGCTCCTTCAAGCGCGCCGCCAGACCCGCCGCCGCTTGCAGATCGCTCTCACGCAGACGGTTGATCTCGCGCACCATCTCAAACAGCACCGCGCAGGCTTCCGGCGTACCGAAGTCGTCGTTCATCACCTGGGTGAAACGCTCGACGAACGCTTCGCCACCGGCCGGGGCCACGCTCGGCAGGCCTTTCAACGCGTGGTAGAAACGCTCCAGGGCGCCCTTGGCGTCCTTGAGGTTGTCTTCCGAGTAGTTGATGGCGCTGCGGTAGTGGCTCGACACCAGCAGGTAGCGCACGACTTCCGGGTGGTACTTGTCGAGCACGTCGCGGATGGTGAAGAAGTTGTTCAAGGACTTGGACATCTTCTCGCCGTTGATCCGGATCATGCCGCAATGCATCCACGCGTTGGCGTAGGTCTTGCCGGTGGCCGCTTCGCTCTGGGCGATCTCGTTTTCGTGGTGCGGGAATTCCAGGTCACTGCCGCCGCCATGAATGTCGAAGGTCTCGCCCAGGCAGCAGGTGGACATCACCGAGCACTCGATGTGCCAGCCCGGACGCCCGGCGCCCCATGGCGATTCCCAGCTCGGCTCGCCTGGCTTGGCGGCTTTCCACAGCACGAAGTCCAGCGGGTCCTGCTTGGACTCGTCGACTTCGATGCGCGCGCCGATGCGCAGGTCTTCGATCTTCTTGCGCGACAGCTTGCCGTAGCCCATGAACTTGCCGACGCGGTAGTACACGTCGCCATTGCCCGGGGCATAGGCGTAGCCCTTGTCGATCAGAGTCTGGATCATCGCGTGCATGCCAGGGATATGGTCCGTGGCACGCGGCTCCATGTCCGGCTTCTTGATGTTCAGGCGCGCTTCGTCTTCGTGCATCGCCGCGATCATGCGCTCGGTCAGGGCTTCGAACGACTCGCCGTTCTCGTTGGCCCGGTTGATGATCTTGTCGTCGATGTCGGTGATGTTGCGCACGTAGGTCAGGTCATAACCGCTGAAGCGCAGCCAGCGGGTCACCAGGTCAAAGGCGACCATGCTGCGGCCGTGGCCAAGGTGGCAGTAGTCGTACACGGTCATGCCGCACACGTACATGCGCACCTTGTTGCCATCGAGCGGTTTGAAGACTTCTTTGCTCTTGGTGAGCGTGTTGTAGATCGTTAGCACGTCATAAATCCTTGAATCACTGGCCCCACGAATCACGCAGGGTCACGGTACGGTTGAATACCGGCTGACCTGGTTTCGAATCCTTGATATCGGCGACGAAGTAGCCTTCGCGCTCGAACTGGAAACGGTCTTCCGGCTGTGCGTTGCCCAGCGAAGGCTCGGCACGACAACCGGTGAGTACCTGCAGCGAATCAGGGTTGATGTTGTCCAGGAAGCTCGCGCCGTCCTCGGACTTCTCCGGGTTGGCGGAGCGGAACAGACGGTCGTACAGACGGACTTCGCACTCGACGCTGCCAGCAGCCGGTACCCAGTGCACCACGCCCTTGACCTTGCGGCCCTCGGGGTTCTTGCCCAGGGTGTCCGGATCGTACGAGCAACGCAGCTCGACGATGTTGCCGTCGGCGTCCTTGATCGCTTCGTCGGCGCGGATCACGTAGCTGCCACGCAGGCGCACTTCACCGGCCGGCTCCAGGCGCTTGTAGCCCTTCGGCGGCTCTTCCATGAAGTCGTCGCGGTCGATGTAGATCTCGCGGGCGAACGGCAGGACGCGCACGCCCATGTCTTCCTTCGGGTGGCACGGCAGTTCGAGGTTTTCGACCTGGCCATCCGGATAGTTGGTGATCACGACTTTCAGCGGACGCAGCACGCACATGGCGCGCGGGGCGCTCTGGTCGAGGTCGTCACGGATGCTGAACTCGAGCATGCCGAAGTCCACCACGCCGTCGGAACGGTTGGTGCCGATCATTTCGCAGAAGTTGCGGATCGATTTCGGCGTGTAGCCACGGCGACGGAAGCCCGACAAGGTGGACATGCGTGGATCGTCCCAACCGTTGACGTGCTTTTCGTCAACCAGTTGCTTGAGCTTGCGCTTGCTGGTGATGGTGTAGTTCAGGTTCAGGCGGCTGAACTCGTACTGACGCGGATGCGCCGGCACCGACAGGTTGTCGAGGAACCAGTCGTACAGCGGACGGTGGCCTTCGAACTCCAGGGTGCAGATCGAGTGGGTGATGCCTTCGATGGCGTCCGACTGACCGTGGGTGAAGTCATAGTTCGGGTAGATGCACCACTTGTCACCGGTCTGGTGGTGGTGGGCGTGACGGATGCGATACAGGATCGGGTCGCGCATGTTCATGTTCGGCGAAGCCATGTCGATCTTGGCCCGCAGCACCCGTGCACCGTCCGGGAACTCGCCGGCGCGCATGCGGGCGAACCAGTCCAGGTTCTCTTCGACGCTACGGTCGCGGAACGGGCTGTTCTTGCCAGGCTCAGTCAGGCTGCCACGGTATTCCTTGGCCTGCTCTGGGGTCAGGTCGTCGACATAGGCTTTGCCGGCCTTGATCAGCTCGACGGCCCAGTCGTGCAACTGGTCGAAGTATTGCGAGGCATAGCGCACTTCGCCGGCCCACTGGAAGCCCAGCCACTTGACGTCGCTTTCGATCGCGTCGATGTATTCCTGGTCTTCCTTGGCCGGGTTGGTGTCGTCGAAGCGCAGGTGCGTGACGCCGCCGAATTCCTGGGCCAGACCGAAGTTCACACAGATCGACTTGGCGTGGCCGATGTGCAGGTAACCGTTGGGCTCAGGCGGGAAACGGGTGACGATCTGCGTGTGCTTACCCGAATCCAGGTCTGCCTGGATGATCGGCCGCAGGAAGTTGACCGGCACGGCAGGGCCGGTCTTGGCATTCGAGGTAGGGTCGACAGTGGGCTTGCTCATAGAATCCTTGGCGAAGTGCGTGGCCTGGGTGGAGGCCGGACAAAACAAAGCCGCTATCATAGCCGATGCCGTCAAGCCCCTGACAGAGCGCGCCTGGCAATCGGTCGCATTTAATCGGCGGCAAAAGAAAAAACAGCCTCGAAATTCGCGCCTGTCACGCTAAACTGCGCACCTTGGCCGATCAGGCTGAACCGGTAGCGGAGCAAAATGTTCCAATGCCCACGAATTCCCTATAAAGAGTACCGATCATGACTCAAGTCAAACTGACTACCAACTTTGGCGACATCGTTCTGGAACTGAACGATGAAAAGGCTCCGATCACCGTGGCCAACTTCGTTGAATACGTCAAAGCCGGTCACTACGAAAACACCGTTTTCCACCGCGTCATCGGTAACTTCATGATCCAGGGCGGCGGTTTCGAGCCAGGCATGAAAGAGAAGAAAGACAAGCGTCCAAGCATCCAGAACGAAGCCGACAACGGTCTTTCGAACGACAAGTACACCATCGCCATGGCCCGAACCATGGAGCCGCATTCGGCTTCGGCTCAGTTCTTCATCAACGTGACCGACAACAGCTTCCTGAACCACAGCGGCAAGAACGTTCAAGGCTGGGGCTACGCAGTATTCGGTAAAGTGACCGCAGGCCAGGACGTTGTCGACAAGATCAAAGGTGTTGCCACCACTTCCAAGGCCGGCCACCAGGACGTACCAGCAGACGACGTGATCATCGAGAAAGCCGAGATCATTGAGTGATATTGCTGATTTCAGACTTGCATCTGGAAGAGGAGCGCCCGGACATCACCCGGGCGTTTCTGGATTTGCTCGCCGGACGCGCCCGCTCGGCGAGTGCGTTGTACATTCTGGGCGACTTTTTCGAAGCGTGGATTGGCGATGACGCCATGACCCCCTTCCAGCGTTCCATCTGCCAGGCCCTGCGCGAATTGAGCGACAGTGGCACGGCCATCTTTCTGATGCACGGCAATCGCGACTTCATGCTCGGCCAGGCTTTCTGCAAACAGGCCGGCTGCACGCTGCTGAAAGATCCGAGTGTCGTGCCGTTCAACGGCGAGCCGGTGCTGTTGATGCACGGCGACAGCCTGTGCACCCGCGACGAAGCCTACATAAAGCTGCGTCGCTACCTGCGCAACCCCATCACCCTGTTCATCCTGCGTCATTTGCCACTGAGCACGCGGCATAAGCTGGCGCGCAAGCTGCGCAGTGAAAGCCGGGCGCAAACGCGGATGAAGGCCAATGACATCGTCGATGTCACACCCGAAGAAATTCCGCGGATCATGCAGCAATACGGCGTGAAAACCCTGATCCACGGGCATACCCATCGCCCCGCCATCCACAAGCTGCAGCTGGGTGATCAGGCGGCGCGGCGGATTGTGCTGGGGGATTGGGATCGTCAGGGTTGGGCGTTGCAGGTGGATGAGCAAGGGTTTGCGCTGGCACCGTTCGACTTCACCCCGCCGCCGCAGTTGGCTGCGCCTGCCACCTGACTACCGAACACAAAACCCCTGTAGGAGCGAGCATGCTCGCGATGAACCTGAGAACGACGCGGGGTATCAGGCACCCAGCGTGATCGTTGACGTCCATCGCGAGTGAACTCGCTCCTACAGGGTTATGCGGTGTTTAGTGGCCGGCGGAAGCGGCTGGCCCCGCCTTCGCGGTAAACGGCGGCTTGGCCAGCCAAACGATCAATATCAACCCCATGAACATCCAGCCCAGCAAGGTGAAGTAGTCCACCGTGGACATGATGTACGCCTGGCTGATCACCGTCTGCTCTAGCTGTGTATACGCCTTGGCCCCTGCCCCGCCCAGATGCGTCAACGCCTCGCGAGTGGCCGGGTCGAACTGGGTGATGCTTTCGGTCAGGTACGCATGGTGCTGGTCGGCGCGGCGGATCCAGATCCAGGTAGTCAGGGAGGCCGCGAAACTGCCGCCCAGGGTCCGCAGGAAGGTGGCCAGGCCTGAGCCGTCGGCGATCTGGTGCGGTGGAAGGTCCGACAACAGGATGGTCAGGGTCGGCATGAAGAACAGTGCCACGCCAATGCCCATGAACAGCTGCACCATGGCGATGTGCTGGAAGTCCACTTCATTGGTGAAGCCGGCGCGCATGAAGCAGCTCAGGCCGATGGCCAGGAACGCCAATCCCGCCAGCAAACGCATATCGAACTTCGGCGCGTATTTACCGACAAACGGGGCCATCAGTACCGGCAGGATCCCCAGCGGTGCCACGGCAAAACCGGCCCAGGTCGCGGTGTAGCCCAAGCGTGTCTGCAACCACTGCGGCAGGATCAGGTTGATCCCGAAGAAGCCGGCGTACCCGAGGATCAGCACGATGGTGCCGTAGCGGAAGTTCCGGTGGGCAAACAGCCGCAGGTTCACCACGGGATGCTCGTCGGTCATTTCCCAGATCACGAAGAACGCCAGGGCCACCACGGAAATCACCGACCCGATGATGATGAAATTCGATTCGAACCAGTCCGCGTCGTTGCCTTTGTCGAGAACGATCTGCAACGCACCGACACCGATGATCAACGCAATCAGGCCGACGTAATCCATGGGTTGGCGGCTGGTGACCACCGGACGCTTCTTCATCTGCTGCGTCACCACCCACGCGGCGAACAGGCCGACGGGCACGTTGATGAAGAATATCCACGGCCAGCTGTAGCTGTCGGTGATCCAGCCGCCGAGAATCGGACCGGCAATCGGCGCCACCACCGTGACCATTGCCAGCAATGCCAGTGCCAGCCCCCGTTTCGCCGGGGGATAGACCGCAATCAACAGGGTCTGGGTCATCGGATACAACGGCCCCGCCACCACCCCTTGCAGAACCCGAAAGCCCACCAGTTCCGGCATCGAGGTGGAAATCCCGCACAGAAACGATGCGAGCACGAACAACAGCGTGGCCCAGACAAACAGCTTCACCTCGCCGAAGCGCCGGCTCAACCAGCCGGTCAATGGCAGGGCGATGGCGTTGCTCACCGCAAACGAGGTGATGACCCAGGTACCCTGCTCCGCACTCACCCCCAGGTTGCCGGAAATCGTCGGCAACGCCACGTTGGCGATGGTGGTGTCGAGCACCTGCATGAAGGTCGCCAGCGACAGGCCGATGGTGCTGAGCACCAGGCTGGGCGGGCTGAAAGA
Source organism: Pseudomonas putida (assembly GCF_003228315.1). Classification (NCBI taxonomy): domain Bacteria; kingdom Pseudomonadati; phylum Pseudomonadota; class Gammaproteobacteria; order Pseudomonadales; family Pseudomonadaceae; genus Pseudomonas; species Pseudomonas putida. Next base: position 1,936,313 of record NZ_CP029693.1, read on the forward strand.
GGCGTTATTGCTCATCGCAAATCCTTTGAAACTCGGCTGGCGCCGCTAACCCTGTAGGAGCGAGCCTGCTCGCGATTGCGGTGGTTCTGTCGACATTGATGTTGAATGTCAGTCCGCTATCGCGAGCAGGCTCGCTCCCACAGGGTCCGATTGATGGCAGATTGGCGAATCAGCGGTTCGCAGTCTTGCTGACCGAGGCGCTGTTGTCGTGAATCAATTGCGTGATCATCGCGTCGGCCTCGGCCAACTGACGGTCATAGATGCTGGTACTGAACGAAGCCTTTTGTGGCGGTTGTTGCGCCAGCACCGGACCGCTCTGGTCACGCAGGTTCACATCGACCATGGTCGACAGGCCGACCCGCAACGGGTGCTTGGCCAGCTCCTGGGCATTCACGTGAATCCGCACCGGCACCCGCTGCACGATCTTGATCCAGTTACCGGTGGCGTTCTGCGCCGGCAGCAAGGCAAACGCGCTGCCGGTACCGGCGCCAAGGCTGTCGATGGTGCCGCTGTATTTCACGCTGCTGCCATAGAGGTCGGTTTCGATCTCCACCGGTTGGCCGATGCGCATGTCACGCAGCTGGGTTTCCTTGAAGTTGGCATCGATCCACAGCTGATCCAGCGGGATCACCGCCATCAGCGCCTCACCCGGCTGCACACGCTGGCCCAGTTGCACGGAACGTTTGGCCACGTAACCTGTGACCGGTGCGATCAAGGTGCTGCGGGCCTTGTTCAGGTAGGCCTGGCGCAACTGCGCGGCGGCGGCCATCACGTCCGGGTGCGAAGACACCACAGTGTCGTCGACCAGCGCGCTGGTGGTTTTGAGCTTCTGCTTGACGTCTGCCAGGGCGTTTTGCGCCGAGGTCAGGTCATCACGGGCGTGGGACAGTTCTTCCTGGGAAATCGCCCCGCCAGCGGCAAGGTTTTTCCGGCGGTTGAAGTTGTCCTGGGCCTTCTGTACTTCGGCCTGTTGCGCATTGACCTGGGCCTTCATGCCATCGACGTTGCTGTACAGGCCACGTACCTGACGCACGGTACGCGCCAATTGGGCCTGGGCATTTTGCAGGCCGATTTCGGCATCGTTGGGATCGAAGTTCACCAGCACCTGGCCTTCCTGCACCAGATCGCCATCGTCGGCGCCAATGCTCACTACGGTCCCGGTGACCAGCGGGGTGATTTCCACCACGTTGCCGTTGACGTAGGCGTCGTCAGTGCTTTCGCTGAAGCGTCCGTAGAACTCGTGATAAGCCCAGACACCGACGCCGCACAGCACAACCACGACGGCGAGGATCAGCAACATGAATTTGCGCTTGCCCGCGTTAGGGTTGCCGGGCGCGTTTTCAGAAGATTGAGTTGTATCGGCAGTGGCCATGACAAATACCTTGAATTAGTGGGTCAGCGTGGCTGGGCTAGCGTTAGCCGAGGCAACCGCCTCAGGCTGAAACCCGCCACCCAGCGCCTGCATCAGTTGGATCGACAGGTCGATCTGCTCGGCATTCAGGTTGGCCAGCTGACGCTGGGCCTGGAGCAATTGCTGCTCGATGCTGAGCACGTCCAGGTAGTTACCGATGCCGGAACCGTACCGCTGGACCACGGTGTTGTAGGAATCCTGGGCGATGTCGGTGGCGTGCTGCTGGGCAGCGATCTGCCGGCCGATATCGCGCAACTGGTTGATGCTGTCACTGACATCCCCCAGCGCCTTCACCAGGCTTTTGTTGTACTGCGCCACCGCCAGGTCATAGTCGGCGTCGCGCGAATCGAGGTCGGCGCGCAGACGCCCGCCATCGAAAATCGGCACGGAAATCGTCGGCGCGATGTTGAAGAAGCGACTGGCCGAACCGAACATCGCGTCACCCAACAAGGATTCGGCACCAGCAGCGGCACTGAGGTTCAAGTTGGGATAGAAACGGGTCTTGCCGGCGTCGATGTTCTTGCTCGCCGCCTCGACCCGCCAGCGCGCGGCCACCAGGTCCGGGCGACGGCCGAGCAGCTCGGCGGGCAGTACCGACGGCAACGCCACGGCGCTGGCCTTGAGGATTTGTGGCCGGGCGATTTCATTGCCACGGTCCGGGCCCTTGCCGAGCAGCACGGCCAGGGCGATTTTCGCGCTGTTCAGGCGTTTTTCGGCGTCGATCAGATTGGCTTGCGAGGTGGCTTCCAGGCTTTCGGTCTGCTGGAACTGATACTGACTGTCGATCCCGGCACTCAGGCGACGCTTGCTCAGGTCGAGCATTTGCCGGGTGCGCTTGAGGTCCTCGGCGGACAGGTCGTAGACGATGTGCGCCTGCCCCAGGTCGCTGTAGGCACGGGCCACGTCGGCGGACAGGGTCAGTTGCGCGGCCTGGCGATCGACTTCGGCGGCACGGGCTTCGCCCAACGCAGCTTCCCAGGCGTCACGCTGGCCGCCCCACAGGTCGAAGTTGTAATTGAAGTTCGCCCCGAGGCTGCGCAAGGTCGCGTAACGGCCGCCCTGCCCGCTCGGGTCCTGGTCCCGGGCCAGCCGCGAACGGCTGATACCGGCGCTGGCATCGAGGGTCGGCATCCGCTCGGCATCGGCAGCAGACGCCGCAGCGGCGGCCTGATGGGCGCGGGCGTCGGCGATTTGCATGTCCGGGCTGTCGTGCAGGGCTTCACGGATCAGGCCGTCGAGTTGTGGGTCGCCGAGGGTTTTCCACCAGTCGCTTTTCGGCCAGGCCGCCGGCGACAGGGTGACACCGTTGAGGGATTGCCCGGCCTTGAGGCTTTTCGCATCGAGGCTGACGCCTTCGGGGTTCAGGCCGCTGTAATTGGCGCAACCGGCCAGGGTCATGGCCAACAGCACCAGGCTCAGGCCAGTGCGCAAGGTCTTACTGTTCATCGATACCACCTACCCGCAGCAGGGTGATCGAGTCACCGGCGGCCACCAGGATTTTCTTGAGGATCTGTTCCAGGGTTTTCAGTTCTTGCGGCGTCACCGCGCCCGCCAGTTCGTTCATCGCGTCGGCGCCGATGTGCGGCAGACGGTCGGCCAGTGACTGGCCCTCTTCGGTGAGTACCAGTCGAACCTGGCGACGATCTTCCTCGGAGCGTTGGCGAGCGAGGAAGCCTTTCTGCTCCAGACGATCGAGCATGCGGGTCATCGAACCGCTGTCCAGGGACAGGTGCCGGCACAGCTCGCCCGGCGAATCGACGCCGTACTGGGCGATGATGATCAACACCTTGAACTGCGCGGCGGTGATGCCGTGGGGTTCCATGTGCGTGTCGAGAATCCGGTCCTTGAGCAGCGCGGCGCGTCCGAGCAGGAGGCCGAGATGGCAATTGTGGAAGTTGTCCGGGGAGAAATGCTTCATCTGAACACCAATTAGCTGCCTAGGCAGTGAATGTATGTCGAGATATTACTGCCTAGGCAGCCGATGTCAACGTAATAGTTAGGTTGCTTAGTAAATAGTTGACCAATGGTGTCGGAATTTGTGGTGATCACACGAACGCCATCGCGAGCAAGCTCGCTCCCACAGGGATCTCATTGGACCTTGTGGGAGCGAGCTTGCTCGCGATTGGGGGCGATGCGGAATTGAGAGAACCGGGACTTAGAAATCCCGCTTGTAGAAGATGTCCAGCGAACTGGCCACGCCACCCGCGGCCTCGAGGTAAACCTTTTTGCTCAGCTTGTAGCGCAAGGCAATGGTGTTGGCCGGTTCGAACACGCCCACGCCATAACGCAGGCTGAGCTTCTCGGAGAGGTTGCCGCTGGCGACCACGCTGGTGGCGTTGCCGCTGCCTTCGGTATCGAGCTGGAAGTCCTCGATGCCGAGGTTCTTCGCCAGGCCGCCGGTCACCCCGGAGCTGCCCATCAGCCCCAGACCGAGCGCGGCCTGGGCGAGCATGTTGTTGTCCTCGCCGTTGCTGCTCAGCGGCCGGCCCAGCACCAGATAGGACAATGCCTGCTCCTGGCTCATGGCAGGTTCCGAGAAGATCTGCGTGGTCGGCTGCTCGGCGCTGCCGCTCAGGCGAATACCGGCAATCACGTCGTCAGTCTGGCGAACGGCTTCGATATCCAGGTACGGCTGGTCGATGGGCCCGGCAAACAGCAGGCGCGCGCGGCGCACGGTCAGTCGCTGGCCGTAGGCACGGTAACGCCCGTCGTTGAGCCACAATTCGCCCCGGGTGTCGAGGTTGTCGCCGATGTGCACATGCCCTTTCAGGTTCGCGGTCAGGCCGAACCCGGCGAAGCTCAGTTTGTCGTCGCCCACCACTACATCGATGTCCATGACCGTGGCCATCGGTGCCTTGCCCTCCTCGGTCTGCTGGCCAACGATCACCGTGTCATCGGAGACCTTGACCGTCGACGGCGGCAATTCGCGAATGGTGATGTCGCCCTTGGGCACGAGCACCTTGCCGGCGACCGCCAACTTGTCGTCCTTGATCGAGATCTTCAGGTCCGGCGCCACTTCGAGCTTGGCGTAAGGCTCGACGGTGACCGGCAACTGCGAGCCCTTGAGTGCCAGGTCCACCACCAACGCCTGCCCCCAGGCGACGTTGCCGTTGAGGCTGCCCTGCCCGGTCTTGCCGCTTTTCCAGTCGCCGTTGAGCTGTACGGTTTCGCCGGCGATCACCGCCCGCAGTTGCAGGGCCTGGATCTCCAGCGGCAACTCGGGCCCGGACACTTCGCCATCACCGAGCAGCAGATTACCGTTGACCTGCGGCGCCAGCAAAGTGCCTGCAATCGTGCCGTTGCCGTTCAGGCGCCCGCTGATTTTCTCGACCATGGGCACGAACGGACGCGCCACCGACAGGTCCAGCCCGGTCAGGCGGAATGAACCAGTCAGGGGTTTGTTTTTCGGCAGCGGGTTGATCTGCGCCTGCACCATCAATTCGCCGAGCTTGCCGCCGACGAAGTTGAGGGTGGTGTCGATGCGCTTGGGCGTGAGTTTGCTGGTGAGGTTCAGGGTCTGGTACGGGAAGTCCAGCCACTGATCCTTTTCCTTGATCCGCAGGGTGCCGCCGCTGGCATCGACGCTGATCTGGCCGTTCGGACCGCTGGCCGGCACGTCCAGTTGCACGTCGGCATTGAGGCGGCCCTGCCAGGCGAAATCCTTCGGCAACCATTGGGCAAGGCTTTCGATGGGGAATTGCTTGAGGTGATAGCGCAGCTTCGGTTCAGGCATCAGCCGCTGATCCTCGCCACACAGACTGGCCGCGCCGGACATCCAGCAATGGGCGCCAAAATTGATTTTGCCGTCGGCCAGCCGCTCGAGTTTGGCCGGGCCTTGCAGCTTCCAGTCCTGGCCGCCGGCCTGGATATCACCGCTGGCCAAGCGCCCGCGCCAGTTGCCCTTGTCCAGCGCGCCATCGAGACCCAGGGCCAGTTTCAGCTTCGGTCCTTGCAGGTCGAGGTTGAGCTTCTGGTTCTTGATGTCGCCCTGGCCACTGGCGGTCAGGGCGCCCAGCGAGGTGTCACCGGTCTGGATGCCGCTGCCCTTGAGGTCGATTTTTGCCCGTTGCGCACTGTCGAGGGTGGCATCGAGGTTCAGGCTTTGCAGGCGATTGTCGGCGAACGCCAGTTGCGAGCCTTGCAGGCCGAGCTTGCCCTGCGGCGCCTTGAGCGTGCCAGCGACATCGACCCGTCCGTTGATCTGGCCGCGCAGTTGCGGCCAGAGCTGAGCGAGACGCGGCAGCTTGATGTCGATCTGCCCGGCGAGCTTCTGTTGCAGGCTGCCCTTGCCGTTGATGCTGTTATCGCCGAGGCGGATTTGCAGTGCGTTGAGATTCCACTGCTCGCCGCCGCCATCGGCCTTGGCTTGCAGCACGGCCGGCTGACCCCGCAGTTTGCCCTTCAGATCCAGATCGGCATTCAGGCTGAGTTTTTCATTCTTCAGCTCACCTTTGCTGCGCAACGGCCCGGCGAGAGTGCCCGGCAGTTCCGCGACCCAGTACGCCGGGTTGATCGCCGACAGGTCCAGCGCGGTGTCCCAGGCAATGCCATCGGCGAACTGCAGGTTCAGGTGCCCGTCGGCCTTGCCCTGCCCGGCCGTCAGCTGGATTTGTTGCAGGTAGATTTTCGTCAGGTCGCCAGCGAACGGGCTGGTCAGGCTGAAGGCACCGGCCGGGCCGTCCGCCGCGGCGTCGAAATGGCCGAGATATTTACCGTCGGTGTAGGAGACTTCGCCCTTGAAGGTACGCAAGGCGACTTCCGGTTCGTCAATCACCAGATAGAGACGGTGCCAAGGGAAATCCAGCCAGTCGACTTTCGCCTCGGCGCTGAACCCCTTGCTCCAGTCCAGTTGCCCCGTGAGCTTGAGGCTTTGCTTGTCGCTGGCGGTCAGGTCCAGCGCCGCGATCTGTGCGCCATTGGCGTCGACCTTGCCTTGCAACGCCAGCGCCACCGGGCCTTGCTCTGCGGGCAGCGTCGCGTTACCGAGCAGTTGGTAACCGTTTTTCAGGTCGCCTTCACCGGTGAGTACCAGTTGGTTGAATTGCAAAGTATCCGGCAGGTCCGCGGCGGGCTTGAAGCCGTCAGTGGTGATGCGCACCTTGGCCGGCAGGTTGTCTGCCAATGGTTGCAGTTCACCGGTCAGTTGGCCGTTCAGGTAACCGCTACTGTCGGCTTTGAGGTTCAGGGTCTTGAGCAAGTCGCCATCGACTTTCAGGGCCAGAGCCCACGGTTCGGTGCCGGGCGCAGGCAGCGTGAGTTGGCCTTCGGCCTTGAGCGGCCAGTTGCCGGTCGGTTGCAACAGGCCGGACAGATTCAGGCTCAGCTCGTCGCGCTGCAGGCTGACCGAGTCGATCTGCAAGCCGTTGGCCGTCCAGTGCGCAGCCAGTTGCAGGCCCTTGAGCTGTTCGCTGCCATTGAACAAAAGGCTGCCGACCTGAATGTCGCCCAGTTCCAGGGCTACGGGCAGCTTCAAGTCCGGAAGACTGATCGGCCCGCTGCTTTCCTCCTTTGCTCCGGGTGGCAATTGCAGGCTGACCTGATCGGCCTTCAGTTGCTCGATGCACAAAGTCATGCGCGTCAGGCACAGCGGCGACCAGGCGAAGATCACTTTATTCAGTTCAACCCGGTCGCTGCCCTGTTGCCACAACACATGGTCGGCGCTCCACTGTCCGCCGAGTCGTCCCTGAAAATTGTCCAGCGTCAGGCCCGGCACAAAACCCAGCGCCCAGCGGCTGCCCGCCGCTGTTCCCAGCACGCAGGCCAGCGTAAGGACGATCAACAACACCAGCACGAGTATCGCCAGCAGCGTTATTTTCAAAGCACGCTTCACAGCTCTGGCCCCATGGAAAAGTGCAATCGGATACCGCCATCGTCGTCCAGCGCGTGGGCCAGGTCGAGGCGGATCGGCCCCACCGGCGATACCCAGCGCACGCCGATACCGACACCGGTCTTGAGGCTCGGCAGTTCGAGGTTATTGAAAGAGTTGCCCTGGTCGACGAAGGTCGCGACCCGCCATTTCTCGGCGATGGAATATTGATATTCGGCACTGGCGGCGACCATGTAACGGCCGCCGATACGGTCGCCCTGGTTGTTTTCCGGGGACAGGCTCTGATAGTCGTACCCGCGCACACTCTGGTCACCACCGGCGAAGAAGCGCAGCGAAGGCGGTATCGAGTTGAAGCCGTTGGTGGCACTGCCGCCGACCTGCACGCGACCGAGCAAGCGGTGATTGTCAAAGACCGTGGTCAGGCCTTTGACCAGGGCCGTTCCCCACACCACGTTGTTGTCCGAACCCAGGCCTTCCTTGGCCACCCGGGTTTCGAAGGCCAGGCGATAGCCGTTGTGCGGATCGATGCGGTTGTCACTCTTGAGGTACGTATAACTCACGCCCGGCATCAGCAAGGTACTGAGCCCGGAGTCGTCGCCGAGGCGGTATTCCTCGCGCTGCCATTTGAGCGAGACCACCCGCTGCCAGCCGCTGGGCAACTTGCTGTGCCACTCGGGGCCCAGGGTCAGCATCTTGCTGAGGCTGTCCTTGTCGGCGATTTCTTCGTTCTGGTAGCCGCCGGCGAAACGCAGTTTGTCGGTCAGCGGCGGGTCCAGCGGGATGTCGTAGAACAGGCCGACGTTTTGCCGGGGTGCCGAGATTTCGGTTTCCCAGCCATAGCTGTGGCCTTGGGGGTTGACCCAGTGCCGGGTCCAGTTGGCCTTGACCCGCGGGCCGACGTCGGTGGAATAGCCAAGACCCAGGCCCATGGTTCGCGGCTTGCGGGTTTCCAGCTTGACGTCCACCGGGATCACATTGTTCTGCGCTGCGGTGGGTGCGGCATCGACCCGCACACCCTCGAAGTAGCCGCTCGATTGCAGCGCCTGGTTGAGTTCGGCGATCAGTTCAGAGTCATAAGGCGTACCGGGCTTGAACGGCACCATGCGTTGCAGCAGGTCTTCATCGAACGGCGTATCCCCTTCGAAACTGACCTTGCCCATGGAATAACGCGGGCCGCTGTCGTAGATCAGTTCGATATCGGCAACGCCGGCTCGTGGGTCGACGGACAGTTTCGAGCTAGTGAAACGTCCGTTGAAGAAGCCGAAGCGCGAGGCCTGGTTCTGGATCAGCCGCTTGGCATCATCGTATTGGCCATGGTTGAGCACGGCACCGGTTTGCAGTGCATGGCCCTTGGGCACACGAAAGGATTTGAGGGAGGCCGCCGGACCGTCGATGCGGATGGTGACATTGCGCAGATGCACCGGCTCGCCGGGCTCGATCGTGAGGATCAGGTGCGGGGTCTTGCCACCGGTGACGGTGCTGTCGATCTGCGGCTGGTAATAACCCAGGGCCTGGGCGGCCTTGCGCGCCTGCTCTTCGGCACCGCGACTGAAGCGCAACAGGGCTTCTTCGTCACGATCGCCGAGACTGCCGATATAGCCTTCTATATTGGCTTTGAGTGCATCGTTGGACGGTTTGATCCGCACATCCAATTCACTTTGGGCCAGTGCCGTGCAGCTGCTTAAAAGCAGGAGCACGCCACTGGTAATTCTTCCTGGAAACTTCATAGGCGCGGATGCTATCACGAGCAAAGGAGGGTGATAGAGCCGGACCTGTCCGGAAAGTTCGCCGCCTAAGCCGATGCTGTTTGTAATACCTGGGGATTGGGGTGAAAAAACACGTGTTCGCGGACAGGCCCTACGGCCACCTCGCCAATTTCCTCATAGCCCTGGCGCTTGTAAAACTCCAGATAGCGCGCGTCACCGGTATCCAGGACCACGCCCTGGGAGCTTTCATCCACCGCGCACCAGTTATGCACCGCTTGCAGCAGTTGCTCGCCGAAATGCTTGCCCTGGAATTGCGGATGAATGCCCAGCAACGGCAGGACGTGCACCGAGTCGGACGGCGCACAGGCCGCCACCGCCTCGTGATATTCAAGGTAGCGACGGGTGCAACGGAAACCGGTACTGAGCACCATGCGCAGGCGCCAGGCCCAGCTTTCGGTAATACCCAGCCGGCGTTGCGGTGGCGCGATCAGGGCGATGCCGATCAAGCGGTCATTGACCAACAGGCCGATGGCTGGCAGGTCCTGAAGAAAGTGTTGCGTGACCAGCTCCCGCACGGTGGCCCGCACTCGCTGCTCATAGCCCGGGCGTTCGGCTTCGAACAGGTAACCGAAGGTCGGTTCGTGCCGGTACGCCTGGTACAACAGGGAACGCGCTTCGCGGGAATAACCGCTGTCGAGCATGTGGATATCGGCGATGGCGGTGGAGGTTTCGGGCATGACGGTTGATCTCCCCGGCGCGGCTCGGGTGGCTGCGCTCTTGTTGGTAGGAGCCTTTGGGTGACGACACAGTTCCCCCACAGGTATAGACCAGACTCTTAATCTGTGGGAGCGAGCCTGCTCGCGAAGAGGCCGATACTGGCAATAGAGATCTGACAGTTCACAACGAATAACCTCACCCCCACACTGGCCCCATTCCTACATGTCAGCTAGCATCGCCCTTTTGCCAGGACTGCCGACCATGAAGATCGTCTCCTTCAACATCAACGGGCTGCGCGCCCGTCCCCATCAGCTGGCGGCGCTGATCGAAAAGCACCAGCCCGATGTGATCGGCCTGCAGGAAACCAAGGTCCACGACGACCAGTTCCCCCTCGATGAAGTCAAGGCCCTGGGCTACCACGTGTACTTCCACGGGCAAAAGGGGCATTACGGCGTCGCCCTGCTCTCGCGCCAGGAACCGATCGCCGTGCACAAGGGTTTCGCCAGCGACGAAGAAGACGCCCAGCGACGCTTCATCTGGGGCACTTTCGCCGACGCCAATGGCGTGCCGGTGACCATCATGAACGGCTACTTCCCACAGGGCGAAAGCCGCGACCATCCGACCAAGTTCCCGGCCAAGGAGCGTTTCTACAGCGATCTGCAACTATTGCTGGAAAGCCAGTTCAAGAACGATCAGGCGCTGGTGGTCATGGGCGACGTGAACATTTCCCCGGAAGACTGCGACATCGGCATCGGCCCGGACAACATGAAGCGCTGGCTGAAAACCGGTAAGTGCAGCTTCCTTCCGGAAGAACGCGAGTGGATGGCGCGCCTGAAGAACTGGGGCCTGGTGGACAGCTTCCGCCACCTCAACCCGGACGTGGCCGATCGTTTCAGCTGGTTCGACTACCGCAGCCGCGGGTTTGAAGATGAGCCCAAGCGCGGCCTGCGCATCGACTTGATCCTGACGTCCCACGGCTTGTTGCCACGGGTCAAGGATGCGGGTGTGGACTATGAATTGCGGGGCATGGAAAAACCCTCGGATCATGCGCCGATCTGGCTTGAACTGAGCTGATCTCAAGCTCAAGACCACTCCCTTTAGGAGCGAGCCTGCTCGCGATAGCGGTATCTCAAACACAGTTGTAGTGACTGTAGAACCGCCATCGCGAGCAGGCTCGCTCCCACATTGAAAACCGTCATATTTCAGACATGTTACTGACTTATTCTCCCGGCACTCTCATTGGCTATAGAAGGTGCCGGCATGACGCTGCGCGTGTTGTTCCTGTTGATGCTCTGCAACTGGCTGCCGCTGACGGCTTCGGCCAGTAGTCTGCCGACACCCGAACAAGGGTCGGCGCTGCGCATCCACGGTTCCAACACCATCGGCGCAGCATTGGGCCCGGCGCTGGTCCAGGGCCTGATGCGCCAACAGGGCCTGGTCAAGATCCACAGTGAAACCCCGGACACTGCCAATGAGCTGCGCATCGTCGGCGAAACCGCTCAGGGACGCCGGATCGAAGTGGAGCTGGCAGCCCATGGTTCCAGCACCGGCTTCACGGCGCTGAAAAACGGCACCGCCGATCTCGCCGCCTCATCCCGCCCGATCAAGGATCGCGAGCTGACCGAGCTGCAAGCCCTGGGCGACTTGAAAAACCCCGGCGCCGAGCAGGTCATTGCCATCGATGGCCTGGCGATCATTCTTCACCCGCAAAACCCGCTGAACCAACTCGACACCGTGCAATTGGCGCGGATTTTCAGCGGTGAAGTCAAAACCTGGGAAGAAGTCGGTGGCAGCGGCGGGCCGATTCATCTGTATGCGCGCGACGATCAGTCCGGCACCTATGACACCTTCAAGGAGCTGGTCTTGAGCGGTCACGGGAAAACCCTGAGCAGCACCGCAAAACGCTTCGAATCCAGCGAGCAACTGTCCGATGCGATCAGCCAGGACCCGCAAGGCATCGGTTTCATTGGCCTGCCCTACGTGCGCCAGGCCAAGGCGGTGGCGATTGTCGATGGCCAATCCCAGGCCATGCTGCCGTTGAACAATCTGATCGCCACCGAAGACTATCCCTTGTCCCGCCGTCTTTTCCTTTATCTGCCGCCCGCCGGGAATAACCCTTGGGCCGAGGCGCTGGTGGCGTTCGCCCAGAGCAGCCAGGGCCAGGCGATTGTCGCCGCCAACGGATTCATCGCCCAGACCGTGCAAGCCATGGCCGTCACGCCCAATGCGCTGATGCCCGAGGGCTACCAGGGTCTGAGCCGCCATGCCCAGCGGTTGTCGGTGAACTTCCGCTTCGAAGAAGGCAGCGCCACCCTCGACAACAAGGCCCGCCAAGACCTGACGCGAGTGCTCGACTATATAAAGCAGCATGACAAGAACGATCGCCGGGTCACGCTGGTGGGCTTTGGCGATGCCAAGAGCGACCCGGCCCGCGCTGACCTGTTGTCGAAACTGCGTGCCATGGCGGTACGGCGGGAGCTGGTGAAAAGTGGGGTGGTGTTGCGCGAGGTGCGCGGCTTCGGCGCGGAAATGCCGGTGGCAGCCAACAGCGAAGATGAAGGTCGGATCAAGAATCGGCGGGTTGAGGTTTGGGTGTATTGAATCTGATGTAGTTGTGGTGAGCCTGACGACGCCATCGCGGGCAAGCCTTGCTCCCACAAGGTTCACACCGAACCTGTGGGAGCAAAGCTTGCTCGCGATGAGGGCTCTAGGGTATTACTGCCCGCTACGCAACATCTCTTTCGGCACGTACTTGCCGATCTCGAACTTGCCGATCGCCGCGCGGTGCACTTCGTCCGGGCCATCGGCCAGGCGCAGGGTACGCTGCATGGCGTACATGTAGGCCAGCGGGAAGTCGTTCGACACCCCTGCCCCGCCATGAATCTGGATCGCCCGGTCGATCACCCGCAGGGCCACATTCGGCGCCACCACCTTGATCTGCGCGATCTCGCTCCTGGCCACCTTGTTGCCCACGGTGTCCATCATGTACGCCGCTTTCAGCGTCAGCAGGCGCGCCATGTCGATCTCCATCCGCGAGTCGGCAATCTTGTCGACGTTACCGCCCAGACGCGCCAAAGGCTTGCCGAACGCCGTGCGCTCCACCGAACGCTTGCACATCAGTTCCAGCGCGCGCTCGGCCATGCCGATCGAACGCATGCAGTGGTGAATCCGGCCCGGGCCAAGGCGGCCCTGGGCAATTTCAAAGCCCCGTCCTTCACCCAACAGGACGTTTTCGTACGGCACCCGCACGTTGTCGAACAGCACTTCCGCGTGACCGTGGGGCGCGTCGTCGTAACCGAACACCGGCAACGGACGCAGGATTTTCACCCCGGGGGTATCGACCGGCACCAGGATCATCGAGTGCTGGGCGTGACGCGGTGCATCCGGGTTGCTCAGGCCCATGAAGATCAAAATCTTGCAGCGTGGGTCGCAGGCGCCGGACGTCCACCATTTCTTGCCGTTGATCACCCACTCGTCGCCATCGCGCACCGCACGGGCCGCCATGTTGGTGGCATCGGAGGACGCCACGTCCGGTTCGGTCATGGCAAACGCCGAGCGGATCTCGCCGCGCAGCAGGGGCTCGAGCCAGCGCTGTTTCTGCTCCTCGTTGGCGTAACGCACCAGCACTTCCATGTTGCCGGTGTCCGGCGCCGAGCAGTTGAAGGGCTCGGGGCCCAACAGCGAGCGGCCCATGATTTCCGCCAATGGCGCGTATTCGAGGTTGGTCAGGCCGGCGCCGAGTTCGGACTCAGGTAGAAACAAATTCCACAACCCCTCAGCCTTGGCCTTGGTTTTGAGTTCTTCCATGATCGCCGTCGGCTGCCAGCGGTCGCCCTCGGCGACCTGGCGCTCGAACACGGCTTCGGCGGGGTAAACGTAGGTGTCCATGAACGCAGTCACGCGTTCGCGCAGTTCTTGCACCTTGGGCGAATAAGCGAAATCCATGAGCAGATCTACCTTTTTTGCTGGGGTCAAAGGAGTTGTTTAGTTCATGCAATCGATGCTAGAACAGCTACGAAAATTTACCTAGCCTATTCTCGGCGTGTATTAACATTCATCACCGATATATGATCGGCTGATTGCCAAGACCTCCGGGTCCGATCAAAAAGCCCTAATAACAAGAGTGCAGCGCATGAATCTGAGCAAGGTCGACCTCAACCTTTTCATCGTCTTCGACGCGATCTACACCGAAGCCAACCTGACTCGCGCCGGGCAGATCGTCGGCATCACCCAGCCCGCGGTATCCAACGCTCTGGCGCGCCTGCGCGAGACCTTCAACGATCCGCTGTTCGTGCGTACCGCCCAGGGCATGGTGCCCACGCCCATGGCCCAGAACATCATTGGCCCGGTGCGCAACGCGCTGTCGCTGCTGCGGGTATCGGTACAGGAAAGCCGCATCTTCAACCCGCAGCAGGCGGTCAAGACCTACCGCATCAGCATGACCGACCTCACCGAGGCGGTGATCCTGCCACCGCTGTTCCAGCGCCTGCGCCGCCTGGCGCCCACTGTGATCATCGAGAGCTTCCTGTCCAAACGCCGCGAGACCACCAAGGAACTGGCAGCCGGTCGCCTCGATTTCGCCGTGGATGCGCCGCTCAACACCGACCCGCAAGTGCGTCACGTCAAGTTGATGGAAGACCGCTACGTGTGCGCCATGCGCAAGGGCCATCCGCTGGCGGGCAAGGAAAAGCTGACCCTCGATGAATACCTGGGGCTGACCCACATCCATATTTCCAGTCGTCGCAGCGGCCTGGGTTATGTCGACCTCGCGCTGGGCAAGATGGGCATTCAGCGCAAGATCGCCCTGCGCTCCCAGCATTACCTGATGGCCTCCCAGGTGATGCAGCAGACCGACATGGTGATGACCGTGCCGGAGCGTTTCGCCCGCCGTAACGATCTGCACGCCTTCAACCTGCCGGTCAATGATGTACCGCCGGTCGAAACCCACCTTTACTGGCACGAAAGCACCGACCAGGACCCGGCCAACCGCTGGATGCGCGAGCAGATGATCGAGTTGTGCCAGCAGGTGACTGCGCATGAGAAGAAGCTGGAGAAGGTGTAAGGCTCTAGACCGCAGCGCCTTCATCGCGAGCAGGCTCGCTCATACAGGATTTGCTGTGAACACGAAATCTGTGTACTGCATAGATCCCCTGTAGGAGCGAGCCTGCTCGCGATGAGGCCAGCAAGTCCACCGAAAAACCTGCCCCTTGACGTAAACGTCAACCTGCCTTTAGCTTAGCGCCATGACCTTTCGTGAGCGCGTCCATGAGCAGCCAGACCTACAGCATTTCCGACCTCGCCCGCGAGCTCGACATCACCACCCGGGCCATTCGCTTCTATGAAGAGCAAGGCCTGCTCAGCCCCGAGCGCCGGGGCCAGGAACGCATCTATTCGCCCCGTGACAAGGTCAGCCTGAAACTGATCCTGCGGGGCAAGCGCATCGGTTTTTCCCTGGCCGAATGCCGTGAACTGATCGAGCTCTACGACCCGTCCAGCGGTAACACCAAGCAGCTGCACAGCATGCTGGCAAAAATCAGCGAGCGTCGGGCTCAGCTGGAACAGCAGTTGCTCGACATCGAACAGATGAAACTGGAGCTTGATACTGCTGAAGAGCGCTGCGTGCAGGCGCTGGAGCAGACGCTCAAGAGCCAGGAATCTATCCAGTAGCCCACACCGCCCCTTGTAGGAGCGAGCCTGCTCGCGATGGTCGATAACGATGACCTGCGCTGCCTGGATAAACGCGGTGTCTGGAAGTCCATCGCGAGCAGAGCTCGCTCCTACAGGGTTCATCGAACATCCAGACAACCCGCACAGGTCCAACCCCATGTCCCTCCCCACCCAAGTACGCCTTGTCGAAGTCGGCCCACGCGATGGCCTGCAAAACGAAGCCCAACCCATCAGCGTCGCCGACAAGGTGCAACTGGTCGATGCGCTCACGGCTGCGGGCCTTGGCTATATAGAAGTCGGCAGTTTCGTTTCGCCCAAATGGGTGCCACAGATGGCGGGTTCGGCCGACGTCTTCGCACAGATCCAGCGCAAACCCGGCGTGACCTACGGTGCACTCGCACCCAACCTGCGCGGTTTTGAAGACGCCCTCGCCTCCGGGGTCAAGGAAGTCGCGGTGTTCGCCGCAGCGTCCGAGGCGTTTTCCCAGCGCAACATCAATTGCTCGATCAGCGAAAGCCTGGAGCGCTTCGTGCCGATCATGGACGCGGCCAAACAGCACGGCGTAACCGTGCGCGGTTACGTGTCCTGCGTGCTGGGCTGCCCCTATGAAGGTCAGGTCGCCCCCGAGCAGGTTGCCAGGGTTGCACGCGAGCTTTATGCGATGGGCTGCTACGAAGTCTCGTTGGGCGACACCATCGGCACCGGTACCGCTGGCGCCACCCGCCGGATGTTCGAGGTGGTCTCGGCCGATGTACCGCGGGAAAAGCTCGCCGGGCATTTCCACGACACCTACGGCCAGGCCATGGCCAACATCTACGCCAGCCTGCTGGAAGGCATTTCGGTGTTCGACAGCTCCATCGCCGGGCTCGGCGGCTGCCCTTACGCCAAGGGCGCGAGCGGTAATGTGGCCACTGAAGACGTGGTGTACCTGCTCAACGGCCTGGGCATCGAGACCGGTATCGACCTGGACGCCCTGATTCGCGCCGGCCAGCAAATCAGCGCCGTACTGGGTCGCCCGAGTGGTTCCCGTGTCGCCAAGGCCCGTAGCGCACATTGAGTGCAACGACACCGCCGTGTGTTACCGCGACATCGGAAACGTGGGGAAAAGCGAGTAACACGGAAACAAATTGTCAGGGTTTACCTGAGAGAAAAATCCTATAAAATATTAAGTTATTGATTTTAAAGGATTTTTAAAAGTTGGCACGGCTCCTGCTATCTCTATGGCATAACAAGAATAAAAAAATGCGACACACCTAATAAAAACAAGACGTAACGACTCTGACATAACAAAAACAACACGGCAGAGACGCAGCTAACAGATTTTTTTGGAGAAGATGTGCTTTTCAGGGTGCTTTTCGGAGTGACCCGCAACCAGGCAGAGAACAATAAAACTACCTTCAGGTAGCTCCCGAACTGGTTGGATCGCCAAGCGAGAAAGTAGATCAGCGCTCAAAAAAATACGTTTGCTCTTGATCCCGGATGGGGATCGCCAAAAACAGCGGTAAAGGGCAACGGTTGCCAAAAACAACAACAGACCGACCCTCAATAATAAAAAAAGAGCACGCGCAACGACAAAATTAAAGGGGAGCTTCGGCTCCCCTTTGTGCTGTCTGGCGTTTGTATTTTTCACCACCGCCCACTTGTAGGAGCGAGCCTGCTCGCGATAGCGGTGGATCAGTCGACATCCTTGCTGGATGTTCAATCGCCATCGCGAGCAGGCTCGCTCCTACAGGGGAATGAGTCAGGCTTTGTTAATGCACAACTCCTCGACGCTGATCTCCCGCATGCGGAACTTCTGGATCTTGCCGGTCACGGTCATCGGGAACTCATCCACGAACTTGAAGTAACGCGGTGTCTTGAAGTGCGCGATGCGCTCCTTGCACCAGGCTTGCAGCTCCTGCTCGGTGGCGCTGTGGCCGGGGTGGAACTTGATCCAGGCGACGATCTCTTCGCCGTAACGCGAGCATGGAATACCGATCACCTGCACATCAGCCACGGCCGGATGGGTAAAGAAGAACTCTTCCAGCTCCCGCGGATAAATGTTCTCGCCGCCACGGATGATCATGTCCTTGTTGCGCCCGGCGATGCACACATACCCCTCATCGTTCATGCTCGCCAGGTCACCGGTGTGCATCCAGCCCGCCTGGTCGATCGCTTCGGCGGTGCCTTCGGGGTTGTTCCAGTAACCGAGCATCACGCTGTAGCCGCGGGTGCAAAGTTCGCCGATGGTGCCACGGGGCACCGGATTACCCGCCTCGTCGATGATCTTGCTTTCAAGCTGCGGCTGGGTGCGACCCACGGTGGTCACGCGCAATTCCAGATCGTCTGCCGGGCCGGTCTGCAGCGACACCGGGCTGGTTTCCGTCATGCCGTAGGCAATCTGCACTTCACTCATGTGCATTTCATTGATGACCCGGCGCATCACCTCGATCGGGCAGGTCGCGCCGGCCATGATCCCGGTGCGCAGGCTCGACAGGTCGAATTCGGCACGCTGCGGCTGATCGAGCATGGCGATGAACATGGTCGGTACGCCGTACAGCGCCGTGGCTTTTTCCTCGGCGACGGTGTTCAGGGTCAGCAGTGGATCGAAGGCATCGTTGGGGTAAATCATGGTGCTGCCGTGGGTGATGCAACCCAGGTTGCCCATGACCATGCCGAAGCAGTGGTACAGCGGCACCGGAATCACCAGGCGATCGGCGGCGGTCAAGCCCAGGCTTTCGCCGACCATGTAACCGTTGTTGAGAATGTTGTAGTGACTGAGGGTCGCGCCCTTGGGGAAACCGGTGGTGCCGGAGGTGTACTGGATGTTCACCGCCTGATCGAAATGCAGGCTGTCCTGACGCTCACGCAATTGCTCGACCGACACACTGCCGGCCAGATCAGCCAGTTGCGACCATGGCAGGAAACCGCTTGGAGGCTGTGCATCCAGACTGATGACACCCCGCAGGTCGGGCAGGCGCTCGCTCTGCAACTTACCAATGGCGTGCTCGACCAGTTCCGGCGCCAGGCCTTGCAGCATGGCGTGATAGTTGGAGGTCTTGAAGGCGCCGGCGCACACCAGCCACTGGCAGCCGGACTGTTTCAACACGTATTCCAGTTCGGAACTGCGGTAAGCCGGGTTGATGTTGACCAGGATCACGCCGATTTTCGCGGTGGCGATCTGGGTGATACACCATTGCGCGCAATTCGGCGCCCAGATGCCCAGGCGGTCACCGGTCTGCATGCCCAGAGCCAGCATTGCCCTGGCGTGCAGGTCCGCGGCCTCCGCCAGTTGCCGCCAGGTGTAGCGCAACTGTTGATGGCGCACGACCAGCGCCTCCCCGGTCGGGTACTGCGCGACCGTGTTATCGAACGCCTGGCCGATGGTCATCGCCAGCAAGGCTTTGTCCTG
Source organism: Pseudomonas putida (assembly GCF_003228315.1). Classification (NCBI taxonomy): domain Bacteria; kingdom Pseudomonadati; phylum Pseudomonadota; class Gammaproteobacteria; order Pseudomonadales; family Pseudomonadaceae; genus Pseudomonas; species Pseudomonas putida. The sequence continues at coordinate 1,955,032 of NZ_CP029693.1, forward strand.
GGAACCACGGGTATAGCTGCGCTGCGGATTTGCACTGGGTTGATCCATGACGACCCCTATTGTCTTTATTTATGGGCTGCTCGCGGTGCCACAATGTGGGTCCGCGTTCTATCTTGAACTGCCCCTACTGTCGCTCAAGTTGACGTTAACGTAAAGGGTGATTGACAGCCATTCGTCACAGGCTTACGTTAACGTAAAGGTGAGAGCCGGATCACTGCCCTCCCCACCCTACAAAAAAGCCAAAAGGTGCCCCATGAACTACCCATCCCTGAATTTTGCCCTCGGTGAAACCATCGACATGTTGCGCGATCAGGTTAAGTCCTTCGTCGCCAAAGAGATCGCTCCCCGCGCCGCTCAGATCGACAGCGACAACCTGTTCCCGGCCGACCTGTGGCGCAAATTCGGCGACATGGGCCTGCTGGGCATCACCGTGCCGGAAGAGTACGGCGGCGCCGGCCTGGGTTACCTGGCCCACGTCGTGGCCATGGAAGAAATCAGCCGTGGCTCGGCTTCGGTGGCCCTGTCCTACGGCGCGCACTCCAACCTCTGCGTCAACCAGATCAACCGCAACGGCAACCACGAGCAGAAAACCAAGTACCTGCCGAAGCTGATCAGCGGCGAGCACATCGGCGCCCTGGCCATGAGCGAACCGAACGCCGGCTCCGACGTGGTGTCGATGAAATTGCGCGCCGACAAGCGCGGCGACAAGTACGTTCTGAACGGCAGCAAAACCTGGATCACCAACGGTCCGGACGCCAACACCTATGTGATCTACGCCAAGACCGACCTGGAAAAGGGCCCGCACGGCATCACCGCCTTCATCGTCGAGCGCGACTGGAAAGGCTTCAGCCGCAGCAACAAGTTCGACAAGCTGGGCATGCGCGGTTCGAACACCTGCGAGCTGTTCTTCGATGACGTCGAAGTACCGGAAGAAAACATCCTCGGCACGCTCAACGGCGGCGTGAAGGTGCTGATGAGCGGCCTGGACTATGAGCGTGTGGTGCTCTCCGGCGGCCCAACCGGGATCATGCAGGCCTGCATGGACCTGATCGTGCCGTACATCCACGACCGCAAACAGTTCGGCCAAAGCATCGGCGAATTCCAACTGATCCAGGGCAAGGTCGCCGACATGTATACCCAGCTCAACGCCAGCCGCGCCTACCTGTATGCCGTCGCGGCGGCCTGCGAGCGCGGCGAAACCACCCGCAAGGACGCCGCCGGTGTGATCCTCTACAGCGCCGAGCGCGCCACGCAAATGGCCCTTGATGCGATCCAGATTCTCGGCGGCAACGGCTACATCAACGAATTCCCGGCCGGTCGTCTGCTGCGTGACGCCAAGCTGTACGAAATCGGTGCCGGTACCAGTGAGATCCGTCGCATGCTGATCGGTCGCGAACTGTTCAACGAAACCCGCTAAACGGAGCTGCCCATGGCTACCCTGCATACCCAGCTCAACCCCCGTTCAGCGGAGTTCGCCGTCAACAGCGCGGCGATGCTCAAACAGGTCGACGCCCTGCACACCCTGCTCGCCCAGGTGCAGCAGGGTGGCGGACCAAAAGCACAGGAACGCCACACCTCGCGGGGCAAGTTGCTGCCCCGCGAGCGCATCAATCGCCTGCTCGATCCGGGTTCGCCGTTTCTGGAGATGAGCCAGCTGGCGGCCTACGAGGTGTACGGCGAAGACGTCCCCGCCGCCGGTGTCATTGCCGGGATCGGCCGCGTGGAAGGCATCGAATGCATGATCGTTGCCAACGATGCCACGGTAAAAGGTGGTTCGTACTACCCGCTGACCGTGAAAAAACACCTGCGCGCCCAGACCATCGCCCAGCAGAACCGCTTGCCGTGCATCTATCTGGTGGACTCCGGTGGCGCCAACCTGCCGCGTCAGGATGAAGTGTTTCCGGACCGCGAGCACTTTGGCCGGATCTTCTTCAACCAGGCCAACATGAGCGCCATGGGCATCCCGCAGATCGCCGTGGTCATGGGTTCCTGCACCGCCGGCGGCGCTTATGTGCCAGCGATGGCCGATGAAACCATCATGGTCCGCGAGCAAGCGACGATTTTCCTCGCCGGCCCGCCGCTGGTGAAAGCCGCGACCGGTGAAGTGGTCAGCGCCGAAGATCTGGGTGGCGCCGATGTGCACTGCAAGATTTCCGGGGTCGCCGACCACTATGCCGAGAGCGATGAACACGCCCTCGCCCTGGCCCGTCGCAGCGTCGCCAACCTCAATTGGCAGAAACTCGGCCAGGTACAGCAACGCACGCCCATCGCCCCGCTCTACAGCAGCGACGAGCTGTACGGCGTGGTGCCGGCCGATGCCAAGCAACCGTTCGACGTGCGCGAAGTGATCGCGCGACTGGTGGATGGTTCGGTGTTCGACGAGTTCAAGGCCTTGTTCGGCACCACCCTGGTGTGTGGCTTTGCGTACCTGCACGGCTACCCGATCGCGATCCTCGCCAACAACGGCATCCTCTTCGCCGAAGCTGCGCAGAAAGGCGCGCATTTCATCGAACTGGCCTGCCAGCGCGGCATCCCGTTGCTGTTCCTGCAAAACATCACCGGCTTCATGGTCGGTCAGAAGTACGAGGCCGGCGGCATCGCCAAGCACGGCGCGAAACTGGTGACCGCCGTGGCCTGCGCCAAGGTGCCTAAATTCACCGTGATCATCGGCGGCAGCTTCGGTGCCGGTAACTACGGGATGTGCGGCCGGGCCTACGATCCGCGCTTCCTGTGGATGTGGCCGAATGCGCGCATCGGCGTGATGGGGGCCGAACAGGCCGCCGGCGTGCTGGTACAGGTCAAGCGCGAGCAGGCCGAACGCAGCGGCCAGGGTTTCAGCGCCGAGCAGGAAGCCCAGATCAAGCAACCGATCCTCGACCAGTACGAAGAGCAGGGCCACCCCTACTATTCCAGCGCTCGCTTGTGGGACGACGGCGTCATTGACCCGGCGCAAACCCGCGATGTCCTGGGGCTGGCCTTGTCGGCGTCGCTGAACGCGCCAATCGAACCGAGCCGCTTCGGCGTGTTCCGGATGTGACCCGACCCTGTAGGAGCGAGCCTGCTCGCGATGGTCGTCAACGAAAACGCGGGGCATCTGGTAGCCAGCGTTGTTTGAGCGTCAATCGCGAGCAGGCTCGCTCCTACAGAAGAACAGAGTTGTGGAGACGGACAATATGAGCGACTTCAACACCCTCGAACTGCTGACCGACCCAAGGGGCTTTGCCACCTTGTGGCTCAGCCGCGAAGAAAAGAACAACGCGTTCAACGCCGAAATGATCCGTGAACTGATCCTGGCCCTGGACCAGGTCGCCAGCGATCCAAACCTGCGCTTTTTGCTGGTGCGCGGTCGCGGCAAGCATTTCAGTGCAGGCGCTGACCTGGCCTGGATGCAGCAATCGGCCGAACTCGATTACCAGACCAACCTCGACGACGCCCGGGAACTGGCCGAGTTGATGTACAACCTGGCCAAACTGAAGATCCCGACCCTGGCCGTGGTGCAAGGTGCGGCCTTCGGCGGCGCGGTGGGCCTGATCAGTTGCTGCGACATGGCCATCGGTGCCGATGACGCGCAATTGTGCCTGTCGGAAGTGCGCATCGGCCTGGCGCCGGCGGTGATCAGCCCGTTCGTGGTGCAAGCCATGGGCGAGCGCGCCACCCGCCGCTATGCCTTGACCGCCGAACGTTTCAGCGGGCAACGGGCCCGTGAACTGGGCCTGCTGTCGGAGAGCTATCCGCTGGCCGACCTGGAGCAGAAGGTCGAGCAATGGATCGACAATCTGCTGCTCAACAGCCCGGCGGCCATGCGCGTCAGCAAGGACTTGCTGCGTGAAGTCGGCGACGGCTCGTTGCTTCCAGCCCTGCGCCGTTACACCGAAAACGCCATCGCCCGGATCCGCGTCAGCCCCGAAGGTCAGGAAGGTCTGCGTGCCTTCCTGCAAAAACGTCCGCCAAGCTGGCAAGCCAACACCACCACCAAGGAGTCGCGTTGATGAGCGCCCCCGTCCTCACTACCCTGCTGGTGGCCAACCGCGGCGAAATCGCTTGCCGCGTGATGCGTACCGCCAAGTCCCTGGGCATGACCACCGTGGCCGTGCACAGTGCCACCGACCGTGATGCCCGCCACAGTCGCGAAGCCGACATCCGCGTTGACCTCGGCGGCAGCAAGGCGGCCGACAGCTATTTGCAGATCGATAAACTGATTGCCGCCGCCAAGGCCAGCGGCGCCCAGGCGATCCACCCCGGTTATGGCTTCCTTTCGGAAAACGCCGGCTTCGCCCGCGCAATCGAAGCCGCCGGTTTGATCTTCCTCGGCCCGCCTGCCTCGGCCATCGACGCCATGGGCAGCAAATCCGCGGCCAAGGCCCTGATGGAAACCGCTGGCGTGCCGCTGGTGCCCGGTTACCACGGCGAGGCTCAGGACCTCGACACCTTCCGAGACGCCTGTGAACGCATCGGTTACCCGGTGCTGCTCAAGGCCACCGCCGGTGGCGGCGGCAAAGGCATGAAAGTGGTCGAAGACGTCAGCCAGCTCGCCGAAGCCCTGGCCTCGGCCCAGCGTGAAGCCCTGTCGTCGTTCGGCGATTCGCGGATGCTGGTGGAGAAGTACCTGCTCAAGCCCCGCCACGTGGAAATCCAGGTGTTCGCCGACCAGCACGGCAACTGCCTGTATCTCAATGAACGCGACTGCTCGATTCAGCGCCGGCACCAGAAAGTCGTCGAAGAAGCACCCGCCCCCGGCCTGAGCCCGGAGCTGCGCCGGGCCATGGGCGAAGCCGCCGTGCGTTCGGCACAGGCCATCGGCTATGTCGGTGCCGGCACCGTGGAGTTCCTGCTGGACGCCCGAGGCGAGTTCTTCTTCATGGAGATGAACACCCGCCTGCAGGTCGAACACCCGGTCACCGAAGCCATCACCGGCCTCGACCTAGTGGCCTGGCAGATCCGCGTGGCCCGCGGCGAAGCGCTGCCGATGACCCAGGATCAGGTGCCGCTGGTTGGCCATGCCATCGAAGTACGGCTGTATGCCGAAGATCCGGGCAATGATTTCCTGCCGGCCACCGGTCGCCTGGAGTTGTATCGCGAATCCGCGCCGGGCGCCGGTCGCCGGGTGGACAGCGGTGTCGAGGAAGGCGACGAGATTTCACCGTTCTACGACCCGATGCTCGGCAAGCTGATTGCCTGGGGCGAGGATCGTGAACAGGCACGTCTGCGCCTGCTGAGCATGCTCGACGAATTTGCCATTGGCGGTCTGAAGACCAACATCAACTTCCTGCGCCGCATCATTGCGCACCCGGCGTTCGCCGCCGCCGAACTGGACACCGGTTTCATCCCGCGCTTCCAGGATCAGTTGCTGCCGGCTCCTGCCGCACTCAGCGACGAATTCTGGCAAGCCGCCGCCCAGGCTTTTGCCCAGAGCCAGCACAAGACGCCACGCCGCGATGACCAGAGCTCGCCGTGGGCGATCGGCAATGGTTTCCGCGCCGGCCTGCCCGCGCAAATCACCCTGCACTTGAGCTGTGAAGGCCAGGACCGCGCCTTGACCCTGGGCGCGCCTGCTGCCCACATCGGGCAACTCAAGGGCGAGCAGTTGCTGACCGAGCACGACGGCGTGCGCCGCCAGCACCGGGTGATTCGTCGCGGTGATTTCGTGTACCTGCAATGGGACGGTGAACTGCGCCGCATCGAGTCCTACGACCCGATCAGCGCCGTTGAAGCCAGTCACAGCCATCACGGCGGGCTGACCGCACCGATGAACGGCAGCATCGTGCGGGTGCTGGTTGAGGCCGGGCAATCGGTCGAAGCCGGGGCGCAACTGGTGGTGCTGGAAGCGATGAAGATGGAACACAGCATCCGCGCGCCCCAGGCCGGGGTGATCAAGGCGCTGTATTGCCAGGAAGGCGAGATGGTCAGCGAAGGCAGTGCGCTGGTCGAGTTTGAAGAGGCCTGAAAAGAAGATCGGTCCTACGCGCTGCGTGGACCGATCTGATCAGAATTTCGCAGTTGCCTGAACCACCACGCCGATGATTCGGCATTCCTCGGTGAACAGGGCTTTCGGATACGTCGGATTGAGCGGGAACAGGTAACGCTGCCCGCCCTCTTCGATCAACTTGCGAAACACTGCCTCGCTGCTATTCGGCCATTGGGCGATCACCAGTTTTCCAGGTTCGGCTTCAATATCCGGATCCACCAGGATCAACATGCCCTCGGCAATGCTGGGGCCGCTGGGTGCGGTCATGGCATCACCTGTGACCGTCAGCCAGAAGGCTGCGCCCCGGGCGTGATAGTCAGACAGCTCGTAACGGTACACCCCTCGCTCGCCATCACGCACTTCCCCGGTTTCCCGCCAGTCGCTGACCGGGTAGCGAAAGTACGGGTTGTACTTTTGCGTCAGGGAAATCCCGTCATCCGGCGCGCTCGAAGGTTCGCGAATCACCAGGGCCACTTCGAGAAAGTCCATGCCCAGGGCCTTCAACACCCGGTTCATGTCCTCCAGACCCGGCTCGCGGCGTTTATTGAGCCAGTGGCCGACGCCACCCTGGGACATCCCGAGGCGGTCAGCGAGTACTTCCTGAGTGATTTTGAGTTCACTCATCTTGGCCTTGACCAATTCAATCCATTTATCCATGCGCGGCACCATACGGGGTCGGCCCATGCCAACAAAACACAAAATGTAGTATTTCAAACATGGTCACAAATACATATCGTACTAATATGAGTTCACGGATCTGAATCTATCACGGAGCTTGCCATCACCATGACCCATCCCGCCGACCATTTACCTGACATCCAGATTGACACTTCCCTGACCTCTCCCCAGGGCTGCGCCGCCGCCCAGCGCGCGCTGGACTACTACCTCAAACCGGCCGTTGCAGAAGAAGCAGGCGAAGTACGTTTCTTTGATGTGAACCGCAATGTCAGCGGCGAAGAGGCGCTGGTGCATGCCACGGACCTGATGCGCTGCGCTGCCGCCACGGCCTGTGAAACCGCCAGGCAATTGCAGGGCACAAATCGGGACCTGGCCTGTTCGGTTGTGCACATGATCGACATGGCCAGAGCCATGGTGGATCGGGCACTTGAGAGGTATCAGAACGTTTGAGACGAAAGGGAGGAAAACAGAGGACTGGAAAGAATTTTCCAATCGCGCAGATAAAAACGTTTGACTTGCAAACGAGAATGATTATTACTGCAACAACTGGTCGCGAGATCAGTGATGGACCAAGGGACCTTAGGTCGGACTCTTGGACTATCTCCTCATCAGGCTAATCACGGTTTTTGACCCGGCTTTTTGCCGGGTCTTTTTTTGCCAGTTTTCTGGCTTATAGCTTCAGGCTAATGAAGTCTTTGGGTGCCGCAAATTCGATGGCGCGGATCATATCAAAAGATTTTTTGTTGGCAAGACAGGCCTCGAAACGCGGAGGCAAAGTAATGGTAGATAGCACTTGAGAATCAATCGCATACACTCTAAGCTGCGTCGGCGTCAGGGAGGACGCCCCCCCCTTTTGCCTGCTTGCGATGAACCCCTGATTAACGCCACGGGGCACCAGGCACCCAGCGTTATCGTTAGCGACCATCGCGAGCAGGCTCGCTCCTACATGTTCAATACACCGCAATATGCGAATCCGTCCGCGGCTCCGTCCCGCCACACAGCACGCCGGTTTCAGGATCACGCAGGATGATCTGCCCACGCCCGTAACTGGTGAGATCACACACAACCTCCACCCCGTGCCCACGACGCGCGAGCGCCGCGGCCATGTCGCGTGAGGCGTCCTGTTCGATACCGACCTTCAACCCACCCAGCCATTGCCAGCGCGGCGCATCCAGGGCCGCTTGCGGGTTGAGCCCGAAATCCACCAGGTTCATCACCATCTGCACGTGCCCCTGCGGTTGCATGTAGCCGCCCATCACGCCAAAAGGCCCCATCGCTACACCGTCCTTGCTGAGGAACCCCGGAATGATGGTGTGAAAGGTCTTCTTGCCCGGCGCCAGGCAATTGGAATGCCCGGGATCAAGGCTGAATTCCTCACCCCGGTTTTGCAAAGCGATACCGCTGTCAGGCAAGACCACCCCGGAACCGAAACCGTGATAGTTGCTCTGGATGAAGGACACCATGTTGCCTTCGGCGTCGGCGGTGGCCAGGTAGACAGTGCCACTGGCGTGGGGATCGCCCGGCTGCGGCGCCACCGCTTGCTCACCGATCTGCGCCCGGCGATGGTCGGCGTAGTGGTCACTGAGCAAGTCTTCGACGGCAACGCGCATATGCTGCGGATCGGTGATGTAGTGCAAGCCATCGCTGTACGCGAGCTTCATGGCCTCAAGCTGACGGTGCCAGGTCTGCTGGCTGTCACGATGATCGAAGTCGAAACCTTCAAGGATCTTCAACGCCATCAGCGCCACCAGCCCCTGGCCGCTCGGAGGAATCTCCCAGACATCGACGCCACGGTAGTTGACCTTGATCGGCTCGACCCATTGCGCGCGGTAATCCTGCAAATCGCTGGCGCGCAGATAACCACCAGTGGCGCGCGAGTGCGCATCCAGGCGCTGCGCCAGATCGCCACGGTACAAACTTTCACAGGCGGTGGCTGCCAGTTCACTCAGGGTTCGCGCCTGGGCCGGGTTGCGGAACAGATCACCGGCGCGGGGCGCGCGGCCCTCGATCAGGAAGGTGTCGAACCAGCTCTCAAGCACCTCGTCGCGATCGGGCGTGAAATCCTCCAGCGCGGTTTGCCATTGCAAGGCAACCACCGGCGACACGGGAAAACCATCCCGCGCCAGACTGATCGCCGGTTGCAGCAAGTCGGCAAACGGCAGCCGACCGAAACGCCTGGACAACTCCGCCCACGCCGACGGGCAACCCGGAACGGTCACCGGCGTCCAGCCATGCAACGGCATCTTTTCATGGCCAGCGGCTTTCACCGCCTCGATGCTCAAAGCCTGCGGTGCGGCACCGTTGGCGCTCAAACCGTGCAGTTTGTTTTGCGTCCAGACCAGCGCGAAGGCGTCGCCGCCAATACCGCAACCGGTGGGCTCAACCACGGTCAGCGCTGCGGCCGTGGCGATGGCCGCGTCGATGGCATTGCCGCCGCGACGCATGATTTCGATCCCGGCCTCGGCCGCCAACGGCTGTGAGGCAGCGACCATGCCGCGCCTGGCGAAGACACTTTGACGTTGTGAGGCGTAGGGGTACTCATGGGCAGAAAATTTGAACATGGCAGGCTCACACAAAAGTTTTTTGACGGGTTCATAACACGCGGCTGAGAAACGCCCGGGTACGGGCATGGCTGGGCTGGCTGAAGATCTGCTCCGGCGGGCCCTGCTCGATCAGTTCGCCCTGATCGAGCACCACCACCCGGTCGGCCACTTCCCGGGCAAAGCCCATTTCGTGGGTGACCACGACCATGGTCATGCCCTCCTCGGCCAGCTCCTTCATGACTTGCAGCACTTCGCCCACCGTCTCCGGATCCAGGGCGCTGGTGGGTTCATCGAACAACATCGCCTGGGGTTTCATGGCCAATGCCCGGGCGATCGCCACCCGTTGTTGCTGGCCACCGGACAACATCGACGGGTAGTGATCAGCCTTCTCCGCCAGCCCGACCCGCTTGAGCAAGGCCCGCGCCTGTTCCACCGCCGCCGCACGCGCCACACCCAGCACATGGATCGGCGCCTCGATGATGTTTTCCAGCGCGGTCATGTGCGGGAACAGATTGAAGCGCTGGAAGACCATGCCGATGTCCCGACGCTGACGAGCAATGTTGCGCTCCGAATCCCGCGCCAGGCTGCCGTCGGCGCGGGTGCGATAGCCCATCGGCTGACCGGCGACGCGGATCTGCCCGGACTGAATCTCCTCCAGCAGGTTGATGCAGCGGATGAAGGTGGTCTTGCCGGAGCCGGATGCACCGATCAGCACCACCACTTCACCGCGTCGTACTTGCAGGGAAATGCCCTTGAGAATCTGCAGGTCGCCGAACGACTTGTGAATGTCCAGCGCTTCGATGACCAGTTCTTCGCTCATGTGCGCCATCTCAACGCCCCCTCAACAGTTTCATGGTGTTGCGCCCGAACATCCGATTGGCTGCCGGGGCCGGACGATCCGACTGGCCGAAGCGCGATTCGAGCCAGCGCTGGAAGAAGCCCCAGAGTGTGGTCAGGGCGAGGAAGTAGATGGCGACCACCAGGTACAACTCGAACACCCGGAAGGTCGCCGAGGTGACCATTTGCGTACTGAGCAGCAGTTCCTGGACCCCGATGACGCTGACCAGCGTGGTGTTTTTCAGCATCACGTTGAACTCGTTGCCCAGCGGCGGCACGATCACCCGGAAGGCCTGGGGCAAAACGATTCGCCGCATCAACTTGGCAAAGGTCATGCCCAGGGAACGTCCGGCTTCGTACTGGCCCTTGTCCACCGCACCGATGCCGGCACGGATGATCTCGGCCATGTACGCGCCTTCATTGAGCCCCAGGGCGATGATTGCTGCCTGGATATTGCCGGGCACAACGATCCAGCCAAGGTCCAGGTCTTCGAAGCGGAAAATCCCGCCCGCCGCCAACGCCGTGTACAAAAACACGATCTGCACCAGCAGCGGCGTGCCACGCATCAGCCAGACATAAAAGCGCACCGGGTATTGCAGCAACGGGTTACTCGACAGCTTCATCAGGGCCGCGATCAACCCCAACACGCAACCAAGCAGCATCGCCGACACGCTGATCAGGCACGTCAGCCACAGCCCCGTCAGGTACACATCGCTGGGCTGCAACAGGTATTGCCAGAACACATCCCAATTGAAATTCATTCGCTTGGTCCTCAGTCCAGTTTGTCGCTGTCGACATGCCATTTACTGAGGAGCGCGGTGTAACTGCCATCGGCGCGCATGCCCTGCAGGACTTCGGTCAGCGCCACCGTCAGCTGTGGATCGCTCTTGCGCACGCCGAAACCGGTGAGGATGCGATTGAACGCCGGCACCGCCGACTGGAACAGGTCCGGGGCCAGATTCTGATAGTGGCCCGCGGATTCGACCGTGGTGCCGAAGGCGTCCACCTGATTGATGCGCAAGGCCTGGAAGGCATCGGCGTCGACGTTGTACACCACCAGTTTCATCGGCGCCTTGCCGGCCGCTTCGAGTTTTTCGTTTTCCTTGCCCAGCAGCACCCGGATGGTCGAACCGTTACTGACCGCCACCTTGAGCCCGGACAGATCCTCCAGGGTGTTCACCGCTTTCGGATTGCCCTTGGGCACTACGATGGACTGGCTGGAGTACATGAAGTTGACGATATCGATCACCTCACGGCGTTCGGGTTTGTCGAACAACTGGTCGACGATCATGTCGCACTGTTGCGCCAGCAGCGCCGGGATCAATCCGGCGAAGGGCGAGATGCGCCATTCGACCTTCTTGTCCCCCAGGCGCTTGGCAATCGCCTCCCCCATGTCGACCTGCAGCCCGACCGGTTTCTGCTTGGTGTCAAACGACACCAGCGGTGGCGAATCCATGCCCGAGCAATAAACGATTTTCTCGCTCTTGCTCAGCCGCTCGGGTAACTCGGGGGCGGCCAGCGCCCATTGCGAACACAGACTCAGGGTGAACACGGCAACTAACGCGCAAGGCTTGTGCATGGTGCATGACTCCAGTTGGCTGGTTGTTCTTCTATTGATGGGCTTTGTATTGATGAGCTCTTTATTGGTGAGCTTCGAGAAACTGAATGAGCCGCGGGATGGTGCCCTCGATGTGCTCGCACACCACCGCCGCCGCTTTTTCCGGGTCGCCGCTGCGTAACGCTTCGACAATCGAAGCGTGTTCATCCCGGGCACTGCGGGGTTTGTCGGCGTGTTGCAGCCACAGGCGCATGTGCGGCTCGATCACCGAATACAGCGCCGAAATCTGCCGCATCAGGCGCGGGCGTTCGCTCAGGCTGCACAGGTATTCATGAAAGGCGCGGTGCCGGCTGACCCACTCGGCGCCGTCTTCGCGGTAGTCGTCCATCTCGTCGAGCAGGCGCTCCAGATGACTGAAATGGCGCTCGGTCATCTTCGTCACGGCGACGCGGATGGCCAGTCCTTCCAGGGCGCTGCGCATCTCGAACACTTCACGCATTTCATCGACATTCAGGCCACGGACGATGGCGCCGCGATTGGGCCGCAGCGTCACCAGGCCATCGGCATCCAGACGCCGGAACGCCTCGCGCACCGGCATGCGGCTCATGCCGATTTCTCCGGCGATGTCCTCGGCGATCAATCGCTCACCGGTGCGGTAACGGCCCTTGCAAATGGCTTCCAGCAAAAAGTTGTAGGCCTCTTCCTCGGCGGTCACCGGTTGGCGCTCGGTATAGGCAGGAGCGAATTTCATCAGATGCACATTTTGTATTTTTGTATCCAATTATCCATAAAGCCAAACCAGCACTTTGCATGCCAGATTTCAATCACGGCGCGCAGGTATTTGATTGGATTGACTTAATCGAGAATCGGGCCGCTTTGCCCAGGCAACATGCGTCAGGCAGTCGCGGGTTGAAATGCCCCATGCTGTCACCCGTCCGCCACAAAAGGGTGCGAGGGGTAACACCGCCAGTGGCTATGCTGTGACATGAACTTTGCGGCAAGAGTCGGGTGGCGGGGCCAGTTCGCCTCAGGCAGGTGAACCGTTTTTTCTCCCCTTCCCTAACGTGTAAAGTAGCCGCCATAAAAATCCAATCAGGAACCCCAACCGTGGCCAAATCCTCCCTTGATATCACTGCCAACTTCGACAGCGGCAACATCCAGGTCATCGACCTCAGCGACCCGCTCAAGCCACTGCTGGCGATCCGTCCCGATACCAAGAGTAACCATTTCCAGTGGTTCCACTTCAAGGCCAGCGGCCTGCACGTTGGCCAGGAGCACTGGTTTCGCCTGAACAACGCCAGCCAGTCCTCCTACAACAAAGCCTGGACGGGCTATCAAGCCCGAGCTTCCTACGATCACGTCAACTGGTTCCAGGTCCCGACCATTTTCGAAGGCGACTGCCTGCGTTTCTGCCTCGAAGCCGAACAGACCCACGCCTGGTTCGCCTACTTCGAACCCTACAGCCGTGGCCGCCACGACTGGCTGATCGAGCAGGCGCAAACCAAGGCCGGCGCCGAACTGCTGGCCACCGGCAAGAGCGTCGAAGGTCGTGATATTCAATTGCTGCGCAAAGGCACCGGCGCCGAAGGCCAGCGCAAAATCTGGATCATTGCCCAGCAACATCCGGGCGAGCACATGGCCGAGTGGTTCATGGAAGGCGTGATCGAACGCCTGGAACACCGCGACGACCCGGTGCTCAATAAATTGCTGGCCAGTGCCGACCTGTACCTGGTGCCGAACATGAATCCCGATGGCGCTTTCCACGGTCATCTGCGCACCAACGCCATGGGCCAGGACCTGAACCGCGCCTGGCAGAACGCCAACCCGGAGACCAGCCCGGAAGTCTTTTTTGTCCAGCAGCAGATGGAAAAATACGGCGTGGACCTGTTCATCGACGCCCACGGCGACGAGGAAATCCCCCACGTCTTCACTGCCGCCTGCGAAGGCAACCCGGGCTACACGCCGCGGATCGCCAAACTCGAAGAACAGTTCCGCAACCACCTCAAGCACACCACCAAGGACTTCCAGACCAAGCATGGCTACACCCGCGACGAGCCGGGCAAGGCCAACATGACTTTGGCCTGCAACGCAGTTGGCGAGAAGTACGACTGCCTGTCCCTGACCCTGGAAATGCCGTTCAAGGATCATGACGATCACCCGAACCCGGAGACCGGTTGGTCGGGCAAGCGGTCGAAGCAGTTGGGCAAGGATGTGTTGACGACAATGGCAGAGATGGTTGATAGCCTGCGTTGACTTCGAGACTGCAACCAACATGACTTTGATGGTCATGTTGGTTGCATTACAGGTCGACTTTCACTGAATGGGTAAGTTGGCTATTAAAATTACTTTAGCGCTTGAAATGGCTTTGCATAAACAACATTACTTTTCGGCGACGTAGTTCCGTCCGCATAAACCGCCAGTACATAATAAGGACGTGTTCCACTGGGAACATTCGATAACGTCACGTTAAGCGAATCACTTTCACCGAGTTTTTTATACGGCAACAATACACTGTCCCGCCCCCACACCTCATATTTTACCGCGCGCGGTGATTGGCCCCACTCAAACCGAATTACACCGGGGCTTGCAGGAGTATCGCGAAAACCTGTAGGTGCTTTAGGTAGAAAAACTGCATAACTGGACAACCTTTCGGCATTTTCGCGCCAGTATCTGGCCATATTGGCAGTGGCTGAGTCACCTCGCGGTAGACCATGTTCATCTCGCAGGTCCGGATTGGAATAATAAGGGGTGTTATCACCACATAAAGCGGTGCCGTTTCTTCCATTGTTAAAACCGTAGTTGTAACTGCCCCCTTCTTCGTGACAATGACCACCTCCAACGTTATGCCCAAATTCATGTAAAAACACCCAAGGCATATTTGCCGACCCAATCGCCATATCTCCGTGTGAATACGCTGTGCCGTATATAGGCTCTCCTTTATAAACAAAAATCCCATAAATCATATCCGGTTCAAAACGCTTAATGCCTTCATAAAAAATAGTCCGAAATTGAGACATTGTTTCACCTGACACCGGATAGTCTGTATCAACTACTTGAACACCGACCAATTGCAACGAAACACTAGTAACCAAGGAGTTACGAAGAACCAAATTCATAAATTCGATTAATGCCAACGCATTGGCCGTAGCATCACCGCCTTCAGCTAAAACTGCCGCCTTTGAATAACCGATTAGCATGTCCACGACTTTAGGCTCAGACTCATCCGAACGCGGAGACATTTTCACCTTTTCATTAATACGGGGCAAAACATCATCAATTTTTCCGTCAATAGCTCTTTGAGGATTAAAAACAGCAACTCCCTTGCTATCAATATGTAATTCCCCTCCCGAATGACGACCTCCGCCAACTAACGCGGTCAACCCTCCATCTATCGACCTAACCGTAACCAATGATCCCACAGACATGTCCGGCATCCGCAGGTTCCCGCTTTCAACGGTATACCCATTAATCACCTTCGAGCTCGATCGTTCAAACACCCCCGGCTTAATCACATCCGCATAGAGTTCCGCCGTCGATTTACTCGCAACATTCTCCACCACCCAACTTTTCGGCTCACTGAGGCCCACTGTCGGTGGATGCGTACAAGCTCCCAGCAACGCAACCAGCGACACAATCGACAGCGCAGAAAAAACACGCCACATGAAACGTACACCTGCAGTTTTGAACATGGTTCGTCTCCCTGAATGACACGATCAGTGCTGTTCGACTGGCCTCGTCCGGGACCACTGCAGTCTGTGAGCATTGAACGTGCTTTTTCAGGGAACCGATACTGTCAAAGTTGACAGGTGTACCAACTTTTACCCGCGATCCTTCCCGTGCAACATACTCTCCAGCACCCCATCACGGCGCACCCAACCATGGAACAGCGCCGCCGCCAAATGCAGCAACACCGTCAAAAACAACAGATACGCCAGATATCCATGGGCCTTGCGCAGGAACGCAAACACCTGAGCGTTCGCCGGCACAATCGATGGCAGTTGCAGCGAGCTACTGATCATCACCGGCTCACCGGACGCGGAAATCATCGCCCAGCCCAGCAACGGCAGTATCAGCATCAAGGCATACAGCAAGATGTGGGAAGCCTTGGCCGCCAGCACTTGCCAACCCGGCAAGTCGGCCGGCAACGGCGGCTGTTGGGTGGAGAAGCGCACAAACAGACGCACGATCACCAACAACAGGATCGCCACGCCCAAAGGCTTGTGCAGGTGGATCAGCCATTCATGGCGTTCTGAGACCGAGGCGACCATGCCCGCGCCGATAAACAGCATGGCGATGATCATCAACGCCATCAGCCAGTGCAGCAGGCGCGCGAGCGGAGCGAAATGATTCGGATGGGCGCTCATTGCTTGGCCTCCTGTTTGGCGGCGGGTAACTGGCTGACTTCGCTGGTGCGACGCAGGTAGGAGGTGGCATAGGCGGCCGAACGCGCGGCCAGCAGCGGATCGTCGGAGCCCTCGATGCCGGCGGGCAACACCAGCGGGTCATAGTTGATGTCGCGGCACTCGCCGCTGAGTTGCGGCTGCACGCTCTCCAGTACCAGGGTACCGGCGTTCAGCACCTTGCGCCCTTCGGGCCAGACCTTGCTCGCGTCGTTCACCGGATCGCCGGGATTGGCCAGGGTGATCATCAACTGCCAGCGCAACGGGCCGGCGCCGATACGTTGCACCAAATCTTTTTCTAGGAAGTCTGCCCCTTCTGGTGCGGTCGCACCCGGTGCATCCATCGCCTGGGGCACCATGTTCCAGCGCACCGCCTGTTTTTGCCCGGCGGCGTTGACCAGGTAAAACGCGTTGACGCTGTTGTAGGTTTCCGTCACGTAACTGGCCGAAGGCTTCGCGGTTTTGACCCAGGCCAGGAACGGCCCGGCTTCGGGGTGCGAACCAAAGAACGCCGGCACCGCCGCCGGGTCCGGCTTGCCGGTCGAGGGCAGCGGCGACTGCGCCTGCTGCAACTGATAAAACGCCTCGGGCGTGCCCACCGGGAACACCGGCATGCTGTTCATCCCGGTTCGCCACTGTTGGCCGTTGGCCTGGGTAAAACGCAGCGCCATGCTGCGGATCGGTATGGCGTTGTCCGGCGCGTAGGGATTACCCGGCGGCAAAGCCAGGCGGCCAACCACCGGCGTGCGCGCCTCGTTGAAGACCTGCGCGGTGGAATAACTGCGCGCCTCGCCACTGCTCTCGAAATGGCCGATCACGCAGACGCCCTTGGCGTGGTTGCGGCGGAATCCGGGGTGCACGCCGTTGTTGGTTTCCAGCACGTTGACCAGTTTTTTCGGGGTCAGGCGCTGTGGGTCAAAGGTGCCATTGACGTAGGCAAACGCCCCCGCGACGACAGCGACAACCACGGCAATGCCCGCCAGACGCAACGCGATGCTGGCGGCACTCAAGGGTGGCGGTGATGATCGATCTACCATGAAAGACTCCAGGGCCATCGGCCACAAGTGAGAAGAATCAGGCAGACGAACCCCACGGCGGTTTATTCCATCGTCCGGTATTTATTTTTCCGGACGTGGAATAACCTCGAATGCCGGGCGTCTTCCTGGTTCATAGCGTAGTAACTGGCCAGACATTCATGAACGATATCGACGAACAACTGAGAGAAATCATTCCCAGATTGCGCCGCTTCGCCGTATCCCTGACGCGCAACTCCAGCAGCGCCGACGATCTGGTGCAGTCGAGCCTGGAGCGCGCGCTGTCGAGTTGGAGCGACAAACGTCCCGAAGGCGACTTGCGCGCCTGGCTGTTCGCGATTCTGTATCGACAGTTTCTCGACGCGCACCGCCGCTCCCGGCGCTATGCGCGGATGCTCGAATTCTTTACCGGGCGCGAGGATGCGCAGCCTTCGGTGGAGCGCACCGTCATCGCCCAATCGACCCTCAATGCCTTCGACCAGTTGCCCACCGAACAGCGCGCGCTGCTGCTGTGGGTGTCGGTGGAAGGCCTGAGCTACAAAGAGGTCGCCGAGATACTCAACATCCCCACCGGCACCGTGATGTCCCGCCTGTCCCGGGCCCGCCAGGCCCTTCGTCAGCTCAGCGATGGCGAAATCACCCGCCCTGCCCTGCGGAGACTCAAATGATCAGCATCCCCCCAAGCGAACGCGACCTGCACGCTTACGTCGACCATCAACTCAGCGATGCCGACCGGCAACTCGTGGAAACCTTTCTCGCCAGCAATCCGGACACGGCGGCGCAGGTACGGGCCTGGCAACAGGACGCCCAGCAACTACGCGCGGCCCTGAGCGGCGCCTTGCAGCAGCCAGCCAATCCGGATCTCGATCCGGCGCAGATTCGCCAGCGCATGAAGCGCCAGTCCCGACGCCACCTGGCCAGCGCCGCCGTGTTGCTGATTGCCGTCGGCATCGGCGGAATCAGCGGCTGGCAGGCCCGGGAAATGACCCTGCTCAGCGCCGCTCAACCGATGGCCGATGCCATGCAGGCCTACCGCCTGATTGCCGAGCAAGGGATCTTGCCCGCCGACTACAAGGCCGGCGAAGACGGCGACATGCAGGGCTGGCTCGACCGTTATTTCACCCAGGCCAATCGCTTGCCGGACCTGACCGGCGCCGGGTTCAAACCGGTGAGCGGCCGCCTGCTCAGCACCGAACAGGGGCCGGCGGCGATGGTGGTGTACGAGAACCAGGGCGGCAACAAGATCAGCTTCTACGTGCGCCCACCGGGACCGAAGAACTTCATGCTGCCCCGGGGCAGTCGCAGCGATGGCGGGTTGCAGGCCGAGTACTGGTCGGGGGGCGGCTACAACTATGCAATGGTCAGCCCGACGGATACGCCGGCGGCGCGGATGCTCCGGCAGACCGTGAATTTCTGACTGCACCACCAATCCCCTGTAGGAGCGAGCCTGCTCGCGATGGACGTCAACGATAACGCGCCCTATCTGAATGAACGCGTTGCCCGGGCGTTTTTCGCGAGCAGGCTCGCTCCTACAGGGAATCAAGACATTCAAGCTGTCTGAAATCAAAACCCCACATCCAGCACCACATTGTCCAGATACGTCCCCGCCGGCGGCGTGGTCTGGTCGGTGTAGATCTTCGCGTTGTAATTGAAGATCTGGCTCCCCGTCCCCAAGCCGTTCCCCGGATTGATCTCGGCATCGGAGCTTGCCCGACGGGCACTGCCGACACTGCCCCAGCGGGTGGTTCCGGCGCTCTTGAAGATGTCGTAGGCCAGGTAGTTGCCGCCGGAGATCATCCGTCGCCGCCCGCCGACACTGACGGCGTTCTGGCCGTCGCTCAAGCCCACGGTATAGGCGCTGCCCTTGGTGCAGGCCAGGTTGATGGTCTGCCCGGTCACTGGCGCGAAGGCGCTGACCACCGGTGCGCTGCCGAAGGCGATGTTCGGCGCAGTGATCGTGCAGTCGTTGGCCACGGTCAGGTTGACCGTCAGGGTCGTGGTGCCGCTGGCGATGTCGCGTCCCAGGCAAAGGCCGCCCACGCCGATGCCCGAGCAATAGTTCCAGTTCCAGAAAATGCTCAGGGTCTCGGTGTAGACCCCGGCGGCGACATTGCTGCCAATCGTCGTGCCGAGATACAGCGGCACGGTTTTCGGTACCGTGCCGTTGAGCAAGCCCAGCAGATCGATGATGCCGTTGCGCGCGAAGTCGAAGGCGGTGCCGCGGGTCAGCGGGTAGCTGGTGCTGTTGTTGGCGTAGATCGTGTAGCCGATGACGTCGCCGGTGGGCCCGAGCAAACCGCTTTGCGTCGAGGTGACGGTGGCCCAGAAGTGATCATTGTTGGCCAGCAACGACAGCAGCGAGCCGGTGCAGCTCAAGCCGCCATTGAGCGTGGAGCCGGGTTGCGACGTGGTGCGCACGGCAATCGAGCTGAGGCTGCCGAAGCCCACCGGCGTTGTGGTGACCACCGAGCACAGCGCCCACGCCGGGCCCGGCAGGCAAAGCGCTAACGGCATCAGCCATTTCATCGAACGCTTCATTTGCACACCAACGGCCCGATCAGGGGAACCTGGTCCTGCTTGAGGTCGGCCGTGAACTGCACATGACAGGTGTTGCCATCGGCCAGTGTCACCTTCAGATCGTTCTGTTGTTGCAGGTTCTCCAGATACACCAGGCCGTCCCAGCCCACCACCGTCTGCGTGCCGCTCTGCTCATGCAGCACGCCGCTGCCCAGGGGCAAGTCCTGCTGCCGGGCATCCACCAGCACGATGCTCGCGGCGATCACCCGGCTCAAAGGAAACTCCAGCAAGTAACCGCTGCCGCGCCGGACCGCGATGCGTTGCTCGACATTCGGGCTGCGCACGTTGGCCGGCAGGTTCAGCGGGTCGATTTCGTATTTGCCGCGATAGTAGGCACTGCTCCAGGGCACCAGCAGGTGGCCGTTTTTATCGGTCTGGCCAACCAATTGGTTTTCGTAGCGCACCGGCACGTCGGCGTAGCCATCGGTGCTGACCACCACGAACGCATCGTCGATACGGTTGGCGGCGAACAGCTGACGATCCATCCACACCAGCGAGCCGCTGGCATCGGCCCAACGGGTTTCGGCGTCACTGGTGCCATAGACCCCGGCCTGCAACTGCACCGATTGCAGGCGCCAGGTCAGGTCGGCCTGGCGATAATCCGGTCCGTCGCCCTTGGCGTAGCCGAGGTTGAAGCCCACCCCGCCCTCGGTCGGTACGGCGCGACTGTAGTTGACCCGTTGCTGGCTCTGCCCGGTTTTGCTGCGCTCGCTGCTGATGGCCAGGCTGCCGTGCAAATCGAACGGAATCACCAGTTGTGCCTGCACCGCCCAGTTGCTGTCGCCGATCTCGCGGTTGGCCGACAGGTAAAAACTGGTGCTGCGCCACAGGGGTTTGCTCCACGTCAGGTTGAGCAGGCGGGTGCGCGAATCGTCCGCCGCGCGCACGTCGAAATAGCCCGCGCCGAGGCTGCCCCATTCATTGAGATTGACGCTCAGGGTCGCCTGTTCACTGCGCTTGCTCAAGGTCATGTAGGGCGTGTCGACCAGCGTCAGGTCCGCGTATTGATCGCGCCGTTGCAGGCGCTGCCAGGAGAAGCTGTAGCGCTGGCTGCTGTACTGATAGCCGAGGCTCAGTTGCTGCCCGGTCTCACCTTCGAAACGGCTTTGGCTGACGGCGCTGTTGAGCACGCCGAAATTGCCCAGGCGCATGTTGCCGCCGACACCGCCGAGGGTCAGGGAGTCGGAGGCTTCGGCGTGGCTTTCCAGGGTGAAGTCATCACTCAGGCCATAGCGCAGGCTGCCGGAGGTGGCACCGGGGCCGTAACTGAAATCCCGCAGACCGTAGTCCTGGCGCAGGGTGCCGGCGGCCACGGAAAAGTCCGACAGGCCCTTTTGCAGCAAGCTGCTGGTGACGTAGAACGGCACGGTGGTGGAAACCTGGCGCCCCAGTGCATCGGTGGTCACCACCACGGCTTCGCCGGCACCGTTGATGAACGGAATGTTGGTCAGGGTGTAGGGACCGGGCTGCAAATCGGCGCTGCTGGATTTGTAGCCGTTGATGAACAGGTCCACCGAGGACGGCACGGCGGCTTCCCCGGCGAATTGCGGCAAAGGGTAGGTCACCAGGTCCGGACGCACGCCGAAATCCCGCGACAACTGCACCCCGCCCAGGCGTACCGAGCTGCTCCAGGGCAAGGCGCCGCTGACCAGATCGCCCGCTTCGTAGGTGAGCATGCGATCGTCGTCGGAGTAACGCCAGGTGGTGTCATAGCGCAGATAGCGGTTGTTCAGGGTGTCCAGTTCATCCCCGGACAAGGTGCGACGGTATTGCCCGGTATTGGACAGCGTGCCCCAGCTGTCGAACAGCCGGACCTCGTTCCATGCCGCCAGGTAAGTGCCGGCATCGTCGGTGTCGTTGAGGTACAGGTCATAGTTGAGCAAGGCGCCGAAACTGCTCAGGGCCGGGGTGCGTGGATAGGCTTCGCGCCGACCGATGAACTGCTCGGGCAGCCAGTCCGGCGGGACGTCGAGCAGCAGCCTTTGCGCGTTGCTGTCGTACTCGCTGTGCAGGCCCGGCAGCTGGTCGAGGCCGATTTCCGCGCCTGAATGTGTATCAGTGCCCGGCGGCAGTTTCATGCCGGTGTCACGCAACGCACTGGCAGGCACGAAGAACTGCCCGTTGCGCTGTTCCACCGCCACGACCCGTCCGGTGTTCATCTGGTTGACCACCAGTTCCAGGAATAACTGCGCATCGGCAACCGCCTCCATACCGCTGGGCGGAGGCGGCAGGTCGCCGGCCTCTGCGTGATGAACGAATGCCAGGCAACCGACACAGCCAACGACCCACCACGGACGCCGCACACTGCGAGCCCTACCCTGGCTCATTACCGCTGTTTGTCCGTCAATGGACCTTGTCCTCCTTGTCAGCCCGCGCGGTCTGCAGGAGCGAGCCTGCTCGCGAAAAACGTCCAGACAAGGCGGTCATTCAGACAGCACTCGTTAGCGTCAACGACCATCGCGAGCAGGCTCGCGCCTACAGACCAGGCGCAGGCTGCTACAGGTTCATTTGGCCGGGGCGATGCTCTGCACCTGCGCCGCCCCATTGACCCGCACCTGCAACCCCGACTCACCCACCACCGGACCGGGCGCGGGCCAGCGCATGACGGCGCCGGGCAACACATAGCCCAGCAGCCCTTCCACCAGCGGTTTGCTCTGATTGCCCTGCTTGAGCGCCACATCGGTCAGCCGCGCATGCACTGCGCCTTGATTACGCACCTCGACATAAGGCCGCCCGTCCACCGCCACCGTGCGCCAGCTCAGGTCCGGCAGGCCGATGCCCTTGGGATCGCGCGGGCGCGTGGTGTCTTCCTTGCTCCACAGGCCCGCGCCATAGGCAAACAGCGGCACCGAATAGCGCATCTGGAAACGAATCGCCGCGGAGGTCTTGCCGTCGTCCGCCGCTGGCGGCTTCGCCGAAGGGATTTCATCGATGATGATGCGATAGGCCAGTTCCTGCCCCGGGGGAATGTCTTTGGTACGGGTCAGGCGCACCAGTTGCTTCTGCCCCGGCTCGATCTTCGCCACCGGCGGGCTGCCGATCACGTCGCGCTTGTTCTGGTACTGATCGCTGAAGCCGCTCTGGCTCCAGGCAAACACGCGGATCTGCAGGTTGGCGGTCTCGTTGCCACGATTCTCCAGCCACAGGGCGCTGGCCTGTTGATCGGCTTCCAGCACCGGATCGATCGGCCAGATCAGCACCGAGCTGGCCGCCTGTGCCTTTGCCGCCAGCAGCCACAGCAACGCCAGCAATCCATGACGCACGAGGGTCGCTCGCCGCGAAGGTGAAACCATGTGCCATCTCCTTATGATCGGGTCATCCCGTCACCACGACAGCTGCACCTGCAGCACATCGCTGTATGTCCCCCCGGGTTGATTGCCCGGTAACTGCACCTGGCCGTAGATCGGCAGGCTGATGTTGTTCGCATCGCTGTAGGCCACCGCCACGCTTTGGCCGATTCCCAAGGTTTGGCTGAACGCCGCATCGCGAAACAGCTGGTACGCCACCCGGTTGCTGCCGGTGGTGAGCTGCATGTGCCGCCCACCGTTGTTGTACTGGCCGCCATCGACACTCATGTTCAGGGTCACCCCCGGTGTGCATTGCAGTTGCACGCCACCGGTCAGCGCCACTTGCACGGTGCCGGTCGCCAAGGCCGAACGGCTGCCGAAATTCAGGCTGCCGTAGCTGGACACCCCGCCGACCACCAGGCACCCCGGCGTGACAGTGGCACTGACCTGGAAGCTTTGGCTGGTGGCCGCCGACAAGGGCGCCGGTGCGCTGCCGGCACACATCAGCACCAGCAGCGCACAGCCATGTCGATACATGGCCCTAGAACGTCAGTTCGACGGAAATGGTGTCGGTGTAGGTACCCGCCGGCAGCCCCGCCTTGCCCAGCGCCTGGCCGTAGATGTTCACGGTCTGCGCCACGCCGGTGCTGGGGGCAAGGTTGATCACCCCATCAATGGCCAGCAATTGCGAGTGGCCGGCGTCGGTGTACAGGTCATAGGGCACGTAGTTGGCGACCCCGTCGTACAGCGCCCGAGTCCCGCCCGCCGACTGTCCGTCATGGGCGCCGGCGCGCACCTTGACCGTCGGCGTGGTGCCGGCCGAACAGAGTATCGACAGTGCCCCGCCGCCACCACCGAGCACTTGGCCGGTGGCGGTGGTGAACAGGCTGTTGGCGGTGCCGAAGTTCAAGGCACCGAAGTTCAGGTTGGTGGAGCCACCGCCGCCGTTGACCTGGCAACTGCTGATCAGGATCAGGCTGGAGGTGATCTGGCCGGTGACCGTGGTGGCCGCCTGCACGCCGCCGGCCAGTGTCAGGCCGAGCAACGGCAAACCTATCCTTGATGCAAACGTACGCATGCTGTCCTTCCTCCATGGGCTTACCAGTCCAGCGTCACCGTCAGGGTGTCGGTGTAGACCCCGGCCGGTAGCGCGCGGGTGTTCGCCACCACCGAGCCGAATACCGGAATCGGTATCTGCGCCCCGCTGGTGACGGCGAAATTGTGGTGTTGGCCGATGCTGTAGCTCTGGCTGCCGGAGGCATCGAGGAACAATTGGTAGGGAATGGTCTGCCGGCCATTGCTCAAGCGCCGGGTGGTGCCGTCGCCGTGGGTGCCGCCGTCGATGGAGACGGTGAAGCCGGTGACCGAGGGGTTGCAGGCCACGTTCAGCTTGCCGCTGGCTTCATCTTCGAGGCTGGCCTTGATCGGGGCGCTCCATGTCGGCCCCTGCTGACCGAAATCCAGGGTGCCGAGGGCGCTGACCGGGCTGTCGCTGCCGCTGCCGGCATTGGTCACTTCGCAGCCGGCGATGAGTGTCAGCCGCGCGTGGATCTGCCCGCTGACCGCCGCTTGCGCGGAACCGGTCAGCAGCGCCAGCGCGCTTGCGGCAAACACCTTGCACAATCTCGTCATCACGCCAATCCCGTCTCCTTCAGGATCAATGAAGTGGCGTTCGCAAACGCCCCTTCCCTGCACAACCCGAGTCCGTCGGGCTGTCTTTACCAACTGGCTGTCACTACCAACTGACAGTCACTTTCACCATGTCCGAATAACCGCCAGCCCGGGGTATCTGCGCCAGCGGTTCGATGCGCCCATACAACGGCAAATCCACGGAACCGGTGTCCGGCACCCGCCCACTCACCGGCACATCCACCGCCAGCGGAATGCGCCGCGCCGGGTCCTGGTAGAGCCGATAAGGGATGGGTTTGACGTGTTCGGCGTTGCCCGCCATGTAACGCACGTCGCCGACGCCACCGTGCAGGCCGCCGTCGACGCGTAATTGATAGGGGGTGTCGGGGTTGCATTCCAGCCGTGGCAGGCGCCCGTTGGTCAATGCCGCGCCCAGCGGTCCGCCAGGATTGTCCAGGCGCGCAGTGCTGCCGAAGTCCAGCACGCCCAGTTGCTCGATGCCGGCCTCGCGTTGTTGGCCGACCAATTGACAGCCACGCTGCACGTCGACCCGCACCTGAACCTGGAGTTCGGTGGCCGACACGGTTGTAGCCAGCAGCAACATCGCTGCGCTGAGCCTTGGGCCCAAGACTGCCAATACCACACGTCCTTTCACGTCCCCATTCCTTTTTGCGGGGTGTCCTGTAGGACTGAGGTTAGCAACGCGTCGGAAAATCGCCAGTGATGAGGGGGGAAATTGGATCCATAGCCAAACAGGAACTTCGTTGGGTCAACTCGTGAAAGCCTCGCGGTAGCGACGGGCAAAAAACTGTACACACCGCAGTTTTTTGTCGAATACCGCCCGGGATCCATCGACACAACTGGAAGCACATTCCCCCCACCAGTTAAACTACGCCGCCGCAGCTCAGGGAGCCTGCTTGAAGAAACCGGGGTGACATCACAGTGCCTTCACGACCGTCCAACCGTTCGCGACTCACCGCGCGCTGGCCATCGTTGCGCCGCCTTTTTGGCAAGGCGTCGACAGGGCCTGCCACCAGTGCCGCGAGTGGTCGGGTCATCCATGATTACTTTCACCGCAAGGCCAATTCCCAGGGCTACACCCTCAGCCACAGCCAGCAACGGGTGATCGACTGCATGGCCCAGCACGCCACGACGCTGCTGGGTGCCGGGGCGAAGACCCTGCCCGGCCTTTATCTGCATGGCGCGGTGGGCCGTGGTAAAAGCTGGCTGCTGGACGGATTCTTCCAGGCCATTCCCCTGGCGGAAAAACAGCGCCTGCACTTCCACGAGTTTTTTGCCCGGCTGCATCAGGGCATGTTCGATCATCGCGATCAGCCGGACGCCCTGGCGACCACCCTCGACGATCTGCTGCACGATTGCCGGGTGCTGTGTTTCGACGAATTCCACGTCCATGACATCGGCGATGCGATGTTGATCACGCGGCTGTTCAAGGCCTTGTTCCGCCGCGGCATCCTGCTGCTGGTCACCTCCAATTACCCACCGGAAGGCCTGCTGCCCAACCCGCTGTACCACGCGCGCTTCAAACCGGTGATCGACCTGATCAATGCGCGCATGCAGGTGATGGAAGTCGGCGGCCCCCATGACTACCGCAGCCAGGCCAGGACCCACGCCCAACAGCTGTTCACCCAGGGCCAATACGTCTGGCCCGCGACGGCGGCACAGCGCCACGCCTGGAACCTGCCGGCGATCGATACCCCGGCCATCGCCCTGGCGGTCGGCACGCGCCAGCTGCCGGCCCGTTACTGCGAAGGACGCACCATCGGTTTCAACTTCAGCGACCTGTGCGACCAACCCACGGCGGTGATGGACTACCTGGAACTGTGCCGGCGCTTCGATCACTGGATCATCGACGAACTGCCCAACCTGGCCGACTGTTCAGTGGCCGCCCAGCAGCGTTTCATCAACCTGGTGGACGTGTTGTACGACCAGGACAAGCACCTGATCCTGCTCGGCCGGCGTTCGCTGCGCGAAAGCCTGGGGGGCGAGGCGATTGATCTGGCGCGTACGCGCAGCCGATTGGGGCAGTTGGTGGAAGTTCGGGAAGTGGATTGATCGATTGCCTTCGGTGTGGCTGCCGGCCCCATCGCGAGCAAGCTCGCTCCCACAGTTAATCGCATTGTATGAACGAACACGGTCCAATGTGGGAGCGAGCTTGCTCGCGATGGCGGCCTGACAGACACACAGGCTTTCCCGCTATCATGCCGCCCATTCACTCGACCAACAGCGAACCCTCTTCATGCACACCCTTGCACAACTGCGCGCCGGCTCGCTGGCGGGTATCACGCGTCTGGATCTCAGTTGCGGCCTGACCGAATTCCCCCGGGAGATCTTCGACCTGGCGGACTCCCTGGAAGTGCTCAACCTCACCGGCAATGCCTTGAGCCGCCTGCCGGATGACCTGCATCGCCTGAGCCGTTTGCGTATTTTGTTCTGCTCGGACAACCAGTTCACCGAACTGCCGGCCTGCATCGGTCAATGCGCGGCACTGACCATGATCGGCTTCAAGGCCAACCGTATCGAGCATGTTCCGGGTGCAGCGCTACCACCGTTGTTGCGCTGGCTGATCCTGACCGACAACTGCATTGAGTCCCTGCCCAACGAGCTGGGTGAACGCCCCTATCTGCAAAAACTCATGCTCGCGGGCAACCGCCTGCGCCAGCTGCCCGAAAGCCTGCGTCATTGCCATCGGCTCGAATTGCTGCGCATCGCCGCCAACCAATTGACCGAATTGCCCCGATGGCTGCTGTCCCTGCCGAGCCTGAGCTGGCTGGCCTACGCCGGTAATCCGCTGGAAACCGAAGCCGCGCTGCAGGCCACGACGCCAATCCCCTGGGCGCAATTGCAGCTGGAGCAGCAGTTGGGTCAGGGTGCCTCGGGCGTGATCCATCGCGCGACCTGGGCAAGACCGGGCCAACCGGCCACATCCGTTGCCGTGAAACTCTACAAGGGCGAAATGACCAGCGACGGCTCGCCCCTGCACGAAATGAACGCCTGCATCAGCGCAGGCCTGCATCCCAACCTGATTCGCATTGAAGGGCAGATCATCGATCACCCGCAGCAAACGGCAGGGCTGGTGATGCAACTGATCGAGCCCGCGTTTGGCAACCTGGCCGCGCTGCCGAGCCTGGCGTCCTGCAGCCGGGACGTCTACGCCGAGGGCACCCGCTTCAGTGCCGATGTTGCATTGCGCATGGCCCGTGGCATTGCCTCGGTGGCCGGGCACTTGCACGCGCAAGGCATCACCCATGGCGACCTGTATGGCCACAACATCCTGTGGAACGCGCAAGGCGATTGCCTGCTGGGCGACTTTGGCGCGGCGTCTTTCCATGCCACGACCGACAGTCTTGAAAGCCGGGCATTGCAACGGATCGAAGTACGGGCGTTCGGGATTTTGCTGGGGGAATTGCTGGAGCGGATTGATTCCGGGCTGACCGATGAGGGTCGGGGGGAGCTGGAAGGGTTGGTGCAGCGTTGCTGTCAGCCGGACGTGCTGGCTCGGCCGGGGTTCGAGGAGATTGTTCGGGCGTTGAATGGGAAGTGACCGCTTCGCGGTCAATCGCGAGCAGGCTCGCTCCTACAGGGGACCGCGTCGTACACATTGATGGTGATCGACACAAAACCTGTGGGAGCGAGCCTGCTCGCGATGGCGGTGTTACTGAAAAAACAGATTAACCAGCCAGACCAACGAACATTTCTTGCACGTCATCATGGTTGTCGAGGCCTTCCAGGAACGCCTCGACTTCAGCCATCTGCTCGTCGCTCAGACCGCTGACCGGGTTTTTCGGCTGGTAGCCCAGTTTGGCCGACAGCACGGTGAAACCTTGCTCAGGCAGGGCTTTCTGCACAGCATCCAGGTCCGTAGGGTCGGTCAGGAACAGGGTCGCGCCCTCTTCGCCCGGTTCGAAATCCTGGGCGCCGGCTTCGATGGCGGCCATTTCCGGATCGGCGTCCGGGGTGTCTGGCGAGGCTTCGATCATGCCGACGTGGTTGAAGTCCCAGGCCACCGAACCGGAAGCGCCCAACTGGCCCTTGCGGAAGGCCACGCGGATTTCAGCGACGGTGCGGTTGATGTTGTCGGTCACGCACTCAATGATCACCGGCACCTGATGCGGGGCAAAGCCTTCATAGGTCACGCGATGGTATTGCACGGTCTCGCCCAAGAGACCTGCGCCTTTCTTGATGGCACGGTCCAGGGTTTCCTTGGGCATCGAAGCTTTCTTGGCCTGTTCAACCACCAGGCGCAGGTGTGCGTTGGTGGCGACATCAGCGCCGTTGCGCGCAGCAATGGTGATTTCTTTCACCAATTTGCCGAAGATCTTGCCCTTGGCATTGGCTGCCGCTTCTTTGTGTTTAACCTTCCACTGTGCGCCCATTACTCACTCTCTTGTCTGTGGCGCCGAAACATCTATTGGCCGACGCATGGCGCCAAGTTTATACGGCCTAAAGTTGGCAATCGACCAAAATTCTCGCGTCCTGTCGACAACTTCTACAAGCCTTGTAGGGCAATTCTGAATCTTCGATTTGCGGTGACGACAACCCGCCAGGGTTTCGTACCCTCTTCGCCCGTCCTCAGAAGCAGAAGCACCCGATGCATAACGACAAGGAAAGTCCTTTCACCCTGACCCTCCCAGGCAGTGACTTGCGTTTGCAGGTCCTGGAGTTCAGCGGCCACGAAGCCCTCAATCAACCCTACCGTTTCGAAATCGAAGTGCTCGGGCCGATACCGGCCATGCCCCCGGCAACCTTGATGCAACGACCGGCCTACCTGGACTTGGGCCATAGCGCCGGTTTTCACGGTGTGCTGCTTAGCGTCAGCCATGAACTTCGCGGGACGCATCAGGTGGCTTACAAACTGGTGTTGGTGCCCCAATTGCTGAACCTGAACCGACACCGCGCCCGGCGGGTCTTCGAGCGCCTCAGCGTGCCGATGATCCTGCGCCAGTTGCTCAAGGAACAGGCGCTACCCGACAGCAGCTTCCGCTTTGAACTGTCGACCGGGCACTACCCGCTGCGCCCGTTCTGCATCCAGTACGAGGAAACCGACCTGGCGCTGCTACAACGGTTGTGCGCGGAAGAAGGCATTCACTATCACTTCGAACATCATCGCGACGCTCATGTGCTGGTGTTCGCCGACGACTGCCTGAGCTTCCCCCAGGAACCGCTGCTGATGCCGTTCGATAACGCCAGGCCCAAAGCCGGCAGCCCGCCAGTCATCAATGAACTGTTCCAGCGCCATGATGCGCCGACTCTGTCACCGCACCAGAAGTCCCGCGAACAGGGCGCCGCAACCTGTGATGACAGCGCGGCCAATCACCCCCTTGATCAAACGCCACCGATGCCGCGCCCCGGCATCGAACAGCGTCACCACGATCAACTGGCTCGCCGGCAGCTGGAGCGCCTGCGTTGCCGGCAGGTGCAGATCCATGGCCAAAGCAATCATGGGCAGCTGCGCAGTGGTCATATCGTGCAGGTGGCCGAACATCCATTGCCGCTATTCAACGATCAGTGGCTGGTGACCGAAGCTCGGCATCAGGGATCGAGCCCGGTGGCGGATGAACCTGACTTTCCGCCGGGTAACCGCAATCATTTCACCGTCATCCCCTGGTCAACCGTGTTCCGTCCCGAACCCGTTCAGTGCAGGCCGAGCATCCCCGGTTATCAGCCCGCCCGCGTGTGTGGCGTGGTCGGTGAGCCAACGGTGATGGATGATCGAGGTCGAATACAGGTCTGTTTATGGCCCGCGCCGAATCACGATCCGCAGACAGGCGGTGGGCTCTGGATGCCAGTCGCCCTGGCAGCGATGGACAACCTTGTCGATCCATCGCAACTGCCACTGGCCGGCAGCGACGGGCTCGTCAGCTTCCTCGATGGCGACCCCGACCGACCGGTGTTCTGCGCCAGCCTGGCGCAACGCCAGCCACCTCGGCCGGTTCGCGCCCCGGAGCCACGCAACGACACCCGCCTGCTGCTCGACTGGCTGACCCGACGCCCGGAGGCCTGAACCCCTCGCTTGCAGCTGCTCCTACCCTTTATCCGCCTTGCCCGCCGCCGCCGCGAACTTCGCCAGGCGCACGTCCAGATGCCGTGGCCGGCGCCCATGATCCTCGGCGCGTTCCTTGCGGCGGATGGCATTGCGCACCATCAACGAGCCGAGGTAGCGAATCGGTTCCGGCGGGAAAAAGCCCAGCGGCCCGTTCACCAATGGCGAACGGGTCCACGGGTTGTCCAGGCCCTGAACCATCGACGCCAGAATCTGCCCGCCCATGTGGCACGGCCCGACGCCGCTGCCCGAGTAGCCAAAACCGTAAAACACGTTGCCGCTGGCACTCATCTGGCCGAAGAACGGCAGCCCCGTGACCGATCGATCGGACGGTCCGTTCCAGGTCGCCTCGATCTTGACGTCGGCAAAGGCCGGGAAGAAATCCGTCAGGCTGTTGCGCAGCAGGCCGGCGTAAGGCGACGGCTGATCGAACACCGGCAGCATGCGACCGCCGTAGGCAAAGGTATTGCCGCCCTTGCCGAGCATGATCCGGCCGTCCGGGGTGTTGTGGTAGTAGTGCACGAAGATCCGTGAATCGAGCACCGTCACGCCGCTGGTCAAGCCGATTTCATTGAGCAGATCGGGTCGAGGTTCGGTGATCGCCATGTCGCTGGAAACGATCGCCACGCTGCGTTCGAACTGCGGGAAGGCGCGGGCCATCCAGGCGTTCATCGCCAGCACTACCCGGTCCGCACGAACAGTGCCATTGGCGGTTTGAATGCCCGCCGGCTTGCCTTCTTCGAGCCCGGTCATGGCTGTGTTTTCGTGAATCTTCACCCCCAGTTGCAGGGCCACCCGGCGCAGGCCGCGCACCAGTTTGCCCGGTTGCACGCTGGCGGCCGCCGGGGAAAACCAGCCTTCCAGGTGTTTGCTGGAGCCGGCCATGCGCTGCACGTCGGCCAGCGGCCTTTGGGTGAAGGAGTTGATGCCCTGGCGCTCCAACGCCGCGATCACCGCATCGGTCGAGCCGACCTGGGCACGATTGGTCGCGGTGTAGAGGGTGCCGTCGAGGCGGTAGTCGGCATCCACCCCGTACTGCTCGCAGAAGGCGCCGATGGCGTGGATGCTGCGCTCGGATTCCTTGACCAGACGCACCGCTTCCTCAACACCGAACAGCCGCTCCAGGGTGAAATACTTGGCCGACCACGACAGCGCGCAACCACCGTTGCGCCCACTGGCGCCGGCACCGCAGATGTCCGCTTCGATCAGCAATACATCCAGTTCGGGGTTCTGCTCCTTGAGCATGATCGCGGTCCACAACCCGGTGTAGCCGCCGCCGACAATGCACACATCGGCGCGGGCGTCGCCTTGCAGTGGCGGACAGGTGTCGGACGTTTCAGCCTTCAGGGCCTGGTCCAGCCAAAAGGGTCTCATGGATCAATCTCCGGTCAGATCGCCACACGCCAGCCTGCCGCACGCGCAGCAGGCCGCGAGGGACAGGGTTCAGGTACGCAGGGGTTTGATGTCCATCGGCCGGTTAGGCACGAACGGATAGTTGGTTTTCAGGCCACCGGGGCGGCTGTTCCAGTGCGGGATCAACACCAGCGCGGAGAACATCGCGCAGCCGGCGAAAACGATGAACACGGTGACGGAGTCGAAATAACCCGGCAGCAAGCCACCGAGGACCGCCCCGACCGAGCCGCAACCGTTGACGAAACCCGCCGCCGTGGCGCCGGCCTTGGCGGTGCCGAAGTCGATGGCGGCCGCGCCGCTGATCATCGAGTCCGGTCCGTAAAGGGTCAGGCCCATGACAAACAACAGCGCCACCACCAGCGCCACGCTACCGGTGTGCAGCGCGCCCATGAAGAAGGCCAGCGACACGGTCAGCGCCAACAGGCTGATCACGCAGGCCGGCATGCGCCGGGCGCCAAACAGCTTGTCCGAGGCCAGCCCGATCAGGATCGGCCCCAGCAACCCGGCCAGTTCGAACGCGGTAGGAATGATCGCCGCGCCCACCTTGCCCACCGAAGGCATCTGCTCGAACACGATCACCGGGCCCCACAGCAGAATCGCGTAGCGCGCCGGTTTCAACATGAAATAAGCCAGGCCGAGAATCAGCACGGTGCGGTTGCGCAGGATTTCCTTCAGCGGCTCCAGCACGCTGATCTTGCTTTGGGCGTGCGCCTCTTCGGCGGTCAGCTCAGGTTCCGGCTCCACCGCAGGCAAGCCCACGTCTTCGGGTTTGTTGCGCTGGAAAATAAAAAACAGCACGGCGACCAGCCCAACCACCGCCGCACTGGAAATGAACGCTGCATGCCAGGAACCGATCAGCGTATAGGCCCACCATCCGGCGAACGGCGACGCCACCAGACCGCCGAATGCGTAGCAGGAACTCCACAGGCCCAATACTCGCCCACGTTGCTGGGCGGGAAAGAAACTGCCGAGGTTCTTGCACAGGCCCGACCAGCCCGTGGACTGCGCCAACCCTTGAATCAGCATGCAGGTGGCGAAGATCGGCAAGGTCGCGAAACTGCCCATCACCAGGGCGGCGGCCGCGGAAATCAGCAAACCACCGAGGACGACGACTCGCGGGCCGAAACGGTCGGCGAGCATGCCCCAGGTGAATTGGCCAATGGCGTAAGCGGTCAGGTAGATGGCGTCGAGGTTGGCCATGGCCATTTTGTCGAGCATGAAGGTCGGGTCTTCGCCGATCCCCAGTTTTGCGACGGAAAATGCTTTGCGGGTGAAGTAGAAAGCGGCGTAGGCGAGCCAGGTGATCGCGAAGATCTGCACGCGCCAACGCTTGATGGTGCCGATGTGCTTGTTCATTGTGGTTCTGACCTCAGGGTGTGAGTGTGCCGGCAGAATTGGAAGAAAACGCCTGTGTTTTTATTGTTGAGCACTGCGATATCGCCCTGTCCCTATGGCGGATACCGGTCAGATGAGTCCTGTAATTGCACGCCCAGGCTCATGGCTCCCGAGACCGTTCGACTGACCAGTCAGCGGGGGCTGGAGCGGATCAAAACAATTACTGATTAATAAGTGAAATCGATTTATCGTATTTCACAAATAAGCCCTGCTTGTTACTGGAGGTTCGATGTCGGTTTCCCACGCTCAGCTCAAGGCTTTCCACGCCGTGGCCGTCTACGGAAGCTTCACCAAAGCCGCCGAACGGCTGTTCCTCACGCAACCGGCGATTTCCGATCAGGTGCGCAAACTCGAAGAACGCTACGGGGTGCTGCTGTTCCACCGCAACAAACGTTCGGTGCGCCTGACGGATCTGGGTGAGCGGCTGCTGGGTGTCACCCAGAAACTGTTCGTGATCGAAGCCGAGGCCCAGGAACTGTTGCAGGACTCCCAGGCCTTGCAAACCGGCAGCCTGATTCTGGCGGTGGACGCCCCGGTGCACGTGTTGCCGCAGATCGCCCGGTTCTGCGAGCGTTACCCCGGCATCAGCGTGAAGATCGAAACCGGCAACACCGATGAATCGCTGTTCCGCCTGTTCAACTACCAGGCCGATCTGGCGCTGCTGGGCCGCGACGTCAGCGATGAACGTCTGATCTCCTTGCCGCTGCGCAATGACCCGATGGTGGCGTTCGTGTCACGCAACCACCCCTGGGCCGACCGCGAATCCATCTGCCTGGCGGACCTCGACGACACGCCGCTGGTGCTGCGGGAGATCGGCTCGGTGACCCGCCAGACCCTGGAAGAAGAAATGGCCGGCGCGGGGTTTCGCATTCGTCCGGCGATTCAGGTGGAAGGTCGCGAAGCGGCGCGTGAGGCGGTGGTGGTGGGGATTGGTGTCGGTGTGGTGTCCGCCGCCGAGTTTGGCTCGGACTCCAGGGTGTGCGCGTTGCCGATTACCGATTGCAAACGGCGCTTGACCGAGACACTGGTGTGCTTGCGTGAGCAGAGTTCGCGGCGGATTGTGGCGACGTTTCTGGAGATGGTGCGCGAGAGCCTGGTGTAAGCAGGGCCGGCCTCATCGCGAGCAAGCTTTGCTCCCACAGGGATTGAGGCTTGCCACCTGATTTGTGTACGGCGCAAAACCTGTGGGAGCAAGGCTTGCCCGCGATGGCCGCACCTCGGTTTACCTGACCGGCACCAAGCCGAAAAACGCCTGTATCAAACGCAAATCCCGCCGCCGCTCCATGCACCCCATCATGTGCCGGTTCACCAGCCCCTCGCCAATGATCGGCACCGCTGCCACTCGTGGGTCATGGCTGACTTCCACCGACGACACCACCCCCACCCCCAACTCCGCCGCCACCGCCTCGGTCACCGCTTCGCGGCTATCGAGTTCCAGCAGCACCCTCGGGTTCACCTTGGCCTGTGCGCAAGCCTCATCGAAGGTGCGCCGGGTGATCGAACTCGGTTCACGCAACACCATGATGACTTGGTCCAGTTCCTTCAAAGGCACACCCTTGGCCCGCGACACCCACGGATGACCGTCCGGCACCAGCGCACAAATGCGTGACTCGCTCAGCGCTTGCAGGTGCAGCCCCTTGCGCGGCTCGACCTCGGTCAGCACCGCCACGTCGGCATGCTCGGACAACAGCGCCGCGAGGGTTTCCTGAGCGTTGCCCAAACGCAGGTTCACGGTGATCCCCGGATAACGCGCACGCAGGCTCGCCAGCATCGGCATGACCATGTGCGGTCCGTCCGCCGCGACTTCCAGGCGCCCCGTGAGCAACTGTCGATTGGCCTCCAGCATCACCTGCGCTTCTTCGGCCAGGCCGAACATCGCCCGAGTGATGGCCGCCAGTTTGGTGCCCTCTTCCGTCAATTCCACCCGGCGCGCGGTGCGACGCAACAGGGTGATCTGGTAGTGCTCCTCCAGCGCCTTGATGTGCCCGGTCACCGCCGGCTGGCTGATGAACAGGCGCGCGGCGGCGCGGGTGAAGCTGCCCTCTCGGGCCACGGCATCGAAGGCGCGCAGCTGAAACAGGTTCATGAATAAGTCCTACTGATGGCTGGCATAACAACAAACAATTTGATTGATAACTCGGCAAATTGCAATTTAAGCCCCGTAGCTTCATCCCATCGATTGCGAGGACACGAGAATGAGTATTGCCGCACCCATCCTGCTCACCCCCGGCCCGTTGACCACGTCCGCCCGCACCCGCCAGGCGATGATGGTTGACTGGGGTTCATGGGATGACCGCTTCAACCAACTGACCGCCAGCCTGTGCGAACAACTGCTGGCGATCATCAACGGCGCCGCCAGCCACCACTGCGTGCCCCTGCAGGGCAGCGGCACCTTCGCCGTGGAAGCGGCGATCGGCACCCTGGTGCCTCGCGACGGCAAAGTCCTGGTGCTGATCAATGGCGCCTACGGCAAGCGCCTGGCGAAAATCTGCGAAGTGCTCGGTCGCTCTTTCAGCACCTTCGAAACCGCCGAAGACGAACCGACCACCGCCGCCGACGTCGACCGCCTGCTGCGCGCCGACAGCGGTATCACCCACGTTGCGCTGATTCACTGCGAAACCAGCACCGGTATCCTCAACCCGCTGCCGGAAATCGCCCAGGTGGTGCAGCAGCACGGCAAGCGTCTGATCATCGATGCCATGAGTTCCTTCGGTGCCCTGCCGGTCGATGCGCAGCAGATTCCGTTCGACGCGTTGATCGCCGCGTCCGGCAAATGCCTGGAAGGCGTACCGGGCATGGGTTTCGTGTTTGCCAATAAAGAGTCCCTGGCCGCAGCCGCCGGCAACTCGCATTCGCTGGCGATGGACCTGTTCGATCAGCACACCTACATGCAGAAAACCGGACAATGGCGCTTCACCCCGCCAACCCACGTGGTCGCCGCGCTGCACGAAGCCCTGCTGCAATACAACGAAGAAGGTGGCCTGCCGGCACGGCATGCGCGTTATGCCGCCAACTGCCAGGCACTGATGGAAGAGATGGGCAAACTGGGCCTGCGCAGCTTCCTGCCGGCCGCCATCCAGGCACCGATCATCGCCACCTTCCACGCACCGAAAGACCCGCGCTACCAGTTCAAGGCGTTCTACGAGCGGGTCAAGGCCAAGGGTTACATCCTCTACCCCGGCAAGCTGACCCAGGTCGAAACCTTCCGTGTGGGCTGCATCGGCCATGTCCAGCCCGCCGAAATGCGCGAAGCGGTGGCCGCCATCGGCGAAGTACTGCGCGAGATGGAAGTGCTCGATATCTGAACCAACCCGCATTCCCCTGTAGGAGCGAGCCTGCTCGCGATCGCGGTCTGACATTCACCATTGATGTCGACTGACCGGGCCTCATCGCGAGCAGGCTCGCTCCTACAAAAAGCTGCTCCTTATCAGCCAGTTTTTTCTCAGGAATTTAGAAACCATGAACTACACCAACCCAACCCAACTGCAAGCCGCCATCCTCGACTGGGCCGGCACCGTCGTCGACTTCGGCTCTTTCGCCCCCACCCAGATCTTTGTCGAGGCCTTTGCCGAGTTCGACGTGCAGGTGTCCATCGAAGAAGCCCGTGGCCCGATGGGCATGGGCAAGTGGGACCACATCCGCACCCTGTGCGACTTGCCGGAAGTCGCCGAGCGTTACCGCAAGGTGTTTGGCCGCACGCCGACCGATGATGACGTCACCGCCATCTACCAGCGCTTCATGCCACTGCAGATCGAAAAAATCGCTGAGCACTCGGCGCTGATTCCAGGCGCGCTGGACACCATCGCCAACCTGCGCCAGCAAGGCATCAAGATCGGTTCCTGCTCCGGCTACCCGAAACAGGTCATGGACAAGGTCGTGGAACTGGCCGCCACCAACGGCTACGTGGCCGACCACGTGGTCGCCACCGATGAAGTGCCGAACGGCCGCCCGTGGCCGGCCCAGGCCCTGGCCAACGTGATTGCCCTGGGCATCGACGACGTCGCCGCTTGCGTGAAGATCGACGACACCGTGCCGGGCATTCTCGAAGGTCGCCGCGCCGGCATGTGGACCGTGGCGCTGATCTGCTCCGGCAACGCACTGGGTCTGGACTACGAAGGCTACCGCGCACTGGACAGCGCCACGCTGGACAGCGAGCGCAAGCGCATTCACACGCTGTTCGAAAGCTCGCGCCCGCACTACATGATCGACACCATCACCGACCTGCCAGCGGTGATCGCCGACATCAACCAGCGCCTGGCCCGTGGTGAAGTGCCACAAGCCAGCTGATCCACCGCTGAACGATCAGACACCCACCACTGTAGGAGCGAGCCTGCTCGCGATGGACGTCAACGATAACGCTGGCTACCTGATGCCCCGCGTTGTCCTTTCGGCCATCGCGAGCAGGCTCGCTCCTACAGGGTCGACACCGGGTTAATGCTTCTTTCTGTCAATTACCTGAACAGAGCCATCAGCGTTAAACAGCCCGAGGCAAAGCCGTTGAAACAGGATTACAGTTAATGCACACCGTCGGACAGGAACGGTGGCTTGACCTGACCTGTGAGGAAACGCGAAATGCCATGGAAAAACTCCGAATCACGCTACAGCACCGTATCGATCGCGCTGCACTGGTTGATGCTGGTCCTGCTGGCGCTGGTTTACGCCTGCATCGAACTGCGCGGCATGTTCCCCAAGGGCAGTGGTGGCCGGACGCTGATCGTGGAGTCGCACTTCATGCTCGGCCTGACAGTGTTTGTCCTGGTCTGGCTGCGGTTGTTCGCCCGTACTTTCGGCCCGGCGCCACAGATTTTCCCGGCATCGCCGCAATGGCAGACGGCACTGGCCAAGCTGATGCACTGGGCGCTGTACCTGTTCATGATCGCCACGCCAATCCTCGGCTGGCTGACCACCAGCGCCAAAGGCAATCAAGTGATGTTCTACGGCGTCGACCTGCCGCTGCTGGTGGCCGAGGACAAGGCGTTTGCCAAACAGCTGCAGGAATGGCACGAACTCGCCGGCACCATCGGCTACTGGCTGATCGGCCTGCATGCCGTGGCTGCGCTGTATCACCATTATGTGGTGGGGGATAACACCCTGTTGCGGATGATGCCCAAGCGGGTGAATCGCAATACCTGATTTCGGAGAATTCCAACTGTAGGAGCGAGCCTGCTCGCGATGGCGGTTTGTCTGACACATCAACATTGGATGTGCCACCGCATCGCGAGCAGGCTCGCTCCTACAGTTTTTTGGGGGTTAACCCCCGCCGTCCCTGCAAGCCGCCGGTATGCACGAATATCAGCCGCGTCCCTCGGGCAAACTTCCCCGCCTCGATTTGCTGCCTGAGCGCTATTAACGCCTTGCCGGTGTACAGCGGTTCCAATGGAATGCCGCTGAGCATTTCTGCCTGCTCAATGAACTCAAGCAATGGCGGATCGACCTTGGCAAAGCCCCCACGACTGGCATCGAGCAGCTCATAAGCCGAATGAGCCACACCCGCCTCCTGCACAATTCGCCCGACCTGCTGCGCCACCCCATGATCGCCCGGCACCGCCATCGCGCCATAAACCGGATGATCGCCGGCCTCGGCCAGCACCAGGCCGGCCAGGGTGGTGCCGGTTCCGCAGGCCAGCCACCAAGCGTCGTAGTCAGCCCACCCCAGCACCTTCAACTGATCGCTAACTATTGCCTTCAACTGCATGCAGCCCTTCGCACCCGGTAAACCACCGCCACCTTCCGCGACCGGAAAAAGATCGGGATATTGCGCCAGCCATGGCTCCCAGAACCCCGCTTCATGCCGCGCCCGATAACCGCCATAACCCAACCAATGCAGCTGCATGCCGAACGCCTGCAAATCCAAGACCGTTGGGGTTTGTTGAGGGTGCCCGCGCAACAGGCCCACCGTGGCGAAACCGAAGCGTTTGCCGGCCGCGGCCAGTGCATGCAGGTGGTTGGAATGCGCACCACCGAGGCTGATGATGCCTGCGGCGCCAGCGCGATCGGCAGCCTTGAGGTGTTCGATCAACTTGAACCATTTATTGCCGCTGATCAGCGGGTCGATGAGGTCCAGGCGCAGGATCGCGACTTCGATGCCGGCGGTTTTTAACCAGTCGAGAGGGAGGGGTTCGAGGGGGGCCTGAGGGAGCCAGTCGGAGGGAGGGAGAAGCATTGATGCCGGCTCTGGGTTTGGAGCCGGCATCTTAGCAGCCTTGAGGACGCCATCGCGGGCAAGCCTTGCTCCCACAGGATTTTTGCACAACACAAAACCCGTGGGAGCAAAGCTTGCTCGCGATAGCCATTGGTACGCTTGGCCTGCGTATTACAACCCGGCCGCCAACCGCGAACCCTGATTAATCGCCCGCTTGGCATCCAGCTCCGCCGCGACATCCGCGCCGCCGATCAGGTGCACGTTCTGCCCCGCCGCCACCAGGCCTTCCTGCAACTCGCGCAGCGGGTCCTGCCCGGCGCAGATCACGATGTTGTCCACCGGCAGCACCTGAGGTTCGCCGGCTTCGCCGATGCGGATGTGCAGGCCGTCGTCATCGATCTTCAGGTATTCGACACTGTTGAGCATCTGCACCTGCTTGTTCTTGAGACCGGTGCGGTGAATCCAGCCGGTGGTCTTGCCCAGGCCGTCGCCGACCTTGGATTTCTTGCGTTGCAGCAGGAACACTTCGCGCGCAGGTGCATGGGGCGCCGCCTTGATCCCGGCCACACCGCCGCGTGCTTCCAGATGGGTATCGATGCCCCACTCCTTCCAGAACTCATCGCGGTTCAGGCTGGTGGCCTGGCCCTGATGAACGAGGAATTCCGAGACGTCGAAACCGATACCGCCCGCGCCGATCACCGCCACGCGCTTGCCCACCGGCTTGCGTTCCAGCAGCACGTCCAGGTAGCTCAGCACCTTGGCATGCTCGACGCCGGGAATGGCCGGCACACGCGGCGCAATGCCGGTGGCGAGGATGATTTCGTCGTAGCCGCCTTCGACCAGCGAGGCCACATCCACACGGGTGTTCAGGCACACCTCGACATTAGTGGTCTGCAGCTTACGGCCGAAATAACGCAGGGTTTCGTAGAACTCTTCCTTGCCCGGCACGCGCTTGGCGACGTTGAACTGGCCACCGATTTCGCTGGCCGAATCGAACAATGTCACCTGATGACCACGTTCGGCGGCCACGGTTGCAGCGGACAAACCGGCGGGACCGGCACCGACCACGGCGATCTTCTTGAGTTGCTGCACGGGCAAGTAGTTGAGTTCGGTTTCATGGCAGGCCCGCGGGTTCACCAGGCAGCTGGTCAGCTTTCCGCCGAAGGTGTGGTCCAGGCACGCCTGGTTGCAGCCGATGCAGGTGTTGATTTCGTCGGCGCGGCCTTCGGCCGCCTTGTTGACGAAATCCGGATCGGCCAGGAACGGTCGCGCCATGGACACCATGTCGGCATCGCCTTCGGCCAGGATCTGCTCGGCAACTTCCGGGGTGTTGATGCGGTTGGTGGTGATCAACGGGATGCTCACTTCGCCGCGCAGCTTGGCCGTGACCTTGCTGAACGCCGCGCGCGGAACCTTGGTGGCGATGGTCGGAATCCGTGCTTCGTGCCAGCCGATGCCGGTGTTGATGATGGTCGCCCCGGCCTGCTCGATGGCCTTGGCCAACTGCACGATTTCGTCCCAGGTGCTGCCGCCTTCCACCAGGTCAAGCATCGACAGGCGGAAAATGATGATGAAGTTCGGGCCGACCGCTTCACGCACGCGACGGACGATTTCCACCGGCAGGCGCATACGGTTTTCGTAGCTGCCGCCCCAGCGGTCGGTGCGGTGGTTGGTGTGGGCGGCGAGGAACTGGTTAATGAAATAACCTTCCGATCCCATGATTTCCACGCCGTCGTACTCGGCCTGTTGCGCCAGGGTCGAGCAGGTGACGAAATCGCGGATCTGCTTCTCGATGCCTTCCTCGTCCAGCTCCTTGGGCTTGAATGGGTTGATCGGCGCCTGGATGGCGCTAGGCGCGACCTGTTTCGGGCTGTAGGCATAACGACCGGCGTGAAGGATCTGCATGCAGATCTTGCCGCCCGCCTCGTGCACTGCCCGGGTCACGATCTGGTGCTTGAGCGCTTCTTCCTCGGTGGTCAGCTTCGCCGCGCCGGAGTACACGCCACCCTCGTCGTTCGGGCCGATACCGCCGGTGACCATCAGGCCAACACCGCCACGGGCACGCTCGGCGAAATACGCCGCCATGCGTTCGAAACCGCCGGGCTTTTCTTCAAGGCCGGTGTGCATCGAACCCATCAGGGTGCGGTTGCGCAGCGTGGTGAAACCCAGGTCCAGCGGGGCCAGCAGGTGCGGGTAATGAGCGGCGGTCATTGGAAGCTCCACAAACAGCGATCACGGAAAAATGTGGGCGCTCTGCGGCGCCCCTCGGTCATGTGTTACAGACTATGAGCAGTCCGGGGCGGCCTCAATGACCGAAACTGACAAGTTAATGATCCAATTGTGCAGCTGGCTGTCGGGCAACCGCGCAGGCGCAGTGAGTGGCGCCGGTAAATTCGTCATGAGTTTTCACTACGATTGGAATTCTTTTCATTAAGGATGGAATCAGTCAACCATCTAATGCCAACGTTATTGGCCTGGATGCGCGCCGTGCGTGAAATGCTTTATGTCGAGATGTCGGGCCAGTGCTAGAAGATGTTCTGCGGTGCGGCATTGAACAGCCGCACTGCGAGGTGCACCTCCAGCTTGGCGACCCTCTTGGCTCCACCGTTGATGCTCAAGCCTAGGGGGCGTTTGCGAGTAGCCGGCACGGCTCGGCAGTTCGTTATAAACCGCTCACGCTGACCACAACATTATCAATAAGCCGCGTCTTCCCTAGACGCGCCGCGACGAGAATAACCAGATGACCGGACGTTTCCGACGTTAGGCTCAAATCATGCGCGTTCCTTATTTCCAGGTACTCCAACTGAAACCCAGAGGAGGTTATGCGCTTACATTGCTCATCTAGAAGTTGTTCAATGTCCAGACATCCGCGCTGTAAAGATATGGCAACGTCCTTGAGGCATTGATAAAGGATCGGAGCAGCGGTGCGCTCCTGCTCATTGAGGTATCCATTACGGGACGAGAGCGCCAGACCATCAGAGGCCCGGACGGTAGGCGCACCCAAAATTTTGATCGGGATATTCAGGTTTCTGACCATCGACCTTATGACGGCCAACTGCTGATAATCCTTCTCCCCAAATACAGCTATATCTGGCTGAACCACGTTGAACATCTTATTGACGATCGTCGCCATTCCATTGAAATGTCCCGGCCGAGCCGCACCACAAAGACCTTCTGATACTCTCGGAACGCTGACAATTGGTTGAGCTTCAAATCCTTCTGTATACATTTCAGCCACATCGGGTAAGAACAACAAATCGCAGCCAGCTTCCTTTAACTTGGCCTGGTCTGCGTCGGGCGTCCGAGGATACTTTTCCAAATCCTCTGAAGGTCCGAATTGAAGAGGATTTACAAAGATAGTCGCCACCACGAAATCAGCGTGTTGTTTAGCTACATCTATCAATGCGATGTGGCCCTCATGCAAGTTACCCATCGTAGCGACGAGCGCGACTTTCTTGTTTTCGCTCCGCGCGCGGCCCACAATTTTGCGAAGCGCGAGAACCGTTTCCACTATAACCATCAGCTACTCCCCTTTCGTATTTCGACCACGAGTTTGCCCACCGCCTTGCGCAGGCGAAGTGCTTCGAGCGCGTCGCCTGCGCGAGCCAATGCATATTGCTGTGAAATCAATGGGCGCAACTTGCCTTCGGCGTGCCAGGCAAACAGTTGCCGGTAGTTGGCTTGGTTTTCTTGCGGCTGGCGCTGGGTGAAAGCTCCCCAAAACACACCCAGGACTGCCGCACCTTTGAGCAGGGTAAGGTTGACCGGCAATTGTGGTATGCGCCCGCTGGCAAAACCGATCACCAACAAGCGGCCATTCCAGGCAATAGCTCGAATCGCCTGATCGAATAAATCGCCCCCCACCGGATCGAAGATCACATCGGCACCACGGCCTTCGGTCAGTGCATTGACCTGCTCCTTGAGACTGCCGTTGCCATAGCAAATCAGCTCGTGGGCACCTGCTGCCCGAGCCACTTCCAGCTTCTGCTTGCTGCTGGCGGCCGCAATGACGTGTGCCCCCATCACCCTGCCGATCTCAACGGCAGCGAGGCCCACCCCACCAGAAGCGCCCAGTACCAACAAGGTTTCTCCCTTTTGCAGCCTGGCACGCTGACACAAAGCATGCATCGACGTGCCATAGGTCACACCGAAAGCTGCTGCGCCAGCAAAATCCATGCGGGTCGGCATCAACGTGACCTGGCTTGCCCGTACCACTACCTGCTCGGCGAAACTGCCCCAGCCGGTCAATGCCATGACTTTGTCACCCGGCTGCAAATGACTGACCCCCGCCCCCACCGCAGCCACTATCCCGGCCGCCTCGCCTCCTGGCGCAAATGGAAATGCCGGCTTGATCTGGTACTTGCCTTCGATCAGCAAGGTATCGGGAAAGTTAACGCCGGCCATATGCACATCGATAAGGACTTCGTCGCTCCCGGGCACAGGGCTCGGGATATCTTCCAGAACCAGGCTATCGGCGGTACCGAATGCTTTGCACAGCAGCGCTTTCATAAGTATTCCGCGTCAGTAGTGGGTACCAGCCTGGCAATAACTGTCATACCATCAGTTATACTCACCTCCGACACTGGACGCAAACATGACCGAAGAAGTCATTTATCAGGACCTGCAGAACGGTATTGCGCTGATCACTCTCAATCGCCCGAATAAGCGCAATGCAATCAACGTCAGCGCTTCACGCACCCTTGCCCGCCTGGTGGAAAAAACTGAAGCCAACCCTGACATTCGGGTCGTGGTCTTGACAGGGACTGGGCCTCTGGCGTTTTGCGCAGGTGCCGACCTCGACGACATCGCTGCCGGTATCGGCGAACAGATCGCCGTCAACCAATCCGGCATGTGTGGCCTGATTCATGCCGAGCGACGCAAACCCTGGATTGCTGCCGTACGCGGCGCGGCGCTTGGCGGCGGCACTGAGCTGGCGCTGGCCTGTGACCTGATCATTGCGGGCAACAATGCCAGCTTCACCTTGCCCGAGGTCAAGCGTGGATTGATCGCTGGCGCAGGTGGTATCTATCGACTGATCCGACGCATTGCACCGGCCATCGCGATGGAGTTGCTGCTGACCGGCAATCGACTTGAAGCCGAACGCGC
Source organism: Pseudomonas putida (assembly GCF_003228315.1). Taxonomy (NCBI): domain Bacteria; kingdom Pseudomonadati; phylum Pseudomonadota; class Gammaproteobacteria; order Pseudomonadales; family Pseudomonadaceae; genus Pseudomonas; species Pseudomonas putida. The sequence goes on from NZ_CP029693.1 coordinate 1,999,657, forward strand.
AAAAACACTCGGCCTGATCAATCAGTCAGTCGACGATGAACACGTGCTGGAGACTGCCCTTCAACTGGCTCGACAAATCGCAGCCAATGCACCACTGGCCGTTCAGGAGACTCTGATGGTAGCCCGCCAGGCTCTGGCGCTCGGAGAGTCGCAACTACGCCTTGACGTCGAAGCCGCGGGTTTGCGGTTACAGGCATCTGAGGACGTGCAGATCGGTGTACGTGCATTTCAGGAAAAACGTACGCCCGAATGGAAAGGCAGATAATCATCGCTGGCAAATCGGCACAGGGCTGCCACCACGTGATAACTGACCACATGATAGTTAGTCAGAAGCCCCGTCCCCCCGGATTACCCCGGAAAAAAGCATCGGCGTCATTGGCAGTCCATGAAAACCGAGGTTATATTACTCAAAAGTAACGTATGAGGATCATCCCACCTTTCACTCAAGGTGAAAAACTGAGCAACAGTCAATAACCCTTGTTCCGCCACGCCCAAAACATAACAAGAGGCTGATGGAAATGAAGAAATGGCAGTGCTTCTTCTGTGGCTTTACCTACGACGAAAACCTGGGCTTACCTGAGGAAGGCATCTTGCCCGGGACGTTGTGGCACGACATCCCCGAGACATGGATCTGCCCGAAGTGCGGGGCAGCCAAGCAAGACTTCGCGATGATCGAAGCAAGCTGAAACGGCTCATGTCAGCCATAACCCCACCGATTATCGACCCCTGCACCTGACCCCGTTGGTGCGCCAGCTCCCAAACAGCAAAAAAATAAAACTACCCCTGGGACAGCAAAATGAATAAGCGATACGACTACATCATTGTGGGGGCCGGTTCCGCAGGCTGCGTCTTGGCGAATCGCCTCTCGTCCCGGCACTCCGTGTCCGTGCTGCTGATTGAAAGCGGCCCGGATGACAGCAACGCATTGATTGCCATGCCCCGCGGCATAGGCAAATTGCTGACTCCGGGTAACCCGCATGTTTGGGATTACAAGGTTTCGCGAGGCCCCCAACAAGCTGAAGACATCTGGCTCAAAGGTCGCGCCATCGGTGGGTCCAGCTCGATCAATGGCATGGTCTATGTGCGTGGCGCACCCGAGGACTATGACGCGTGGGAAGCCGCCGGTTGCACCGGTTGGGGCTGGGACAACATAGGACGGCATTTCGTCGAGCTCGAGGACCATGCACTGGGAGCCACACCAGAGCGAGGTATCGGAGGGCCGCTCAAAATTTCAGTCCAATCTTCAGGCGACCCACTCTGCGAAGCCGTACTGACTGCGGGCGTGCAAGCGGGAACACCTCGAGTGGATGATATCAACCTGGCCAACACCGCCGGGCCTGGCGGGCTGGGTTACCAAACCCAGAACATCTGGAATGGCCAGCGCTACAGTGCCGCGAAAGCCTTTCTTGATCCAGTTCGCAACCGCCCGAACCTGGACGTCCTGACACAAACCGACGTCCTCTGGATCAACTTTGAAGACCAACGTGCAACCAGCGTGACCGTGCGCGACAGCCGCGGCGAACGCGCAATAGACGCGGGTAAGGAGATCATCGTCTGTGCCGGTGCCATTCAGTCACCCAAATTGCTGCAGCTCTCCGGCGTAGGGCCTGCCGCGCTGCTCGAGTCCCATGGCATTGCCGTGGTCAAGGATGCTCCCCAAGTGGGTCGTAACTTGCGCGAGCACTTCTTCCTTGCCATGCAGTACCGCGTGAAAAGCCACAGCCTGAATCATCGTTTTTTTGGCCTGGGCCTGCTGCGCTCCGTGTGGCAGTACTACACCGGCAGAAAGGGTCCGCTCACCCATAGCGCACATGAAATTGGCGGTTTCGTCAAAACTCGCCCCGAACTCGACCGTCCCGACGCACAAATCGGTATCAGCCTGTACTCGCTGACTTACGGAGAAGATGAAGTCGTCCCCGAAAAGCAACCCGGTCTGACCTTGGGCGGCTATTTCATGCGCCCGCAAAGCCAGGGTGAGGTGTCGATTCGCTCTGCCAACCCCGATGTGCCGCCTTACATCTGCGCCAACTATCTGGATTCGGTAACCGATCGTGCGGCTGCCATTTCCATGTACCGCTGGATCCGCCAGCTTGCCTCACAACCGGCCTTGGCCCCCTTCATCGTCGGCGCGACCACCCCGAGTGCCGATGCCCAAAGCGATGAAGAAATCCTGGAAGCCTTCAAACAGTGGGGAGGCACCGCCTATCACGTGTCTGGCACCTGCCGCATGGGCAGTGATGCCGAATCGGTATTGGACCCAAGCCTGAAGGTTCGCGGGGTGTCGGGGCTCAGGGTGGTGGACACATCGATCATGCCGTCTTTGATCTCAGGCAATACCAACGCCCCTGCCATGGCGATCGCTTTGCGCGCTGCCGAAATCATCGCCGCGGAGCTTGCCAATCCGAAAACCGCGCCATCGGGGCACCTTACCGGGGTCGCAAACTAAATACAGCCGCCTTCCATTGCACAACAAATAGAAAGGATGACTGCAATGCCGACGCCCTTCACCGACATAAAAAAGTTTTACATCGACGGCCAATGGGTTTCCCCTTCCGAGGGGTACGAAACCATTTGCAATCCAGCGACCGAAGAAATCATTGGCCAGGCCCCGGTGGGTGGTAAACCCGAAGTCGACCTTGCCATTGCTGCTGCCCGCAATGCTTACGATAACGGCCCCTGGTCAACCCTGCATATGGCCGAGCGCATCGAGGCCATCAAACGTTTTCGCGCGGCCATAATCAGCCGTCAGGACCTGATCAAACAGTTATTGATCGAAGAAGTCGGCGCCGTGCACATGCTGATGAACAGTGCTCAGTTCAACGGCGCTATAGAAGCCATCGACTACGCGATCTCACTGGCGCAAAAGATCGAGCCGGAACCGATAGCCATAGAATCAAAACCTAACCCCTTCGACCCTTCGGCACCCGATCTGCTGGGGGCTGGCGTCACCCTGTTCGAGCCCTACGGTGTGGTGGTCGGTATCACCCCGTACAACTACCCATTTTTGCTCAACATCGTCAAAGCCGTACCGGCGTTGCTTACCGGCAACACGGTGGTGATCAAACCCTCGCAATTCACGCCCTTCTCTGGCTTGCTGCTGGCCGAAATCATCATCGAAGCGCAACTGCCCAGCGGCGTACTGAGTGTTGTTACCGGCGGCCCGGAAGTCGGGGCGATGCTGACCGAAGATCCGCGCGTTGACCTCATCAGCTTTACCGGTTCCGATGCCGTCGGCTCGGCCATTTTGCGTCAGTCGGCCAGCACCTTGAAGAAGGTTCACCTGGAGCTGGGCGGTAAATCGGCAATGATCGTCAGACATGACGCCGATGTGGTCAAAGCCGCGAGCCTGGCAGCCTTCAGTATTTCGCTACACGCCGGCCAGGGTTGCGCCCTCCTCACCCGCTTTCTGGTGCACAACTCCATTCGACCGGCATTCGCCGAAACCATGAAAGCAGTTCTGGCCCAGTTGAAGATCGGTGATCCACAAGACCCCAGCGTGATCGTCGGTCCACTCATTCGCGAAAGTGCCCGCGCCAAGACCGAATACTATGTACAACTGGGGTTGGAGAGCGGTGCAACCCTGATCGCCGGTGGCAAGCGACCAGCCCATATTGATAAAGGCTTTTTCTACGAGCCGACCGTTTTTGACAACGTGGACAATGCATCTCGACTGGCGCAAGAGGAAGTCTTCGGGCCAATCGGCGTGATCATCGGTTTCGACACCGATGAACAGGCGATACACATAGCTAACGATTCAAAATTTGGTCTCAGTGGTGCCGTGATGTCAGCTGATCGTTCCGCTGCCTTTCGCATTGCGCAAAAACTAAGATCAGGCGGAGTTGCCATCAACGGTGGTACCGGAGACCTTTACGTCAAGGCCCCCTTTGGTGGCTACAAACACTCGGGTATCGGACGGGAGTTCGGCCCGCACTGGCTCAAAGAGTATCTGCTGGAAAAGGCTATTACCTATCCGATCGGTTAATAGCCTGAATTCGACTGCCCCCGCACCACGCTTAGCGCGTCGATGCGGGGCATTCACATTGTTCGCTAGCGAATGGCGCCTGAATCGCGCAGAGCCCTCAACTGGGCATCGGTCAAACCGATCTCGCGTAGCACTTCATCGGTGTGTTCGCCGAATCCAGGGCCAGCCATGAGTCTTCCGATCGGTTGCTCGTCGAATTGTGCCGGCGATACGCCCACCTGGTACTGGCTGTGTTCATCGATATCTACCGAACTGATGAAGCCATTTTCCAACGCCTGTGGATCGGCCAGTACTTCAGCGGGGCTCTGTATCGGGGACCAGACACCTTCCAACGTCTTGAAGCGTTCGCACCACTCCGCGTAATTACGGGTGGCGAACACTTCGTTGAGTTCGCCCACCAGCGCGCGGGAATTGGCATGCCGTGAGGCCGCATCCTTGAAACGCGGGTCGCTGAGCAGTGCTGGACGATCGATATGAGCGACGAAGTCAGGCCACCACTTCTCCATCAACAGACAGATGGTCAACCAGCGACCGTCGCGTGTGCGGTAATTGTTGGCCAAGGCAAACGAACTGTCTTTCTGCCGCTCGATGGGAATCGTCGGTACGCCAATGCTGGTGGCCAGCAGAGACTGTGACATCAAATACGTACCGACCATGTACAGCGCGTTGTCGACCACGGCGCCCTTGCCGGTGCGCTCGCGGCGAAACAGGGCTGCGGCAATGGCCCCCGCCAGGGTGACGCCCCCGGTCAGGTCGCCGATGGAGCCAGGTTGTTTGGGTGGAGGTTCATCCGGCAGCGTCTGATTGAACGCCGCACCGGCCCGGCACCAAGCCGTGGGGTAGTCGAACCCGCCATCGTTGGCCATGGCACCGTGCAAACCGTAGCCAGTACCGCGTGCGTAGATCAAACGCGGATTGCGCTTGAGCAAGTCCTGCGGCTCTATACCCAGCTTTGCCCGCGCATCGGCACGCAAGTTGGTGAGGAACACGTCGGCACCTTCGATCAATCGATACAGCTGCTCTCGACCCGCTTCCTGGGTCAGGTCCAGGGCGATGCCGCGTTTACCGCGGTTGCCCGTTTCAAAGAATGGATTGACCCGCCCGTCCGCGCCCGGCAGGCGCATATGCCGCGAAGCGTCTCCACCTTGCGCGCGCTCAACCTTGATGACATCCGCGCCCCAGTCCGCCAGCACCATCGCTGCGGCTGGCACATAGGTGTGTTCCGCAACTTCGATTACACGTACACCGTTCATGACATCGTACATAGCCTCTCCCGTTGGTCACTGGCACTCATGATCACGTATGCCCCACGCACAGTGCGAAGACGCGGTGGCTGCTTACTGCGGACGCGGTGCGTAGCCCGCAAGAAAAAAACGCACGATTTCTCTCAAGTGAGGTTCCACCTGTTCCTGCGCCAGCTGCACGCCCATTAGTCGTTCATGGGTGCGGCCCGCAAGGGTCAAAAAGATAATCGCGGCGTCGAGTGTGTTCGGTATTTGCACCACACCTTTCGCGTTGAGTTGGTCGAGCCAGCCTGTCAGCTGTGCCATGAAACCGTTCATCACTTCTTCACGAAAATGGATGATCAGCTGAGGAAATCTGACGCTCTCATGCGCACCTAACCGAGACATGGCCATGACACGCGGGGTACCGAGTTTGTCGTAAAACAGCTGGGCCAACTCGTAGAGCAATTGTGCGACTGGTCGATCAACCCGCAAAAAACTTAAATCGAGTTCGAAATCCCTGGAGATGTGCTCGAGCACAGCCTCAAACAACAATTCCTTGCTGGGGAAACGCCTATACAGTGCCGGCTTTGTTGTCTGCCCGGCCTCAGCGATGCGGCCGAGATTAGCATCGGTGTAGCCGAACTCCAGAAACTCGTTGGCGGCTGCCTGGAGCAGCGCCTCGTCCAATTCACGACGAGGCCTCCCCTTGGGTTTTACTGACATGAAAGTCCTTCCACCATTTTGCTGTTCACCTACCCGATCAGTACCGGGCAGGTCGTTGTGCGGCGCAAGGAAACTTAACATATCAGTCGTCTGTATCAGGACAGGCCTACCACTGGAATAACGGCGCCATTGAGCGCACTGGCAGCATCACTGGCCAGGAAATGGAAAACTGCTGCCAACTGCTGCGGCGAGACCCAAAGGCTCGGATCTACATCTGGCATCGCGGCACGGTTCGCAGCGCTGTCGATGATGCTCGGGGCGACGGCGTTGACGTTAATGCCATGGCCACGCAGCTCCTGGGCCATGGATTCGGTGATCCGCGCCACGCTGCTCTTGGCGGCGCAATAGGCGCCCATCGAACCCTTGCCCGTGATGGCGGAAGCGGCCGATACGTTGATGATTTTGCCTGTGCCGGCTGCCAGCATCCCCGGCACGCTAGCGCGACAGGTGTTGAGCACGGTCGCGACGTTCAGGTCCATCATTTGCTGCCAGACAGTGCCGTCAGCATCATGCACGTCGCTCCCCATGGCAAAGCCACCGGCAATGTTGCACAGCACGCCCGCCGGCCCTTTCGCCTGGAATACCTTGCCCAGGGCGGTCTGAGTCGCTGCGGTGTCGGTCAGGTCCACGACCACAAAATGCTTGTCGCCAGAGACACCCTCATAAACCGATTGCAGCGCTTGCTCACTGCAATCGACCAACACAACCGGGCGGCCCTGCGCCAGAAAGGTTTGCGCGACAACACGGCCCAGTGCACCCGCAGCCCCGGTGACCACTACTAATGCGTCCGACATTTAGACTCTCCTCTTTTCTTGTTAATAACTGACCATGTATCAGCTTATACAATAGAAAAAGCGTGTTCGGCAACATCCTTAGGCCACAGATCGACGACGAACAAACATCTTGTAGGCGGCCTATTGCATCTTTGTTTGAGATGCTCTAAAAATAACAACATGTTAGTTTTAAGCGATGAATGACTAGCGGTGGTAGCACTGTGCGAGCTCAAGCATGATGTTCACTTCCCCCCGTCAACGCTGGAGATTCTTATGAGCACTGCCTACAAACGCGTATTGCCACAGCTGGATGATCTCAACCGGTTTTTCTGGACCAGTGGCGCCGACGGCCAATTGCGCTTTCTGCGCTGCAACGACTGCGACCATTGGCTGCATCCGCCGGGAATCATCTGCCCGCAGTGCCTGAGCCGAAACCTCGCGCCGCAGGCGGTTTCGGGCCTGGGCACCATCGAGGCACTGACGATCAATCATCAGCCGTGGTCGCCTGACCAGCCTGTGCCTTATGCCGTCGCCATCGTTTCACTCGACGACCACAAAAGCCTGCAACTGACGACCAACATCGTCGGCTGTGCGCCCGAATCGGCCTTCATCGGTCAGCGGGTACGTGTGGTTTTCGAAGCGATCGAGGATGTTCACTTACCTCTGTTCACGCCTGTCTGAGAGAGCCCGCATGCAAGAAGAACACGCCGAAAGTCTCGCTTCGATCCGCGAACAGGCCAGGCGCCTGCTAAAGGATCAAGCCACCCCGGAACACTTGAAGTCGCTCCTGGATACACCCGCCAGTTTCGATCGACACTTGTGGGGCCATGCCGTCGACCAGGGTTGGCCGAGTGTCGCGGTAATCGAGCAATCGGGGGGATTGGGTCTGGGCTGGAGCGGCCTTGGCGTGCTTTGTGAAGAAACCGGGCGCCTGACCGCGTCATTGCCGCTGATTGGCAACGCCGTGGCTGCCCATGCCCTGCAGTTCGCCAAAGGCGACTGGAGTACCTTGATCGAAGCTTTGGCCAACGGAGGCAAGATCGCCTGCCTGGCCTTGGCGGATCCAGAGGACAGCGGCTTGGCGACAAGCCCGTCATTGTTGGCAAGCAACGGCATATTGCAAGGCGAAAAGGCCCTGGCCGCCTTTGCCAGCGTTGCCGATATTGCACTGGTTCAGGCGCAAGGCGAACAGGGCAATGCGCTCTATCTGGTCGATCTTGCACATCCCGGTGTCACCCGCCATACATTCAATACCCTCGACAACGCCCGTGCCGCGGCTGTCCTGCAGTTCAAGCAGGTCCCGGCCACACGACTAGGCGGTCTCGACCTCATTCTGGATATCGCCAGCCTGGCGGCCCTCGCCTGCACCAGCGAGCAGATCGGCGGCGCCCAGGCCAGCCTGGATCTGGCCTGTGAATATGCCCGCGAACGCCGCGCCTTTGGCCAACAGATCGGTAGCTTCCAGGGGATCAAGCACAAGCTCGCCGAAGCTTACTGCTTGCTGGAAATCGCCAAGGGCTGCACCAATGACGCACTCAATGCTTGGGAAAACAGCCTGGTAGAGAGTCGCCAATTGAGCGCAGCAGCACGTATCGCAGCAACCAAAGCCTACGACTACATCGCCCAGGAAGGACTGCATATCCACGGCGGCATGGGTATGACATGGGAAGCCATGCCTCATCACCACTACCGTCGCTCACGCACGCTCGCCCTGGAACTGGGCAGCATCCACTACTGGCGTGAATGTCTGCTGAACGAAATCGGGCTGGAAACGGCGAATCATGGATAACGGCGGACCCATCATGAGCAATACACTCGAACGCTATCGCGAACGCGCCAGATCCTGGCTGGCAGAGCACGCCCCTCTTTACGCTGGACAAGCAAGGCGCGGGCTGAGCTTCAAAGAGGACCTGGACCTGGCTCGCGCCTGGCAAGCCCTCAAGGCCGAGCACGGCTACGCCTGCATCACCCTGCCAACGGAGGTCGGTGGCGCAGGTGGCAGCGAACTGGAAAAAGTCGTCTTCAGCGAAGAAGAGATGCGTTATGACCTGCCACTGGTCTACTTCAGCATCAGCCTGAACAACCCCCTACCGATTTTCCTGCGCTACGCCCCGTCCTATTGGACCGAGCGTCTGGCCAGGCCCACTGTCCGTGGCGAGTTGATCTGGTGTCAGCTATTTTCCGAACCTTCGGCAGGTTCGGACCTGGCGTCACTACGCTTGAAGGCTGTTGCGGTGGAAGGCGGCTGGCGCCTGAGCGGGCAAAAGGTCTGGACCAGCTGGGCACAAATCGCCGATTGGGGAGTGATCGTCGCCCGCACCGATCCGAGTCTGCCCAAGCACGCCGGGCTGACCTACTTCTTTGTCGATATGAAATCCCCTGGCGTGAGTGTCGTGCCGATTCGACGTCTGGGCGAGGAAAGCGACCTTAACGAAGTGTTCTTCGATGATGTTTTCGTTCCCGACGATCAACGCTTGGGTGAAATCAATGGTGGTTTCAAGGTCGCAGTCGAAACGCTGATGATCGAACGCTACTCGGTCACCGACGAATCCGGCTACGCCCCCAGCCTGGAGAAATTCATCGCATTGGCCGAGCAGTCGAAAATCAATGGCAAGCGCTCGCTTGATGACGCTGAGATCCGCGCCAGCATCGCCGATGTATTCGTCCAGCGCCAAGGCCTGCGCGCCATCCATCGCCAAGCCCTGGAGGCATTTGCCAAGGGCGAGGCTCCGGGTCCTGAGGGCGCCATGCGCAAATTGCTGTTGGGGCGCACCCGTCAATCCTTGAGTCGGATGGCGATGAACATCCAGGGACCGAACAGCCTGGTCCTGAATGAAGACTCTCAGGCGAAGACCGACTTCACCAGTGCCTGGCTCGACCCCAGTTTGCGTATTGCCGGCGGTACCGACGAGTTACTGCTCAACACCTTGGCCGAGCGTGTGCTTGGCCTGCCGCAGGATTCACGGCCAGACAAGGGCCAGCCTTTTAACGCCAACAAATAAACGCCCCGGGCGGCCTTGGTCGCCCGCCACCGAAGGATCTCGCTCATGCATTTCACTCTCGATCAGGAAGACGAGCGCTTCCGTCAGGAAGTCCGTGCCTTCCTCAAGGCCAAGCTGCCCCAGGATCTGGCTGAACGCAATCGCCGGGGTTACCACCCCTTGCGTGAAGACACCCGCCAGTGGACCAAGATCCTTCACGCCCAGGGCTGGTCCGGCGCCAATTGGCCGACATCCTGGGGCGGCACCGGATGGTCGCCCGTGCGTCAGTTCATTTTCGAAGAGGAAAGCATCCTGGCCGGTGCGCCAGCGGTCGATACCGCTGGATTCAAGATGATCGGCCCGGTAATCATGACCTTTGCCAACGACACCATGAAGGCACAGTACGGCCCACGGATCCTCAGTGGCGACGTCTTTTGGGGCCAGGGTTTTTCCGAGCCCAATGCTGGATCGGATTTGGGCTCATTGACGACGCGTGCCGAACGCGACGGCGATGAATATGTCATCAACGGGCAGAAAATCTGGACCTCGTTCGTTGAAACCGCGGACATGATTTTCATCCTCGCCAAGACCGATCCGCAGGCTCGTCAGCGGGGTATTTCGATGATTCTTGTCGACCGCCAGGCGCCGGGCGTGACCATTCGCCCGATCTATGACATCGGTGAAAGCCACAGCCTCAACGAAGTCTTCTTCGATGACGTACGGGTACCGGTCAGCAATCTGGTCGGTGAGGAAGGCATGGGGTGGACCTACGCCAAATTCCTGCTGGAAAACGAGCGCGCGTTCAGTGCCGAATGGCCACGCAACAATGCCCACCTGGCCCGACTACGGACTTTGCTCAATACACCGCAGCACGATGGTCGGCGATTGATCGACCGACCTGGCTTTGCCAGTCGCCTGGCACAACTGAATACTGACTTGCTGGCACTGCGCTGGTTGAGTCTGCGCGCCCTGCACGAAAAAGCAGGAGGCCATGTTCGTTTGCCGGTGGGCTCGCTGCTGAAAATCCGCGGTTCGGAACTCCTGCAAAAAATCGGCGAGCTGCAAGTCGAAGCCCTCGGCAGCCACGCCAGCTATGTCTACCCCGACCCATTGGGCGACGCCCAGCGCCAGCGAACCTGGCCACCGGGCCCAAACACGGCGCCCGGAATCATGGCGGATTATTTCTACCGTCGCGCCACCACTATTTACGGTGGGGCAAATGAAGTTCAACGCACGATTATCGCCCGTTCGTTCCTGGAGCTCTGAGCATGGATTTTCAACTCAATGAAGAGCAAAACATGCTCAAAGACAGCGTTCGCCGGTTCATGGAGGACAATTGCTCCTTCGAACAGCGCGGTGCAACCGTCGATAACGGCGCCTTCGATGGCGGTCATTGGCTTCAGTTGGCCGAACTCGGCCTCCTGGCCCTGGGCCTGCCGGAAGATCTGGGTGGAATGAACTGCTCAGCCATCGAAAGTGCCTTGGTGATGGAAGAGCTCGGCCGTGTGCTGTGCGTCGAACCTTACTGGGCAGTGGCCATCCAGGCGGCGCAAACTCTGCTGGCCAGCAACGACCCGAAAGCTCGTGCGGTGCTGCAGGCCATGGGTGAAGGTATGGCACTGCCTGTGCTGGCCCACGAAGAAGCACCGGCACGCGGAGAGTTAGCCTATGTCAAGACCCGCGCCTTCGAGACCGGGCAAGGTCGCTGGCGGTTGAACGGGGAAAAAATAGCGGTGATCGGTGGCAATATCGCCGAGCTGTTCATCGTTTCGGTACGTACCTCTGGTGCGGCAGGGGATCGCGACGGCATCACACTGTTTTTGCTCGACGCAAATACGCCTGGCATCGCCAAACATAATGTTCGCCTGATCGATAACCGTTGGGCCAGCCACCTGGTGCTCACTAACGTTGAGGTCACCCAAGCCCAGGTTCTGGGCAAGGTCGGCGACGGCTACGCAGCGTTGAGCCACGCCAACGCGCACGCCATGGTAGGGCTGTTCGCCGAAGCGGTGGGTGTGATGGAACAGTCGCTGTGGATCACCCGTGACTATCTGAAAATTCGCAAACAGTTCGGCCAGACGCTCTCGAACTTCCAGAGTCTGCAGCACCGCATGAGCGAAATGCTCATCGAACTGGAACTCTCGCGCAGCATGCTGCACCTGGCATTGGCCAGCCTCGATCTCGATGCAGCACAGCGCGACCGGGCACTGTCGGCAGTCAAGGCGCACATCGGTAAAAGCGGTCAATTCGTTTGCGGCCAGGCCATTCAGTTGCATGGCGGCATTGGGGTGACCGAGGAGTACGTCATCGGTCACTACTTCAAACGCATGACACTGATCAACGCAGCGCTCGGCACCAGCATGCATCACTACGAGTTGCTGGCAGAAGCAGAGCGCGCGGCCTGAGGGGTTTCGCCCTGCCCTGTTCGCCATAAAAATCCGGACTCTGCATAAGGCTCCGGATTTTTCAACGCTGCTTCATACGCCCCAAGGGGCACCCATGACAACAAACACACCGCTATAACAAAAACCAAGAGGACCGTGTGATGTTGAACCTATCCATGAAACCGACCGGTTGGTTCCAGATCGGCTGGAGCGATGAACTGGCTCCAGGCTCAGTCAAGCCGATGAAATACCTTGGGCATGACCTGGTGGCATTCCGTAGCGAAGCAGGCGAGCTTGCCGTACTCGATGCCCACTGCCACCACATGGGTGCGCATTTGGGTTATGGCGGCAAAGTCAAAGGCGACTGCATCGCCTGCCCTTACCATGGCTGGCAGTGGAACACCAAAGGTGAGAACGCCTTGATTCCCTATCAGGACCATCCCATTCGCAAAAAGCTGCGCAAGTGGGACGTGGTCGAACAGCACGGCATCATGTTCCTGTGGCACGATCCGGCCAGTGGTCCACCCCGCGACGGCTGGTTGCCCGACGTATTCGATCACCCCGAACACCCGGCAGATCCCGCCGATTATTACCCGTGCTATCCCCATGCCGTGGTCTTCGCGCCTGAAGAGCCCATCCATCCGCAACTGATTACCGAAAACGCTGCCGATACCATGCACTTCCGCTTTGCCCACAATGCCCCCGAAGACCCGGTCCTGCTGGCCTTCGATACCAGCACGGCGATCTGGAAGTCGACCATGGGCTTTCGCTCAAAAGTCACCAAGGAAGTCGCGATGCTGTTGCATGCGCGCAATGCCGGGGTCGGTCTGAACTTCTCAATATTCGATCATCCGGTACTGGCGCGCCGCCTGGTGCTGTCATGCACGCCCGTCGACGATGAAAAATCAGACCTGCGCGTGAGCTACTACTTCCGGCGCGATCCAAAGTCTCCTGAGCACATGCCTGAATCCGTTCGACAAATGGCACGGCATACCCGCGTTCTTTTCGAAGAGGACGCGGTGATCTGGAGACACCAGAAGTTTGTGCAAAGGCCGATCTATGCCAGACAGGACGTCGCGGGTTATACCGCGCTGCGGACCTGGTGCGAGCAGTTCTATGAGGCGACAGGCAGTAACCAGGGACCGCTGAAAGTCCTGGAAGACACTGGCGAACCGGTCAACTGCAGTCTGCTGTGACATCGCGCAAGGCGTTGCTCTGAGTCCTGGCGAAATCAGTTGTTTCGCCGGGTTCCTTGCGGGATTTCCCCGCAGAAAATATCGACGTTGCCATCGGACGGCGCGGTTCTCACGACGATCGAGTATTCGCCTGACAGTAGTTCTGACAGGGCGACAGGCACGCTTCTTGAGTAGGTCCAGCCGCGTACTGCGGCACGCTCGGTATTGACCTGATCATTCACCGAGAATGCGATTGGCCCCGGCTGCTGGCAGCTGCCTTTATAGATGAAGGTGTAGAGACGCAAGGGCAGAGAAACGCCACCTGGAATGCCACTGATGATAAAGCTCAATCCCGTTTGTGTGCCCCGGCTTGCCAGTGTCACGTTGGCAATCTGACCGGCGTTGCGTTGAGTGGCGAGCAAAGGAACGGTCATCACTTGCTCGGTTGACGTGGTGCAAGCACAGAGGGAGGCAGCGATCATGAAGACTGCCAATGGGTTTGTGACGTTCATCATTCACTCCGTCGACCCTATCAATGGTGCCGCTGGCCAATGGTCGCCTTTGAGCCTGGGCAGGACGCAAAAGCCTGGAATCCAGCACGGATTCCAGGCTTTCCTTTCAAGTCGCGTCAGAGGTCAAGGGTAGACTTCAAACAGCCCTGCCGCGCCCATACCGCCCCCCACGCACATACTCACCACGACGAAGCGTACGCCGCGTCGACGCCCTTCCAGCAAGGCACTGCCCACCAGGCGCGAACCGGTCATGCCGAACGGATGACCAAGGCCGATGCCACCGCCATTGACGTTGAATATTTCCGGATCGATACCCAAGTGGTCGCGGCAATACAAGGCCTGGCAGGCAAATGCCTCATTCAACTCCCAGAGGCCGACATCGCCGATGGTCAAACCATGTTTACCCAGCAGCTTCGGAATGGCTGTTACCGGGCCAATACCCATTTCTTCCGGTGCACAGCCAGTGACGATCAATCCGCGATAGGCACCCAGCGGATTCAACCCGCGTTGTTCAGCAACACGCGCTTCCATCAGCAAGCAGGCCGAGGCACCGTCGGACAGCTGACTGGCGTTGCCAGCGGTAATACTGCCACCCTCCATGACTGGCTTGAGTGCCGCCAGACCTTCGACGGTTGTGCTCGCACGCAGGCACTCGTCTTCGCTGAACAGGAAACGCTTGTAACTGATCTCCCCGCTCTGTTTGTCGACCAGCTTTTGCGAGACCTGTAGGGGTGCGATTTCTTCGGCAAAGACGCCCCTGGCCTGGGCCGCGACGGCGCGCTGCATGGCCTGCAGGGAAAATTCATCTTGGGCCTGACGGGAAATACCGTACTGCCGAGCGACATATTCGGCGGTCTCGATCATCGGCATGTAGGCAGAGGGTACCCGCTCCACCAGATCCAGATCCTTGTCGCGTATCGCCCACTCAAGGTAGCTGGGCGTCAATGCGCTGACATTTTCTGAGCCGCCGCCAATGACGATGTCCATGCCATCGACCAGGATCTGCTTGGCGGCCATGCCGATAGCCATCAATCCCGAGGCACACTGCCGATCGACGGTAGCGCCGGCGACACCGACGCCAAAGCCGGCCCGCAACGCCGCTGCGCGAGCCAGGTTGCGCCCTGCGGTCCCGGCCCCCATGGCTGCGCCAATGATCACATCCTCGACCTCAGTGGGATCAACCGCTGCACGCAAGGTGCTATGCAACAAGGCATGCGCTGTCAGGCTCGGCGACTTGATGTCGTTCAGAGCACCTCGATGGGCCTTGCCGATCGGTGTGCGTGCAGTGGAAACAATGACCGCTTCTCTCATGATGTAATCCGGTTGTTCACGGTGGCTCGGGCCTCAGGTGCGAGGGGCACTGGGCAGTTTCAGGACAGCCTTGGCCAGAATGTCGCGCTGGACCTCATTGGCGCCGGCATAGATCGATACGGGTCGCGCCATCATCAACGGCCAGTGCAAATCGGTGAGCAGCGAGCCGATCTGTACGTCGCCAACGATGCCGCCAAAATCACCGGCGATTTCCGCGCAAAATTCAGTGATGCGTTGCAACAGCTCCGAGATGTAAACCTTGAGCATCGAAACCTCCGGCCCCGGTTGTTCATCGGCTTCGGCGATGCGATCGCAGATTTGCGCATAAAACAGTCGGTAGTCATGCAGGTCTGCTTGCAAACAAGCCAGTCGATCGAGCACGCCACGGTCATTGGCCAGGCCCAGTTCCGTCACAAGCCGCCCAGCCAGTTCCAGCGCACTCCCAGCCATTGCCGCGCTGCCCAGCCAGATCCGTTCATGGCCCAACAACGCTTTGGCCAGGCTCCAGCCCTGATGCAGTTCACCCAGCAGGTTGCTGGCCGGAACGCGAACGTTGTCGAAGAACACTTCGCAGAACTCGTCTTCGCCTGCAATGTTGGCGATCGGCCGGACGCTGACGCCCGGAGCACTCAGGTCGATCAACAGAAAACTGATGCCCTGCTGTTTCTTCTCAAACTTGCCAGTGCGCACCAACGCATAGATATGGCTGCATTCAGCGGCGTGAGTGGTCCAGATTTTCTGTCCATTGACGACGAACTCATCGCCGTCGAGATCTGCGCGGGTACGCAGGCTGGCCAGGTCGGAACCGGCGCCTGGCTCGGAGTAGCCCTGGCACCACATATCGTCGCAGGCCAGGATCCTTGGCAGGATGCGTGCACGTTGCTCCTCGGTGCCACCTTTGATGATGGTCGGACCGAGTTGGGTTTCACCGTTGTCGATAATCCGCCCGACACCCGCGCGTTCCATCTCCTGCTGGTAAATCAGCTGCTTACGAAAGGAAATGCCCATGCCACCGTATTCACGAGGCCAGGCAGGCGCACGCCAGCCGTGATCGTTGAGCAAGCGCAGCCAGCCGGTCAGGTCGTCGCCGCGCAGGCGCAGGAATGGCCGGCGATCGTTCTGCCGCAAATGTTCGGGGTAAAACTCCGTCAGCCAGACCCGCAGGCGCGCCCGAAACTCCTCGTCGCTCCACTCCCGAGGATCACTGGAGCTCGACGCTTCGAAGGGCGCCAGCGTCGCTTCAATCGGGTTTTCGTCAGTGAGCTTCGCAAATTGACGGCGGTGATCCCAGACCGCCCCTAACCAGGCCGATCCGAACATCGCTGCCCGCAAGTACAGACCGATGTCCACTTCCTCGGCAAAGCCCATTGCGCCATGCAGTTGCACAGCTTGCTTGCCGGTCAGGATGGCGGCTTGAGCACATCGCGCCTTGGCGGCACTGATAGCGGCCTGACTGGCCTGCGTCAGAGGTGCCTGCTCATGGCAGGTCAGCGCATGCTGCAAACTGGCCTTCGCCAGCGTCTGTTCGATGCTCAGGTCAACGCAGCGATGTTGAATGCTCTGGAAGGTGCCCAGCGGGCGTTCGAACTGCACCCGTTGGCTGACGAAATCCAGCGTCTGTTGCAGGCAACCCGCCGCCTGCCCCGCCAATTCCGCCGACAAGGCAATACGCCCACCTGCCAGGCTGAGTTGCAGGGCATTGAGCGCCGGCTGGCCCCTGAGCAGTGCCTGTTCAAAGAGCACAGGCGCCTGATCGAAGTCGACATGGTACTGAGCCCCGATGCCTGCCGCGAAGGCTTCAACACGAACGCCTGGGGCATTCGCAGCAACGGCGACGATCACCGGTTGGCCGTGTTCGAGGGCAGACACCAGCAAGACTGACTGCTGTTCAGCCCCCAGCACAAAGACCTTGCGCCCGCTGAGCCGGCCTTGATCGACCCGGCACTCGATCAGGTCCGGATCCATCTGCCCGGCCTGTTCTTGCCAGGCCAGGGCCAGCAGGCGTTCGCCACTGACCTGCCAGGCGGCCAATTGCTCGGTGGCGGGGCCATTTTCAGCCTGCGTGAGCAACAGTGACGGCATTACGCAACATCCCACAAAGGGCTCGGCGAACAAGCGCTCCCCCATCACCTCGCACAGGACTGTCGCCTCACGCAAGCCCAGGCCACTGCCACCCAGTGCCTCCGGAAGCAGCAAACCGGTCCAGCCTAACGCTGCGATGTCGTGCCATAGCGATGATTCCACCGGTCGCGCCCGGCCTATCCAGCCCCGCAAGCGCGATGGGCTGTGCGATCCTGTCAAAAAGTCATCGGCCGATTGGCGCAGCATGGCTGACAGCGATTGATCCGCAATTACTCCCATCAGAGACTCCTGAACGTTTAAATCAATTAACTAACGTTATGTCAGTTTTCATTCTATACTCAGCCGGTGTCAACCACTATTTCAACCTGCCCGTCGTGGCCAATCTGTCAGAGAGGAATTCATGCCTAGAGGATTTGAAGCTGGAAAACGCCCTGCGCTGCTCATCAGCGAATGCCAACGAGGTGTCGTCGACCCGGAACTGTCTGACTTTCCAGGGCTTGCAGAGCAGGTACAGCAACGCGGCGTGCTACCGCGCATCGCTCGCCTGGCGGAGGCGTTCAGGGCCGCCGGACTGCCGGTGTTGCACCTTCATGTAGCGCATCGTCCGGGTTATATCGACCTGCCACGCACCAGCGTGATCATTGCCCGCTCGACCAAGCAAAACCGAATGATTGTTGGTTCAGAGGATGTGAAGTCAGTTCCGGAAGTGGCACCTCACGACACGGACATCGTGCATGCACGCAGCTTCAGCCTGGTGGGTTTTCACGGCACCGACCTGGATTCGATCCTGCGTAACATGGGGGTGACGACTATTGTGCCGGTCGGTGTTTCGACCAACGTCGCCATTTCGGGCCTGTCATTGTGCGGATCAGACCTGGGTTATCAGGTCGTGGTACCCGAGGACTGCATCGCCGGTGCCACACCGCAAAGCCACGACTTTATCGTCAACAACCTGCTGCCGCTCTACAGCACGTTGAGCGACAGCGAGTCGGTCATTGCGGCGCTCAGTGAGCGTATTGCTCACGCAGGACGTGCTTGAGAATTTTGTTCAAGGTTTGATTGCGCGGCAGTTGCTCAACGATTTCCAGTTGCTCGGGAATCTTCTGCCGCATCACCTGGGCCCGCATGAAGAAATCGACCATCTCCTCGAACTGCAATGCCGCAACACCCGGCTTCAGTTCGACGACGGCGCAGACACGCTCACCCCGCAGTTCATCCGGCAAGCCGATGACCGCTACCGCTGCCACCTTGGGATGGGTGAACAGCAGGTCTTCGATTTCCTTGGCCGAAATGTTCTCACCCTTGCGGATAATCACATCCTTGAGCCGGCCGGTCAGAACGATACGACCGTCGGCCCGGCGCATGCCCAGGTCGCCGGTGCGAAAAAAGCCGTCGTCATCGAATGACACCACGTTCAATGCAGGGTCGGTATAGCCTTTGAACACCGCCTTACCGCGCACCCGTACTTCGCCCGATTCACCCTCCCCTGCCAGGATGCCGTCAGAGCGGATAATCCGTAATTCGATGTCTTGCATGGGTATGCCGTCGGCATTGGCCAACTGCTCGTCCGTATCGGACTCAAAGCCTGCGCAAATCAACGGGACTTCGGTCATACCGTAGTTATGAATCAGACCGCACCCTATCTCATCGCGGACCTGGTAATAGAGTTCTGGCGGTTTGGGAGCTCCCCCACCGCAGAGCACGCGCATCCCGGGCAATAAAGGTGTTTGAGCATTGCGCCTTTGTTCAGCAAGCAATAGCTGGTAATGGGCTGTGCTGCCGCCAGCGAGTGTCACGGCATATCGGCGATAGATTTCAGCAGCTTCCTCGGCCTGGAAGCGGTCGAGCAACACAGCGCTCATGCCCGAGGCCAGTAGCATGGTGGTGTACATCGCACCGCCAATGTGCGCGTACGGAAAAGCGACGCTGCCGACATCGGCGGCACTGACGCTCATTGAGCGGGCCAGGTTCCGGCCACCGATCATCAAGCTTTCATCCGTGTGACAAGCGCCCTTGGGTTGTGAGGTAGTGCCCGAGGTGTAATAGACCCAGCGCACGGCCTGACCGTCGCTGGGTGGTGGCGGCAGTCTTGACGCCCGCCCACGTGGCAGATGATTGCCCATGACAATCACCTGCGGCGGCCGCTCGAGCTGCTGGCACAGGCGTTCGGCCATCGCCGCAAAATCACGCTCGCCGTCACCGGGAACCAGCAAGAACTCCGAACGATTTCCCTCGAGAACGCCATGAACCTCGCGCTCACCGTACAACGAGATAATCGGGTTTTGCAGAGCGCCCAGGCGCGCCAGGGCCAAGGCGGTCATAACGGCCGGCAAGCCTGTGGGCAACATCCAGGTGACCCGACTGCCGGCACTGATACCGAGCTCGTAAAAGCCCGCGGCCAAGCGCTCGGCAATATCCAGTACCTGGGCAAAGGTCATGTGCAAGTGTTTGCGACCATCGATCAACATGGGGGCTTGCGGCGTCAGCTCCGCACGCCGTTCCAGCAATTGCCACAGGGTCGGGGCGTGCAACAGGGTCATGGGCTTTCAACTCCAGCTAATTACCAGGCACTGCGATGGCTGCCGCCATCGACAGGGATAAGGCAACCATTCATGTAACCCGCCCGGGCGGAGCACAAGTACACCGCCAGCGAAGCGATCTCCTGAGGATCGCCCGCGCGGCCAACGGGAATGCTCTTGGTCAGGCGCTGGAGCAGCGCGTCGGCGGCCATACCGCGCTCCTTGGCCATGCGCCCCACTTCTTCGAGCATGGTGGTCGTTGCGATCCAACCGGTGGCGAGCGTGTTGACGGTGATGCCGTCGACGGCGAACTCATCGGCCAGGGATTTGTTCAAGGTGACGACCGCTGCACGTGCGGTGGTTGCAGCCATCAGGTTCAAGCCTGGCGCCGGCTCCTTGGCCGCGGCGGTACCGATGGTCAACAAACGTCCCCAGCGCTGCTCACGCATATGCGGAACAGTCGCTCGCGCCAGATGCACGACACTCATGACCAGGTTCTGAAAGGCATTGAGAAATGCATCGGCATTCCCATCAAGAAAATCGCTGGGCTCTCCACCGTGCACATTGGTGATGACGATGTCTGGCGAGCCAAAGGTCTGCCGTGTCACCCCCACTGCTCGTTGCACATCGCCAAGCCGGGTCAGGTCAGCCATCACGCCACTGGCAATGCCACCGGCATCACGCAACGCTGCCACCGTTTGCTCGATTGCATCACTGTTGCGGGCGGCAACCATGACCTTGCACCCTTCAGCGGCAAGCAGTTCAGAGCAGGCGCGTCCGATGCCTTTACTGCCTCCGGAAACAAACGCGACTTTTCCTTCCAGACCAAGATTCATCAGTAGACTCCAGCTCATCCGCAGGTTGTTAAAAGGTGCGCGTAAGCACGGAGCAGATAAATCTGCTCCGTGCTTAGCTGGGTTTCAGGCTGTGGTGCGGAGTTTGACGGCGAGTTTGTCTGCGTCGTCCGGCGATTCCAGAATCGCCATCGGGTCATCGATCTCTGCGTTTTCTTCTACCTTTTCCCGGTCGGCATCGTCCGCGGGTGTACGTAACAGGAAGTAGGACAACGCCGGGATCAGGACCAATGCACCGACCATGTTCCAGAGGAACATGAAGCTGAGCAGAATCCCCATGTCGGCCTGGAACTTGATCGGAGACCAGATCCATGGAATCACCCCGGCCGCCATTGTCAGGCCGACCAGGCCCACGATCCGCCCGACGAAATCCAGCGATCCCTCATACGAGCGCGCGAGTGTCATGCCGTGCCGTTGCAAGCCCAGTTGCACGCTGAGCAGGTACAACGCGTAGTCGACACCGACGCCCACCCCAACCGCGATGACCGGCAAGGTCGCCACCTTGATGCCGATGTTCAGCATCACCATCAGCGCCTCACAGAGGATAGAAGTGATGATCAATGGGATCAGTGCCACAACGACCGCTCGCCAGTTGCGGAATGTGATGAAACACAGCAATGCCACAGCACCGTAAAGCACCAGGTGCAAGGTCCAGAAACTGCGCTTGACCACAATGTTGGTTGTCGCCTCGATGCCTGCGCTACCCGCTGCCAGCAGAAACGTGCGCGACTCGGTGCTGTACTGAGCGCTGTAGGCTTCCACTTCCTTGACCACACGCTCCAGCGTCGCCGCCTTGTGGTCTGACAGATAAGCAATCACCGGAGTGATCACGCAGAAGCGATCGACCAGCTCCGGGCGGTCGGTGGCAAACATGTTGAACGCCTGTGTGCGGTTGCTGGCGTTACGTGGGATGGTCTGCCATTTGGGGTTGCCTTCGAACAGCCCGGAGGTCGTCAGGCGAATACCATCGGCCGGCGAAAACGTGGTCTGCACACCAGGCAACTCGCGCAAGCGGGCACTCAGCCGATCAGCTTCAGTGAGCGAGGCGAACTCGGTGCAACCGTTTGCCGGGGTTTTCAGCATGACCACGAACTGGTCGGTGGACAGGCCATAGTTCTGCGTCACGAAAGCCACATCGCGGTTATAGCGCGACTCGGGACGCAACTCAGGCGCACCCGGGTTGAGATCACCAAACTGCACATGGTGGCCGATCATCAACCCTCCCCCCGCCAACACGACCGCCCCTGCAACAGCGAACATGGCGGGACGGCGCTGCGTCAAACGGATCAGACCCACACGCAGTCGTTGCATCGGGCTATGGCCTGACTCCACCTGTTCAGACGTCTGAATGCTGCGTTTGGCTGCCTGATCGCTGACGCCGAAATACGATAGCAGCACAGGGATCAGAAACAGCTTGGTGAAAATCAGGATCGCCACGCCCAGACTGGTGGTCAGGGCCATGTCACGGATCACAGGAATGTCGATGATGATCAATACGGCAAAGCCGACGATATTGACCAGCAACGCTGTCAAGCCAGCCATGAACAGTCGACGGAATGTATAGCGGGCAGCCACGTACTTGTGAGTCCCGCGCCCCACATCCTGCATGATGCCGTTCATCTTCTGCGCACCATGGGACAGGCCGATGGCAAAAATCAGGAACGGTACCAGGATCGAATAAGGGTCCAGCACATAGCCCAGCACGCTGAGCAAACCCAATAGCCAAACCACGCCAAGCAAGGCGCAAAACACCAGTAACAGCGTGCTGCGCAGGCATCGGGTATAGAAGAGCACCAGAGCGGTAGCAATCAATACCGAGAAACCGAAGTACGCCATGACCGAATACAAGCCGTCGATCAAGTCGCCGACGATCTTGGCGAAACCGATGATGTGCACCTTGATCGTATCGGTTTCCAGGGAGCGCACCTGCGCTTCCAGTTGCCGGGATAACTGCGCGTAATCGAGTGGCTTGCCGGTTTCGGGATTGATGTCGAGCAAGGGCACAAAAATCATCGACGACTTGAGGTTGTTGGCCACATAGCTGCCGACAATACCCGCGCGGTTAATGTTTTCACGCAAGCGGTCCATCGATTGCGGGCTGCCGTCCCAGCGGTCGGGAATGACCGGGCCGCCGCGATAGCCCTCCTCGGTGACTTCAGTCCAGCGCAGGCTGCTGGTCCACAAGCTGCGCATCCAGCCCTGGTCAACACCCGACATCAGGTAGACGGCGTCGTTGACCTTCTGCAAGGCGAGCAGGTAATCCTTGTCGAAGATGTCGCCCTGAGTGTTCTCGACCACGATACGGGTCGCATTGCCCATGCCGCGCAGTGCATCCCTGTGTTCCAGATAATTCTGGATATAGGGGTGGGACTGCGGAATCATTTTTTCGAAACTGGTGTTGACCGGAAGCTTGAGCGCACTCCAGCCAAAGAACAGCGTCAGCACTGCGCAAAACAGGATCACGCTGATGCGATGATTGAATACCAGCCGTTCGAGCCAATTGCCGCTGTTCTTGTCGAAGTCGGCAGGGTCCGCGATGACGGGCATTTGCAGCGCTTTCAAATCAACCATATTTGCCTCTGAAAAGACTGGAGCCGTCGGCACCTATTGCACAGTGACTTCCCGCACCCCGGAAAAACCAACGCTGACGGCTTTGCCATTCTTGAGCCCGGTCAGACTGGTAAACCGTCCGGGACGCGACACCGTCAAGGGTTTGAAGCTGCTCACCGCGATATCACTGATAACGACTTTGCCATCGACCCCGGCCAGCAGAAAACGGCCGTCAGGCAGACTCTGCACATCGCTGAGCGCCACATTGATTCCAGTGGGCAAGGGTTGCCACGTGGTGCCGCCATCCATGGATTTGAATGCCGTGCCCCGCAGGCCTGCGGCAACGAGCGTTGTCGGTGTCACCTTGATGCTGAAAAAACTGCCTGTGTAGCCGGTTTCCAGACGCTCGAAACGTTGCGCCCGAGGATCCAGCCTAAAGACAACACCACGCTCAGAGGCGATATAAATCTGCTCACCGCTTCCAGAAATCGCCATGTAATGCAGGAACTCGGGATTGTCGGAGTGCTCCATCCAGGACTCCCACGTTTTGCCTCCATCGTGGGTGGCGAGCAGAGTGCCAAAGGTCCCTACGGCTAAGCCGTTGTTCTCGTCGGAGAACCAGACGCCCATCAGCGCCTGTTCCGGACCGTCCTGATAATTGAGTTTGACCCCTTCCTGAAAGCTGGCGGCTGACTCGTCACCGGCAGCGGCCAATTTGTCAAAGTGCTCGGTCAACATCTTGCTCGCAGCCACGCCATCGAATTGCTTGACCCAATTAACCCCGCCATCGCTGCTATGCAGGATCACACCATCATGGCCGACCGCCCAGCCTTGCTTTGCCGTTGGGAAATGAACGCCCAACAGATCGCTTGAGACGGGTGAAGAGGCCTGGGTCCAGCTGGCACCGGCATCGTCGGAAACAATGATCAGGCCGCGCGCTCCCACCGCGATCAATCGCTCGCCCGCGGTGGTCACACTATTGAGATGGGCACCGATCAGATTGCCGACAGTCGACGCAGGGCGATCCAGTGGATCGGTGAAGTCGGTTTTGGCATTCACCGGGTTCGACAACCCTGTGACCAGGGCTGCCGCCAGCACGAACATATAACGCACAGTTGCCATTTCATCCTCACAGCACTACTGAGCCAGGTGGGTTCGAAGAGCCGAGCACCAGGTGCTCGACTCTTCCCGGGTTTCAGCGTACGCCGGAGCCGGACAATGCCCCCGATGAGAAGTAGTTGGCTGGGTAAGGATCTACCTTGTAGAAACCGGTCATTTTCGGTGCACCCATCAGCGAGCCGTTGGAGTACACGTTCTTGGTCATGTCATAGAGCACGTACTGACCATTGCGATAACCGGGTTTCTCGTACTGTTGAACCGCAGGCTGGTACATCAAGTGGTGAACTTTGCCGGCCTGATCCTCAGCGACGTAAGTCAGGATGCTCCAGCTGTCTTCGTCCAGATAGAAACGCTTGACCTTCTGTACATGGCGCTCGCCAGGTTTGAGCGTTGCTTCCACTTCCCACACACGGTGCAGCTCCCAGCGCAGGTAGTCGGGGTTCAAGTGCTTGGGCGTGTTGATCGCTACAGGATCGGCCGCCCAGGTTCTGTAGGCGTTGTACGGTACGTACATCTCGCGCCGGCCCACCAGCTTGAAGTCGAACTTGTCCATCTTGCCGTCGAAGCCGTTGATCTCATCGAACAACAGCACGCCACCGCTGGAAGTACTGACCGTGTCGTACTTGAACTCAGGCGCCAAGCGTACACGACGCTGCCCAGGCACATAGCTCCATGCCATGTTGTCCCGTTCGGAAGTGTTCAGGAAGGCATGACGCATCTGTTTGACGCCCGCAGATGCGGCCGGTGACATGGTACTGGCGATCAATGCCCAGAACGGCTGATTGTCCGGGACCGTGTCGATGGTGTTATCCCAGAAAAGGTTACGGTTCTCGATCTTCTGAACGTTGGTCAGCGTTACGCCACCATTGTTATCGATCAGGTAAGCCGCCTGAGTACCTTCGGAATAGGGCAGCTCAAACTTGACGCTGGCGTTCCACATGGCCTCGTAACCGTTCTTGGGAATCGGGAACGGATACTGGGCATGGGCGTTGATCAGGCCAGGTGCGGAACCGGCCAGTTGCGGATTCTTCACCCGCGAAATGGTGTTGTCGTAGACCCATTTCGGATAACAGGCCGTTCGATGAGTTGGGTAAATATCCAAGCGGTAACTGTCTGGATAGCGCTTGAACAGCTCTTGTGTACCCACGTCGAGCTTGTCTTTGTATTGCGCCATGTTGGCTGCCGTGATGCTCAACACCGGCTTTTCATTGGCGAACGGGTCGACATACGGCGAGCCGCCCTTGTCACCCATGATCGGCTTGTAGCCGGCGGGCGCCGTGCACAAGCCACCTTCCCAGGAGGGAATGGTGCCATTGGCGTTACCGGCCTTGATTGCGCCCAGCGGCGTAAGGCTGGTGCCCAGTTGTTTGATCTCTTCATCGGTCGGTGCGGCCAAAACCTGGCCTGCAAATAGAAGGCTTGCTGCCCCCCATACCATCATATTCTTGTAGTTCATTGATCAACCCTCACATCAGGCAGGTAAAGGGACGCAAATCAAAAAGTTGTTTTGTACGTGAACGACAGCCAGCCATGGTCGTTCTGCACCGCCGCGCCATTCGTGTAGTCACTGGTGACGTAGCCGCGAGCCGGATTGTTTTTGTAATCGGCATGCGAGTCTATCCATTTGAGGGTGAAGTTGTGCAAGTTCATCCACTTGCCACTGATACCCACGGAGTAGTTGTAGGCACCTTCGCTAGTACCACCCAGCGTCGGGCTATTGCCGTCAATGCCGTAGGCCCAGGTCACCGGCATCGACACATCCCAGCCCGGGAACAATTGCGGCCACTCAGGAGTGAAGCCAACTTGCGTACCGACCGAGTGGTCATCTGCACAGTTCTTGCTGTAAGCCGTCACGCAGCCATGGCCACGCCCGTTATAACGCGCATCATTTTCGGTGATTTTGTCCAGTTTGTTGTAAGTCAACTCAGCTTGAAGAGTGCCCCCCTCCCAAAGCGCGGTGCGAGGCAGCAGGTAGATGCCGTTAATCAATGCATGGTAACTGTCACCGCGCGCACCTTCGGCTTGGGAGTAACTGGCATCCCCTGTGGAAATCACGGTGTAACCCGCCACTGAGTTCAATGCTGTGTTCTTACGGTAGGACACTTCACCCGCAACACTGACCGTACCGAGGTTTTTGGTCAGACTCAGGCCGTACAGCTCGGTGTCACGAGCGTAGTTATAGCGAATAGCGTTGGGCACACCGGCGAAGCGGCCTGGCGCCACTTGTACGATACCGACCTGGGTAAAACTCCAAGGCAGTTTCTCACCGAACTTGCGGTAGTAGACCCCGGCGGTACCTTCCAGCCAGTAGGGGCTCCAGCGCAGGTTCACGCCGAAGTCACCGTGGCTGTCGGGCTCGATGTCATCACCGTTGGGAATTCTGAAGATTGCAGCAGGCGAACCGAGATCAGATCGTGCTCCATCAGCATTCGAGAAGTAGGTACCACCTGGCACCAGGCGAAACGGCTTCCAATCCAGCAGGTATTGCGCACCAAACGAAAGTTCGTCAGTGAGCTGGACATCAGTGGAAATTTGCTTGAGCGGCAGGAACAACTCTTTGGCTTCCGCACCAGGGCTGGTAGCAGCCTTGATGGTGTCAACCGGACCTTGGGAGTAAGCGATAGAGTTACCGAGGGTAAACAGCGATTCGCCCCAGTAGACGTTGTGCTGACCGGCCTTCAGGTTGACGCCAACGCTACCGAGTTGAAACCCGGTGAATGCAAAGGCATCAAGGAATTCACCGGATGGCCCGGCGATGTAGCGATTGGCATAACCGTTGTAGTGATTGTTGTTGTAGTTGCCACTACCTACCAGGTTCGGATTGGGCTCTGCACTGTCCTGATAAGCATCGTCATACCAGCCAGCAGCACTGACGCGGAAACCATGCTTCTGCTTCCACGCGACATCCAGTTCGGTGAGCAGGTCAACACGATTGGTGACCATGTCGCCTTTATCGAACTTGTGCTCCGTATCGTCGTAGAACGGCGATTTATCAAAATCGTCATTGCGCCCTTCCATCCGCCAGCCGGCGTTGTAGCGAACGGTATTATCCCAACGGACGCTAACGTCAGGGTTGCCGGTTTCGACTTCAAACGCCAACGCTTCGTTGCCAGCAGCTGCCCCCAGCAGCAACGCAATTGAACAAGACACATAGACCGGTTTAATGGAACTGACACTTCGACCGCTAACGCTGCGTTTTGTGGTTGTTTTCACTGCCTGCCTCTCCGATTCGAATCGGTTTCTTATTTTCGGCTATGACCCCCTGCAACTGGGGGTCTAGACACTGGGCACGAAGACCAAACTGACTGCAGCAAGGGCGAGCGCAAATAGAGCATTTGGCCTTGACGCTGTCAATGACGATCCTTCAGAACCGCTGAGTCACAAGCTAACAGATCGTCAGCTATTGGCAAGACGTTTTCTGCTGATTTTTTTTGTTACCTATTTTTTTACTTATTTATCAATCTGTTAATGAAACAAAAGACCTTCACCCAAGAGCCAGTTCATTACTGAATGACAGTTAAACATCAGTGCAATGCCGCCCGTCATATGAGCGAATCGCGACGATATAGTCCAAATGGACGACTGATTTTTCCCGGATTCACGCGCCCTCCTCCCCCATCAGTCAGATGCAACACAATAACCACTGGCATTCGAAAAATAACTGATATATCGTCAGCTTTACTGCATAACAATAAACCAGCGGCTTTTTCATGCGACCACGCCACCCCCCCCTCCGGGCAGGTGTGCGGCAAGCAAAAAAGCCAGGAGCCAGCTGATGTCCACCGCACCCTATCCGCATCTTTTCGAACCCATACGCTTGCGTAATCTAGACATTCCCAACCGCACGGTGATGGCGCCGATGTCGACTAATCTGGCCGGGCATGATGGCCAGGTAACGCCACAGCAGATCGCCTTCTATCGCGAACGCGCTGAAGGCGGCACGGGCATGATCGTGGTGGAGTTTTGTTGTGTGGATGCAGCCAGTGGTCGCTCCGAGCACCGCCAGCTGACGCTGGAAACACCGGCGTTTGTTGCCGGGCATCAGCGCCTGGTGGAAGCCATCACCGGCGCCGGTTCAGTGGCGTGCCTGCAATTGCAGCATGGCGGCCAGGGTGCCAAACGCGAGCTGGTGACCGATGGCATGCCTTGGGCGCCCAGCGATATCGCCTCGCGATCCGACCCTTCACGCCTGGTCGCCCGCGGCATGACCGAAGAGCAAATCGAACACCTGATCGAATGCTTCGGCCGCAGTGCGGAACTGGGTGTTCTGGCCGGTTATCAAGCCTTTGAGCTGCACGGTGCCCATGGCTACCTGCTGACATCCTTTCTGTCGCCCTACAGCAACCATCGTGAAGATGCCTGGGGTGGCGATGAAGAACGGCGCCTGAACTTCTCCCGGCGCGTGATCGCACGGGTGCGCCAGAGTATCGGTGACCGCCCGTTGATCTATCGGCTCTCGGCAGACGAGTTCACCCCCAAGGGTCTCGATATCGACGACATGGTGCGTATCGCACCGAAACTGGTGGCTGCCGGCGTCGATGCACTGCATGTGTCCATGGGATTGGGCTGGACGAGTTTTGACAAAGTCATCGAACCCATGTCGACCCCCGAAGGCTGGCGCCTGCCCTATTCGCGGCGCATCCGCGAAGCGGTCAATGTACCGGTCATCAGTGTCGGGCAGATTCGCTGGCCGCAAACGGCGGAAAACGCCATTCGTGACGGTGACGCCGACATGATCGCCCTGGGCCGCCCGCTGCTGGCCGATCCCGAGTGGGCCAACAAAGCACGGCGTGATGCTGCTTTGGATATACGTCCCTGCACCTCGTGCAATTATTGCGTCGCCATCAGCTCCGGCGCCCACGGCACCATAGGCTGCGCCGAGAACCCCCGCAGCGGTCATGAACTCGACCGCTTGCCTGACGCCGGCAACCTTCGCGGCCAGCGCGCAGTCGTCGTCGGCGGTGGCCCTGGCGGCATGGCCGCCGCATTGATGCTGCAACAAGCAGGTTTCGCCACCGAGCTCCATGAGAGCCGCGAGGAACTCGGCGGCGGCCTGATCGCCTCGGCCGCACCGCCGTTCAAGGACAAGCTGACCTGGTACTTGAATTACCTGATTCGCCAGCTCGATAAAAGCGCCGTGAAGGTTCACCTGAACAGTCATGTCGATGCCAGCACCCTGTCCGGACCGGGCGCACCCGCCATCGTGTTGCTGGCAATCGGCGGCAGAGCCCTGCGCCTGCCAATCAAGGGGATCGACTCAAGCCATGTACGCGACGCTTATGAGTTGCTGATGGGCCACACGCAAAACTTCCCCGCTGTCGACGATACCTTGCCATTGCTGGTCTATGGCGGCGGCGAGACGGGCTGTGAAACTGCCGAGCTTTTAAGTGAAAAAGGCTATGCCGTGGTACTGGTCAGCCGTTCGCCGGCCAAACAACTCGCGCGTTCGGCCGAGGTGATCTATCGCGGCGTGCTCAATACGCGTCTGGCCAGCAACCCACGTATCCGCATCATCGATAACAGCAGCATTGTCGCCATTGCCGAAGACGGCCGCGTGCAATTGCAACACAACGACGGTGAACACAGCGAATTGCAGACCCTCGGCGTACTGATCGCCCAGGGACGCAGGCCCGATGACACCTTGCTCAATCACTTGCTCGAGGCGGGTCTCGCCGTAGCGACCATCGGCGATGCGCGCAAGGGCGGACGAATCGGCGATGCCGTGCACGATGCCTATCAGACCGTACTCGGTCTGTGCGCCAGCGATGCGCCGATGCGTCCGCTGGCGTGCTGATGCTCAGTCGAACTGAATCTTGCCCAAGGAAACCATCATGCAACTGACGCTCTCCCCCGAGGATCTGGCCTTTCGCGAGTCGGTCCGGGCCTTTCTCAAGGACAAACTGACCGATGACGTGATTCGTCGCAGCCGCACCGGTATGCATCCACCGAACGAAGATGACCGGCGCTGGTGGAACCGGGTGCTCAACGAGCAAGGTTGGGCCGCACCGCATTGGCCGGTCGAATACGGTGGAACCGGCTGGAGCCATCTGCAGACGCACATCTTCGAGTACGAATGCAAACTGGCCGGCGCCCCGGAGCTGCGCTGGCAAGGCCTGCGCCTGCTCGCCCCGGTGCTCTATACATACGGCAGCGAGCAACAAAAGGCGCGCTACCTGCCACCGATCCTCAATGGTGATGAAATGTGGGCGCAGGGTTTCTCTGAGCCGGGTGCCGGCTCCGACCTTGCCGCACTCAAGACCAAGGGCGTGCTCGAGGGCGATCACTACGTGGTTAACGGCCAGAAACTCTGG
The DNA here is from genome assembly GCF_003228315.1 of Pseudomonas putida. Taxonomy (NCBI): domain Bacteria; kingdom Pseudomonadati; phylum Pseudomonadota; class Gammaproteobacteria; order Pseudomonadales; family Pseudomonadaceae; genus Pseudomonas; species Pseudomonas putida. The sequence goes on from NZ_CP029693.1 coordinate 2,030,159, forward strand.
ACCACTGAAGGTCAGTACTGCGAGCAAGGCTTCTTTCTTGTACGTACGGAAAACAGTGACCGCCCGCAAAAGGGCATTTCGATGATGATCATCGACATGAAGTCACCTGGCGTCACGGTGCGGCAGATCCCGATGATCAACGGTGAAGGTTCAACCTGCGAAGTGTTCCTCGACAACGTCCGGGTCCCGAGGGAAAACATTATCGGTGAAGTCAATCAGGCTTGGTCCCAGGCCAAGTTCCTGCTCTCCAACGAACGCACCTCCAGCGCCGACATCTATAAGGCCCGCGCTGACCTTGAGCGCATCCGCCTGATTGCCGGCGCAGAGCACAAGAATGGCGTGCCGCTGCTGCAGGATCCCGAATTCGTGCGGCGTTTCACCGGAGTGCGCCTGGAGGTTGAAGCACTGGAATGGTCAGTGCTGCGCGTGCTGCATGAAGCCCCCAGCCACCACCCCATTGCCGCCTGCGCGTCGGTGCTGAAAGTGCGCGGTTCGTCCCTGCAACAGAAACTCACCGAGCTGATGAGCGACGCGTTGGGTCAGCGCAGCCTGCGGGTCTACAGCCGCGACGAGGCGTTTGCCGACCCGACGGGCGATCCGCTGTGGCCAGGCCATGTTCCCGGCGTCACCGCTGACCTCATGTACTTGCGCGCCTGCACCATTTTTGGCGGCGCCATGGAAGTACAAAAGAACATCATTGCCAAACTGGCTTTCGGGTTTTGACCATGAATTTCGAACTCACTGATGAACACAAGCTGCTGGCCGAAAGTGCCGAGCGCTACATGCGCGAACGTTATGTATTCGAAGAGCGTCGCCACACCGTGACCAGCGGTGCCCATTTCTCGCGCAAACACTGGCAGCACTTCGCCGAAATGGGCTGGCTGGCGCTGGACATCGCCGAAGCGGACGGTGGCGTGGGCGCCAGCAGTTTCGAGCTGACGCAGGTGATGGAACCCCTGGGGCATGGCTTGCTGCTCGAACCGGTGGTCGACTCCGCTGTGCTCTGCGCACGCATCCTGGGCACAAGTGACAATACCGGCGAACGCCAGCGCCTGCTTGAATCGATTGCCAGCGGTGAAACCGTGATGGCCCTCGCCCATCAGGAACAAGACGCTCGCAATGAATACCAGGTGCAACTGCGAAGTAGTGCCCGACGTGTCGCCGATGGCTGGGCCTTGAATGGCCAAAAGCACCGCGTATTCCATGGCGGCGTAGCGGACAGCCTTCTGGTGAGCGCCATCCTTGAAGACAGCAACGAAGCGGCGCTGTTCGTGGTCGACCGTGCGGCGGTCGGGATGACGGCCAACACCTACGAGCTGATCGACGGCAGTCGCGCCGCGGATATGCATTTGCAAGACGTACAGGTCACCGACGCGAACCTGTTATTGCGCGGCGAGGCCGTGCAGCAAGCCATTGAAGCCGGGCTCGACCGCGCCATCCTGGCGTTGTGCGCTGCCAGCGTTGGCTCCATGGAAGCGGTCATGGCCATGACCGCTGACTACCTCAAGACACGCGTGCAATACGGCAAGCCTCTTGCGCAATTCCAGGCCCTGCAACATCGCATGGCGGAGATGTTCGTGGAAACCGACCAGGCCAGGTCCATGTTGTTCAGCGCGATCAATGCGTTTGATTCAGGGGATGTCGAGACCCGGCGCCAGGCAGTGTCCGGTGCCAAGGTATTTATCGCCCGCGCCCACTATTTCGTTGCCAGCCAAGGCATTCAGTTGCATGGAGGCATCGGCACCACCGATGAGTACGCGGTCGGCCATCACTACAAGGCAGCCGTACTTTTTGAAAAGCGTTTTGGCGACAGCGACTTCCACCTGACTCGCGCCGCCGGCAACCTGCAACAACCCGTCGGAGGGGCTTTGTATGCGTGATTATCTGCCACTGTCTTTCGCCGATGACCTGGAGCAACGCGCTCGCTTTTATCGCAATGACCCGGCTTATATTCTGGGCGAGAAACGCATCAGCCACGGCGAGCTGCTGTCCAGCGCGAAACTGATCGGCTCGGCCTTGTACAGCGCAGGGTTGCAGCATCAGGATCGAGTCGGGATCCTCTCGATGAATTCAATTGAGTTCGGCGAAATCATGGCTGCCACCCAGTGGGCCGGCTATATCCTCGCACCGGTCAATTTCCGGTTGGCCCCGGCAGAGATCGCCGGCATTGTCTGTGATGGCTCGCCTCGGCTGTTCTTTTTCGAAGCACAGTACCTGCCGATCATGGAGCAGTTGCGCCATGAATTGCCGTCGGTGGAGACCTTTGTCTGCATCGACGGCGAGAGCGACTGGGCAATCGGCTATGAAGACTTCATCGCCACTGGCGATCCGCTCGGCCCGCCGATCCGCGCCACCGAAGAAGACATCTGCTGCCTGATCTACACCAGCGGTACCACCGGAAAACCCAAAGGCGTGATCTGGGGCCACCGCGAGTATCGGCAGTTGGTCCAGGTCGATACCTGGTTGATCGACATGCAGCAACCGGACGTCACTTTGATCGTTATGCCCATGTTTCATTTGGGCGGCATGGTCATCAGCCTGTCCCAGCACGTTCGTGGCGGCGCAGCCTTTCTTCAGCGTCAGTTCGAGCCTCTGGATGTGCTCAAGGCTATCGAGAAGGAGCGTTTGAGCATCCTGTTGCTGGCACCGACCATGGTACAGATGGTGCTCGAGCATCCGTACGTGAGCCAGGCCGACCTCTCCAGCGTACGCACCATCATTTACTCCGCAGCCCCCATGCCGGTGCCGGTACTGAAAAAAGCCATCGATGTGTTCAACGGCTGCAACTTCGTCAACCTGTTCGGCCAGAGTGAAATCTGCATGTTCTCGCTGTCGTCGGCCCAACATCGACCCGATGGCACTGAGCAGGAGCGCAAGCGCCTGGGCTCGGTGGGCAAGCCCTACCCCAACCTGCTGGCCAAGGTGGTCGATGAGGACGGTAACGAGTGCCTGCCAAACCAGCCGGGGGAAATCCTCGCCAAGAGCAGCGCGATGTTCCGTGGTTACTGGAACAACAATGCCGCCACCCTGCAAACCCTGCGTGATGGTTGGTGCCATACCGGTGACATGGGGCGCTTCGATGAGGATGGTTTCCTGTACCTGGTCGACCGCAAGAAAGACATGATCATTACCGGTGGCGAAAACGTCTATTCACGGGAAGTCGAAGAAGCCTTGCTGCAACACGCTGCGGTATCCGAATGTGCCGTGATTGGCATTCCCGATGCCAAATGGGGTGAAAGCGTCTGTGCGGTCATCACTTTCAAACAGGGAGAAAGCACCAGCGAGGACGTCCTTATCGAGCACACGCGGACATTGATCGCCAGTTACAAGAAACCGAAGAAAATCATTGTGGTCGATGCGCTGCCCAAGCTGGTCACCGGCAAGGTCAACAAGATCGAACTGCGCAAGCTCTACGCACAACCGAACTGAACCCGGGCGAGGTTGCCATGAACTTGAACGTATCCGAAGAGCAGCAAATGTTGCTCAACTCCGTCACCCGCCTTTTCAGCGTTGAGTCCAGCCCTGCACGCGTGCGCGCAGCAGAAGCCAGTGGGTTCGACGCTGACTTGTGGCAGCAACTGGTGGATTTCGGTATTACAACCATGCGCATTCCGGCATCCGCCAGTGGTTCAGACATGGGACTGCTGGAGGCACTGCTGGTTGCCGAGGAAGCCGGACGCCATCTGGTCTCGGTGCCTCTGGCCGAATCGCTGCCAGCGGCGCGCCTGCTGGCACAGCTCGACAGCCCGGCCGCAACAGCGCTGCTCAATCAGGCCAAACAGGGCGAACTGATCACACTCGCCCCGCAGCCCTACTGCGCGGGGCGATCCATTGCCCTGCCGGGTGCCAATGCCGCTATTGCCGTGCTTGTTCGTCAGGGCGATGCCATTCTGGCCCTGACGGGGCTGGCGGCAAAATCGCCAAGCGCCAATCTTGGGGCCGATAGCCTGCAGATACTGACCGCCGATGACGACACGGTCGAGAGCTACATAGTCGCCAGCGGTATCGAGTCCTGCCGCGCATTCGAGCAAGCCGTGGAAGAGTGGAAATTGCTCAAGGCGGCCATGCTGATGGGCCTTGCCCATCAGGCATTGAAATTGGCCGCTGCTTATTCATGCGAACGCCAGCAGTTCGGGCGAGCTATCGGTGGTTTTCAGGGTATCGCCCATCCATTGGCCGACGCCCTGACCGAAATCGAGGGCGGCCAACTGCTGGTACGACATGCGGTCTGGAGCATCGCGCGGCAGCAACCCGATGCGGCCGCATTGGTCTCGATGGCCTGGTGGTGGGCAACGCAATCCGTCGGGCGTGCGGTGGCCCGTGCCCTGCATACTTTCGGTGGCTACGGCGTTTCACTGGAATACGACGTGCAACTGTATTACCGCCGGGCGAAAGCCTGGGGGATGCTCAATGGCGACCCGCAGCTTGAACTGGACAGGGTTGCCGCACGCTTGTGGAGTGACGGTCACACCGTCGCCCTGCCAGACGTCGGTGAGGTCAATCTGGAATTCGGCCACGGGCCGCAGGCTGCACTGTTCGCCGAAGAGGTTCGAGCGTTTTTCCGCACCCATCTGACCGAAGAATTGAAAGCTCACGCCCATCATTCGGTCGATGGCTACCATGCCGGCTTTAACCGCATGCTGGCCGACGCAGGGCTGCTGTTTCCTCATTGGCCTATCGAATTCGGTGGCCGGGGCAAGAACGCTTTTGACATGGCCGCCTTGCAGGAAGTGTTCGAAACGCACAACTGGCAGCGCATCACCACCCCGATCACCAACCAGGTAGCGCAGATCGTCATGCGCTTCGCCAGCGACGAAGTCAAAACAGAAGCCCTGCCCCGCTTTGCCAGTGGCGAAGCGTTGGCTTGCCTGGGCTTCAGCGAGCCTTCGTGCGGCTCCGACGTTTTCGCTGCGAAGACGCGTGCCACGCGCACCTTTGATGGCAACTGGGTCATCAACGGGCAGAAGATGTTCACTACCGCCGCCAACCTTGCGGACTATGTTTTCCTGCTGGTGCGGACCAACCCCGATGTGCCCAAGCATGCAGGCCTGACGCTGTTCCTGGTGCCGATGGACTTGCCGGGCATCGAAGTCCATCCGGTGCATACCCTGCAGGATGAGCGCACCAACATTACCTACTTGAGCGAAGTTGTCGTCGCCGATCGCTATCGGATCGGTGAAATCGACGGTGGCACCGCTGTCATGGCCGCGACCCTGGAGCTGGAGCACGGCGGTGATCAGTACCGCATCAGTTTCGAAAACATGTACAAGCATGCGCTGGCCTGGGCGCATTCGACTCAGCGTGATGGCCACCCCATGTTGGCAAATGCCGATGTACAACGCCGACTGGCACGTGTGGCGGTACACACGACCATTGCCCGCGACCTGTGCTACCGGACCATTTGGGGCGTACAGGAGCAAGTGCCTGGCCGCGCCGCCTTCGGACCGATGTCGAAACTGTTTTCCACTGAACAATACCAGCGTGATGCCCTCGACTTGATGGACCTCTGCGCACCCGACACCCTGCTGCAATCAAACACCGGGCTAGGGCATGTGGAGCTGGGTTATCGGCAGTCGATCGGCATGACGATCTACGGCGGTACCAGCGAGATCCATCGCAGCCTGATTGCCGAACAGGCACTCGGCATGCCGCGCTCCAGGACCTGAGGATCCACAGATGCCGCGCTTGCAGCTTGAGCTTCCGGAAGAATCTTTCTGCTTCAGCACAACGTTCAGGGTGCGCATGAGCGAAATCAATGCTGGAAATCACGTGGGCAACGACAGGCTGATTTCCTTGATTTCGGATGCGCGTACGCTGTTCCTGTGCCACTACGGCATGCCACCCGAGGATGTCGCTAACAGTCGCCACGGTACGCTGATCACCGATCTGGCAACCATTTACAAGGCGCCCGCTTATTTCAATGATCAATTGCTTATAGAAGTGGGGGTGACGGACCTGAACACCTATGGAGGGGATTTTATCTATCGCATTACACGCAAGCACGACGCGCGCGTGATTGCACTGGCAAAGAATGGCTTCGTTTTCTTCGATTTTGTCGCTTCGAAAGTCGTGGAAGTACCTACTGAGTTCAAGGAGCGCTTCAGTACTCACTTACAACATTGACCCCTACTACAGCGAGGTCGCAGGTCTGTGCAACCTGCGACCTCGCCATTTTCAAACCCCTCTGAAATTGGGTGGGCGCTTGCCCATGAACGCCTCGACTGCTTCGCGATGGTCCTGGGTCAGGTACAACGCCGCCTGGTTATCCATCTCGTAGCCCAGCGCCTCATCAAGAGTGCCCATGCCACGAGACAATGCAGAGCGTACCAGCGCCACAGAAAGCGGCGCGTGAGCAGTAAAGCTTTGCGCCAGGCTGACTGCCGTAGGCAACAAATCATCGTCTTCGGACACCAGAGTATCGATTATCCCTAGCTTCAATCCTTCCTCGGCTTCGACCACCGCTGCGCTATAGAACAACCGTCGCGCCTGCGCCACACCAATGCGCTGTGGAAGACTCCAGAGCAATCCAAGGTCCGGAACCAACCCTACCTTGGCAAAGGAAGAAACGAACTTGGCGCTTGGCGCTGCCACGACATAGTCGGCTGCGGCGGCCAATGAAAACCCGGCGCCCGCGGCATAACCTTGCACCGCGGCGATCACCGGTTTGTTGCCAGAAACCATCGCCTTGACCACCCGGTGCCCGAGCACCATCCGTCCACGACCGACGGGTAGCGGACGCTCGGCCGACATGCCGGAAACATCGCCACCGGAACAAAAATGCCCATTGGCGCCGTTGATCACAATGGCCCGGCACTCGACGTCTTCGTTAAGTGCCTCGAGACAATCGGCGAGAACAGTGAGCAAATCACGGGACAAGGCGTTTCGAGTCTTGGCATTGTTCAACGTCACAACCGCCACGGTACCGTGGCGTTCCAGCAAAACCAGGTCATTCATAGTTGGCTCCATTGGCAAGAAGGCCGCGCAATAGCGCGATCAGCGCGAGAGGCTGGTCGATCATCATGTGATGGTGGGCACCGGGTATTCCGAACGGACCGCGCCCATCGGGAAGGTCCGCCACGATGCGCTCGGCCATGACCCTGGACACGATCGCGCTGTGCTCGCCATAGACGAAATCCACCGGTCGGTTGACCCTGGGCAGCAAGCTCGCTGCCAACTCCTCCTGCGCGACCCCGGAGGGCATCATCGGGTCGAACTTCCAGCACAGGCCCTGTTCATGCTCGGCCAATGAATGCCGGGCGATGTGATCGACGATGTACGGCAAGGCAACAGGCTGCTCCGGCAACAGGCGATAACGCCCCAGCGCCGTCGCCTGGTCCGGGTAAAAACGTCGTGGTGCAGGCTTGACTGGATCGAAAGGCGGGATGTCCTCGGGATAAACCACCAGGGCATCGAGAATGATCAACCGCTGGAAGAGATCAGGGCGGTCGGCACAGGCACGCAGCACCCGCGCTCCCCCGTAGCTGTGACCTACGGCAATGACCGGCCCCAGTCCAGCCTGTTCGATAAAGCCGACGATATCGGCCGCCGCGATCTGAAACGGGTAATCCGAACGATGACCGCTGTCCCCCATCCCGGACAGATCGAGGGCGACAACCCGATAGTGTTCGGCGAAGAACGGCGCTATGCAGTCCCACCAATGGGCATGCGCACGCAGACCATGCACAAACAGCAGCACCGGCTTGTCAGCATTGAGTGGCGACCAGCTCAGGTAATGAAGCGAGATACCCTCGACGCTGACGCGATGTGATTGTCCCGCCTGGGCGATAGCCCGGCTAAACCAGCTGGGCACCTCCTGGGCGCGGCGACCTAAGGCAGCCTGGGCGAAAGAGGCGCTCAGCATGATCGATCAACGCTGATTGAATTTAGGTGTGCGCTTCTCACGGAAGGCCGCAATGGCCTCGACATGATCCTTGCTCGCCGAGGAAACGTTTTCGTAAGCCATACCCACGTCCATCATGCTCGCCGCCATCTGGCGCAGCGGTACGTTGATGGTCGATTTGCTCCAGCGCAGAGACTGTACCGGCATGGCAGCGAGTTTATCGGCGTAGGCGTCGACGTAGGCATCCAGTTCGGCAGCTGGCATGGCGGCGTTGACCATACCAAACTCGACGCCCTGTTTAGCGGTGAACTTCTCACCCGTGAACAGGTAGTGCTTGGCGCGGGCATAGCCCATCAGGTACGGCCACATGATCTGCCCACCGTCGCCGCTGATCAGACCGACGTTGTTGTGCGGATCGCCAAAGCGTGCGGTCTCGGCGGCGAAGACCACATCGCAGAACACTGCAACGGTAGCGCCCAGGCCAATCGCATCGCCGTTGACCTTGGCAATGATCGGCTTGTCGCACTCCAGCATGCCGTTGACGATGCGCTTGGCTTCGCGAACGCAACGATAGAACTCGGTCGGGTTGTCATGCAGCCATTGCATGTACTCGATATCGCCACCGGCACTGAAGGCACGGCCCGCGCCGGAGACAACAATGATGTCGCTTTCAGTATCTTCAACCAAGTCGTAGAACAACCAGGACAGCTCGGTGTGCGACACGCCGGCGAAGCTGTTGAGCTTTTCTGGCTGGTTGAAAGTCACGTTCAGAACACGGCCACGACGTTCGAAAGCAATCGTCTTATAGTCAGCGAAATTCATCATCACCCTCCAAGGGCCTTTTGTTGTTAAACTCATCGAAAGCTGACATTTGGTCAGTTATGTGTAGAATGTATAGCACCAGAATCAGTGACGCAAGCCCAAAAAAGCCAAGAAAAATACAATAACCAACTGACATTCATTTTTAGGAGCTTCCCATGCGGATATTTGCGGCAACTTCGCGCTATGTTCAGGGCAATGCGGCACTCGATGAATTGGGCCGCCATTGCGCAGTGCTGGGCAGGAGTGCCCTGGTGATCACCGACGCCGACATGGCCCGGTTGCTGGGCGACCGCGTGCTGGCGAGCTTCAAGGCAGCCGACGTTGCTTGTGCCCTTGAAGTTTTTCCGGGGGAGATCACCCATGCCGCCATTACCGCTCTGGCTCAGGACAGTTTGCGGTTCGGTGCCGACATGGTGGTGGGTCTGGGTGGCGGCAAGGCTCTGGACACCGCCAAGGGTGTCGCCTTGAAGCTGGGTTTGCGCAGCATCAGTGTGCCGACCATCGCATCGAACGATGGCCCAGCCAGTGCCGCCATTGCCGTGTACGACGATGAACACATCATGCAGGACATCCTCCATTTGCCACGCAACCCGGACCTGGTGCTGGTCGACACAGGCGTCATCGCCAATGCCCCGGCACGTTTTCTGCGTGCCGGAATTGGCGATGCCATTTCAAAGAAGTTCGAAGCCCAGGCTTGCGCCTCCGCCGGTGCCCTTACCCTGCTGGGCACCCCGGCATCGCTGACTGGCCTGATGGCCGCCGATGCCTGCTACAGCATCATTCGCAAACACGCCGCCGCGGCGTTGCGCGCCGTCGAAGCCAAGCAGGTCAACGATGATCTGGAGGCACTGGTCGAAGCCACGGTACTGCTCAGCACGATCAGTTTCGAGAACGGTGGCTTGTCGGTTTCCCACGCCATTGCTCGCGGCTTCTCTTATTTGCAGCGAGCCAAGGGCACACTGCATGGCGACCACGTTGCCTACGGCTTGCTCGTTCAATTGGTGCTGGAAAATCGCCCGCTGGCGTTCATAGAAGAGCTGATCGGTTTCTATCATGAGATCGGGCTGCCGACGCTGTTGCAAGACTTTGGCCTGCTGCAGCCGAGCGATAAAGAGATTCGCGAGCTGGCCGAGAAGTCCATGGTCAGTCCGAGTGCCGCGCGATTCTCCCCCCCAGTCGATGCCAATCAATTGGAGGCAGCTATCAAGCGCGTAGAGCAACTGGGCGGATAATTTCCTGAATTCCAGGCAGCAAAAAGGGGAGCCTGGGCTCCCCTTTTTGCTGCCTGGAACTTTTTGCTGCCTGGAACTTTTTGCTGCCTGGAACTTTTTGCTGCCCGGAACTCTTTGTTGCCTGGAGCTTAGGAAAAACGCGCGAGCAATTCAGCCATGCCCGGGGATGGAATCATTTTTGCCGGGTTGTAGAACGGCGACAGCACCTTGACCAAGCGCTTCTTGCTGGCCTTGGAAATTTTCGCCTTCAGCAGCTTCTGGCGCTCGATGGATGCCGAGCGTTGTTCCTCGGTCATGCCTTCGCGATCTTTGTCAGTCAAGTAAGCCGCCACTCGCGCGGTGTGCGAACCAATGTGCTTGACCGCATAGCCGAAGGCCCAGACTCGATACAGCCAGGCGAACAGGCCATTGCCATACAGCGCCTTATAGGCCTGGAAGCACACTTCCCGGTGTTCGAACTCTTCTGCCAGGTGCCATTTCCACAAGTCCACCGCCTCTTGGTCGGCGCCTTCGAGGTACTCGTTCAGTTCTTCGAAAAAGACCTGTCCGGCCGACGAACCCATGGCCTCGAAACCTTCGCAATAGGCGACATTGAAGCGCAGTGATTTTGTGTCGAGGAAACGCTGGTAATCCTCCTTGTAAGGTTTCTCCAGGGCCTGCATGCCTTCGTAACCTGACTTGTAGAGCATCTTGTTGAAAGCCACGTGCTGCTTGCAGTGCTGCACTTCCTGCTTGTTGAAAATCTCGATGCTCTCGCGCAACTTAGGATGGCTTTCGCCAAGGGCATCCTTGACGCGCATCATGACTTTGACCAGAAACGGTTCGATATGTGCAGGTACCGTGGAAAACGCATTGTAGCTCTGGGCAAATTCATGGACCGGTGCCCAATGGGGTCGAATACTGGAAAAATCGAAGTTGGGTAGACGGACTTTCATCGCCACGGTTCCTCTTATTGTTATTGATTGTGCTCAAGTCGGGCCGCAGGTACCCAACTGCAAGAATAATAAATGACTGTTTGTCAGTTGTATTCCTATCCAGGCTCCGCGTCAATCGCCACGGAGCCCCTCGGACTAACGGCGGGCCACCACGGATGCGCCCCAGCGGCGGATATCTTCGACGAAATCCTTGGGTACCTCCATCGCCGCAAAATGCCCGCCTTCAGGCAATGACGTCATGTCAGCCAGGTTGTAGACCAACTCGATCCGGCTGCGTGGCGCCACAGGCGTCAGCGCGTCACCCGAGTACTCGGCGAACGTCGTCGGGGTTTCACAGCGAACACCAGCAGGCAGTAGCGTGAAACCATCCTTGACCACGCCGGGGTAATACCAGAGCGCACTGGTGAAGCTGCCGGTCATCACATACAGCACGATGTTGCTCAGCAGAGTGTCCAGGTCGAAGACCTGTTCGAAGCTGCGCTGACGCAAATCCGCCCAGTCATGAAAGCGCTCCAGTATCCAGGCTGCCTGGCCCATTGGATTGTCCGCGGCGGCCCAGGCAATCGACTGTGGCTTGCTCATCTGTACTGCTGCATAACCGCTGTAGGCCCGCTGGGCGGCTTCGGCCTGGCGCTGCCAATTGAGCTCAGCGTCGTCTCGCGGTGGTGTCAGCGAGCGAAAGCCCAGCATGTTCAGATGAATCGCTTCGACATGCTTGCCATGGTCCAGGCCAAGCCAGGATGTGACGATGGAGCCCCAATCGCCGCCTTGAGCCAGATAGCGCGGGTAGCCCAGTACCTCAGTCATCAGTTTGTTCCACAGGTTCGCCGTCTGACGCTGACTGAAGACGCCAGGTGGTTTGCCGCTGAAACCGAAGCCCGGCAGGCTTGGGATAACCAGGTCGAAGGCCTGGTCGGCAGTGCCGCCATGGCGTGACGGGAACGCCAGCGGCTCAATGACGTCCCAGAATTCCAGGTGCGAGCCCGGCCAGCCATGGGTCAACAGCAATGGCCGACGCCCTTCGGCTTCGCCTTTGACATGGACGAAATGCACGTCCAGGCCGTCGATCTCGGCGATGAATTGTGGGTAACGATTGAGCCGGTCCTGGCAGGCCTGCCAGTTGAACGATTCAAGCCAGTGGCGTTGCAGTCGATGCAAAAACTCACTGTCACAGCCCAGCGTCCAGCCGCTACCGGCAGGCGCCGGGGGTAATCTACAATCCTCGACCTTGCGCATCACCCTCGTGATTTCGGCATCGGTCCATTGCACTTCGAAGGCTTTCATATCAGCTCCAGGTCCAGTTGGGATCGCGCTTTTCCATTTGGGCACGGCGCGCTTCGGTGGAATCGTTGTAGCGCGTCACCCGGCCCGTGTAATCCTGCTCGATACGATAACCTTCCTTGAGCCCCAGGTCCTCGACCCGTGTCAGCGATTCCTTGCCCAGACGCAAGCCGATTGGACTGTTGCGAGCGATACTGGCGGCCAGGCCCAGGGCTGCGTCCATCAATTTCTCCGGTGCGACGACCTCCTCGACAGCACCCAATCGATAGAACTCTTGTGCCGGAACCGCCTCGCCCGTGAAAAACATCTTGCGCGTCTTGAACGGCCCGACCAGCCGTTGGAGGTGCCGTGCACCACCGAGCACTCCGACCTTGATTTCCGGAACGGAGAAGGTGGCGTTCTCTGACGCGATAATCAGATCGCAGCACGCCACCAGCACCAACCCGGCACCAATGGCCTTGCCATTGACCGCCGCGATGACCGGCAGCGGACAATCGAGAATGGACCAGAAGCATTCGCGTACGACCGCTCCCGGATCGAGCAAATCAAGGGTGGTGTCGCCTTCGGCGGGTGTTCGGGCATGCCGCCGTGCTGAGTCATTGAGGTCGATCCCGGCACAAAACAGCCGGTCGCCGGGTGCAGTCAACACAATCACACTGGCTTCGGTGGACCGTGCCAAGGCATTGAAAGTGGCGGTCAGCTCACGGATGGCTACCGAATCGAGCGCATTGACCGGTGCACGGTCAAGGGTCACGACAGCGACCCGATCTCGGATTTCGGTGTGCACATGCTGCATTGGCGTGCCTGTGACAGTCGTGCTCATGAAGGGCTATCTCCAGTGGATCAAAGAGTTTCAGCTGTGCCGAGGATCAACGTGGCTTGGCTGGAAAGCGTGCCGCCGTTGGCGTGTGCCAGCGCCAAACGGGCATTGGCGACCTGACGCTGGCCAGCCTCACCCCGTAGCTGCATGCAGGATTCGACAATGGTGAACAACCCGTACATGCCAGGATGGCAGCACGACAAACCACCGCCATTGGTGTTGACCGGCAATGAACCACCCGGGGCGATGTTGCCACCCGACACGAAGTGACCGCCCTCGCCTTTCGGGCAAAACCCGAGGTCTTCGAGAAACAGCAGGGTATTGATGGTGAAGGCGTCATACAGCTGCACCACGTCGATATCCGCCGGGGTGACACCGGCCAGTGCGTAGGCACGCTGGCCCGATTCACGCGCAGCCGTCACGGTAAGGTCCTGCGACTGGTCGACACCCGAATACCAGGTCGCCGCTGCACCACCGAGCAGGTACACCGGACGCGCCTGCAGGTCACGGGCGCGGTCGGAGCGAGTCAGCACAATCGCCGCCGCACCGTCGGTAACCAGGCAGCAGTCACGCACGCTCAACGGATCGGAAACCATCCGCGCTTTCAAGCAGTCTTCGATGGTCAATTCATCCCTGACAAACGCATCCGGGTTGAGTTGGGCCCACTTGCGCGCCGCCACGGCGACCTCGGCCAGATGCTCACGGGTCGTGCCGTACTGGTGCATGTGGCGCGCGGCAGCCAGTGCATAGGACGAAAGCGGCGTCAGCGGCTTGTATGGCTTCTCGTAAGGTGAAGGCAAGCGCATTGAAACGAGCCCGCCAGACGCCGTGCGTTGGTTACTGCCGTAAATGATCAATGCCGTGTCGCAATAACCGCTTTCGAGCATCAGGGTGGCGGCGATCACATGGGAATGAAAGGCCGAGCCCCCGGTGCGGTTGTTTTCTGTAAAGCGTGGCTGGATGCCGAGGTATTCCGCCGCGCTCAAACCTGACAATGCGTCATCTGGTGTGCAGACGAACAGTGCATCGACCTCCTGCAGGCTGACGTTGGCATCCTTGAGTGCCAGGACGGCGGCCTTGGCTGCCAGGTCCAGCGATCGCATGCCCGGAGACTCGCCCATGCCGTAGGTGGCAGCGCCGACGATTGCCACCTGCCCTCGAGGAAAACGCTCCATTGCTGCACTCCGTTTCGGTCCGGTCGTTACCGGCGATTGGTCTGGACTTCGAATTAATAACTAACATAGTATCAGCTATGAAGACAAATTAGCCTAAGCTGCAGAGCGCTGCAATAGCGCTCGGAATATTCCGAAAACCGCCCATTGAAAGGACCGCTACCCATGAGCGAAACCCCACAGCATCAAACCAATGAATCCACGGGGCGCCCCGCCTGGTTTGAGTGGGCGTTGGACAATCCGGGGCGCTCACATGTCATAGAAGCCAACGGGAGCCGCCTGCACCTGCTGTCCTGGAACTTCGAAGCGCGCGACAAGCCCGTGGTGCTGTTCGTTCACGGCTTTCGTGGGCACGCGCACTGGTGGGATTTCATTGCCCCCTTCTTCGCCGACCAATACCGGGTCATCGCCCTGGACCTGTCAGGGATGGGCGACAGCGCCCACCGGGCCAGCTACGGCCCACATACCTTGGCCGAAGATGTCATTGCCGTCGCCGAGTGGCTGGACACGCCGCGCTTGATTGCAATCGGCCACAGCTACGGTGGCTCCCGCGTGCTACGCGCCTGTGCCGATCGTCCGGAGCTGTTCGAGCGACTGATCATCATTGACAGCTACGTGGTGTTTTCCGATCAGGAAGCGGTCAAGGAGCCCGCGAAGATTCGCGGTGACCGTGAATACCCGGACATTGAAACCGCCGTTGCACGTTTCCGGCTGCTACCGCAGCAGCCCGACGCAATGCCCTGCCTGGTCGAACATGTGGCCAGGCATTCAGTGCGCGCGACGGCCACCGGCGTGCGCTGGAAGTTCGACGCCAATCTGCCACCCGGTGGCGCACGCGAAGCCGACGGCGAGCAGCTCTTGTCCAGGATCAAGCGTCCCGTCGCGTACGTGTTCGGTGAACGCAGTGTCGTCGTTTCCCCAGCCATGGCTCACCGCATCGTCAACCACCTCACGGATGCCCGCGGCCCCATCGCCATACCCGACGGGCACCACCACTTGATGTTCGACCAGCCCATCGCATTGATCAGCACGCTGCGCGCGCTGCTTGCCTAACCCCTGCTTTTTGTCAGCCCGAGGACCCGAACCATGGCCATCGATTACCACAAGCTGCTGGATCTGCAGATCCCCGATACACAGCAGAGTTACACCCACAAGGACAGCATTCTTTACGCCCTGAGCCTGGGTTACGGCAGCGATCCGCTGGACGCCCATCAGCTGCCCCTGGTGTATGAGGCCGAGTTGCGAGCAGTACCCACAATGGGCGTGGTGCTCGCACACCCCGGCTATTGGCCGCGCACCCTGGACACAGGGCTTGATTGGGTGCGCATCGTGCATGCTGAGCAAGGCCTGGTCTTGCACAAACCATTGCCCGCTCAAGCCCGGGTTATCGGCAAATCCCGGGTCGCCGACATCATCGACAAGGGTGCGGACAAGGGCGCGCTGATCACCTACGAGCGACGCATTCTGGAGGCCGACAGTGGCGAGCCGCTGTGCACCATCAGCCAGACCATGCTGGCACGCGGCGACGGCGGTTTCGGTGGTCCGCAACGCAGTGCCCCAGCGCCCCACACCGTGCCTGAGCGTGCCCCCGAACACATCATCGATCTGGTGACGGCCGAAAACATGGCGCTGCTTTATCGCTTGAATGGCGACTGGAACCCTTTGCACGCCGATCCACAGGTGGCCGCCAAAGCCGGTTTTCAAAAGCCGATTTTGCATGGACTGGCGACCTGGGGTCTGGCGGGGCGCGCGATCATGCAAGCGGTGTGTGCATTCGATGGTCGCCAGATTGGGTCCATCTTCGGGCGCTTCACCGCCCCGGCCTACCCCGGTGAAACCTTCCGCACGGAGATCTGGGTCGATGGCCCGGTCATCTCCTTCCGGGTTCGCAGCATTGAACGCGATGTAGTGGTCATCAATAACGGTCGAGCCGAACTCAGAGGCTGAAACCAATAACAACAAAGGAGCACCTCATGACACCCAATGACATTCGCCTGGACGGTAAAGTCGCCCTGATTACCGCTGGCGCCAATGGTATCGGCGCCGGCATTGCCGTGAACCTGGCCCGCTTCGGCGCCCGCGTGGCCATCGCCGATATCGACCGCGCGAGCGGCGAGCAGTTGGTGCAAACCATCGAGAAAGAAGGCGGCCGGGCGCTGTTCCTGGAAACCGACGTCAACCACACGGAGCAGGTCACTGCCGCCGTGGCACGAACCGCCGAGCATTTCGGCCGCCTCGATATTTTGGTCAATAACGCCGGTGGCGTGCGCAATAGCAGTTTTCTGGAGCAAAGCGAGCGAAGCTGGCGGCGTCATATCGACTTCAATTTCATCAGCATGCTGACAGCCACCCAAGCAGCCGCGAAGGTGATGGTGGAAGCCGGCCAGGGCGGCACCATTATCAATATCGCCAGCAGCGAAGGCTTGCGCGCGGCGCCGGGGTTTGCCGTGTACGCCGCTTGCAAGGCCGGCATGATCAGTTTCAGCCGTTCGATGGCATTGGAGCTTTCCGGGCATGGCATTCGCGTGCATGCATTGGCGCCGGACATGATCATGACCGAGGGTCTGAGGCCCTATATGGAGGCCGGCGGCGAAGCAGGCAAAGCCGCCCGCGATCGTTACATCCCGCTTGGGCGCACCGGATCGACCGATGAGTTGGCTGGCGTTGTGGTGTTTCTGGTGTCGAACATGGCGTCCTATGTCACCGGCTTGACCGTGCCGGTGGATGGCGGTGCCATCGCCTCCAGTGGCTGGACCCGGTCGCCCACCACCGGCGAATGGAACCTCTACCACGCTTGAGCAGCAGCCGAAGGCTTGCGGTAAGTAATCCGCAAGCCTTCGGGCACCGGTTACTCGCTGGACAACAACACGGCCCCGGCCAATGGGCCGCCGCCATTACTCGCCACCGCCAGGTGCGGTTGACCCGGTACTTGCCGGGCCCCGCCTTCGCCGCGCAACTGGACCACGGCCTCATGCACATGGCCGAGCCCATGAAGACGTCCGGCCGACAGTTGGCCGCCGTGGGTGGCCATTGGCAACTGGCCGTCCAAGGCAATACGGTGACCGCCTTCGACGAACGCCGCCGCCTCACCGCGCCCACAGAAACCCAGCCCCTCCAGCCACAGCAGACTGAGAAAACTGAAGCCGTCATACAGCGCGGCAACCTTCACGTCGGCAGGCTTGTAGTCGGTACGCTGCCAAAGCCGCCGACCTGCCTCTTCGGCGCAATAGCGCGTCAGATCGCCCATCTGATCCCAAGCGTCACGGCCGGTGAACGGGCCGCAGATTGATTCGATGTTGACCGGCCGCGAGCGCAAGTCCGGCGCCGTATCACGGTGAGAAACGATCACCACCGTCGAACCATCCACCGGCACGTCGCAGTCGTACAGGCAAAGCGGCGTCGACACCATGCGCGATGCCAGATACTGCTCCATGCTCAGCGGCTCGCGATAGACCGCCTTGGGATTAAGCGCCGCATTGCGTCGGGCATTGAGCGCAACCGCCGCCAGCTGCTCGCGGGTCGCGCCAAACTCATGGAAGTAACGGCTGGCAACCAGCCCCACCCAGTTGGCCGCCGACGCCGCCTGAAACGGCACCTGGAATTCGCCAAAGCCCGATACACGCCCTTCTCCTCCTACGGAGCTTGAGCGCACGCCCGTGGCCAGCGCGCTGGATTCGGTGACGGTGCGAAAACAGATGACGTGCCTGGCCTGACCCGAACCGACTGCCATGCAGGCATTGATCAAGGCGCTCATCTGCGTCGCTTCGTTACCGGCACTGTACCAACCCAGCTCCAGCCCCAGCGATTCCTTGACCTGACCAATAGACACCGGGGAAAAAGCCGGCATATCGGCACGGTAGCCCGGCCAGCTGGCAACACCGTCGATGTCCTTGCGGTCCAGGCCGGCATCCTCAAGGGCCGCCAATATGGCTTCCAGCGTCAGGTCCAGGCCACTACGTCCCAGCCTGCGACCCACTGCCGATTGCCCGATGCCGGAGATGATCGCTTGGCGCTCTGGAGCCGTGGTCATGAAAATTCCTCTAGTTTTTGATCTCGAGTCACCGCCGCTCTCCGTTTCGGATTTGGCGATATGCAATTGTCGGGGTCTTGAGTATTGACCCACCTGCAACACTGCGGCAGACTCTAAAAAATGTCAAACAGTCAGTTATTGGAATTTGCGGGTGTTACGCAGGTCTGGAACTGGCGCTAAGATAGCGGGAAATCTCTGCTCTCGTCCCGAGCGTGGAGAGGCACCTACAAAAACAATATTCGAGGTGAAGATCCATGGCAGCACGTGAACCCGGCTGGAGCACTGACCAGCTAGACACCATCAACGCCGTCTTGCAGCGCGCTACCGAGAAATATGGTGACCGCCAGTTCATGGATTTTCTGGGCGACACCTACAGCTTTGCCGATATCAACCAGACCGCCTGTCGCCTGGCCAATGGCTTGAGCAAACTTGGGGTCAAGAAAGGCCAGACCGTGGTCACGCTGCTGGATAACTCCGCCGACGCTGTCTTTATCTGGTTTGCCATCAATAAACTCGGTGCCGTCAGTGTGCCGGTCAACACGGCACTCAAGGGTGAGTTCCTGCGTCATCAAGTGGGCGACGCCGCCGCCAACGTGGTCATCGCCGAAAGCGATTACGCCGATCGGGTCGCGGCCATTGCTGACAGGCTGCCTGAGCTCACCACCCTGGTTCACCGCGGTGCCGTACCGACCGTAAGCATCAAGCAGACACTGCTGGCCTGGAATGACCTGCTCAGCGACGACGCCAGCGAGCCGGACGTGCAGGTCATGCCCCATGACCTCGCCATGCTGATCTACACCGGCGGCACCACCGGCCCTTCCAAGGGTTGCATGGTCAGCCACAACTATACCTGCAGCCTGGCGCGTCAAATGCTGGTGATTACCAATCGCCAGGAAGACACCATTACCTGGTCGCCGCTGCCACTGTTCCACCTCAATGCGGTGGCCACCACGGTCGTTGCCAACATGATGGTCGGTGCCCGGATCGCCATTTACCCGCGCTTCTCGGTGTCCAATTTCTGGCCGCAGATCCTACGTACCGGCGCCAACGATGTGCAATTGCTCGCCGCGATGATGCCCATGCTGGCAGGCGCGCCGGACAACGAATCCAGCCTGCGCTGCCGCGGCCAGGTCAAGGCCGTCTGGGGGGCGCCGTTCCCAGAGGCTGTGCAGCAACAGTGGAAGGAACGATTCGGTGTCACCCACACCGTCTGCGGCGGCTTTGGTCTTACCGAGTGCTCGCTGCCGAGCATTCTGCCGTTCGGTACGGTTGGCAAGCCGGGCAGTTCCGGCCTGCGCAACACCGAAGACTTCGACGTGCGCATCGTTGACGACAACGATGTCGAGCTGCCGCCAAACACCCCAGGCGAGATCATTGTTCGCCCACGCAAGCCCAACGTCATGTTCGACGGCTACTGGAAGCGTCCGGAAGACACGCTCAAGGTCATGCGCAACATGTGGTTCCACACCGGCGATATCGGCAAGTTCGACGAGGATGACTTCTTCTATTTCGTCGATCGCAAGAAAGACTATCTGCGTCGTCGCGGCGAGAACATCTCCAGCTTCGAAGTGGAAAGTGCCTTCCTGCAGCACGAAACCGTTGATGAGGTCGCCGCGCACGCCGTGCTCTCAGACCTGGGCGAGGATGAATTGAAGGTCACCATTACCCTCAAGCCAGGCAACGCGCTCAGCGAGGAAGAGCTGTGCCGCTGGGCCGCCGACCAGATGCCCTACTACGCGGTGCCCCGCTACATCGAGTACCGCTCGGCGCTACCGAAAAGCCCGCTGGGACGCATCTACAAGTTCCAGCTGCGCGATGAAGGCGTGACGGCAACCACGTGGGACCGGGAAAAGTCCGGCCTGAAACTGGCCAAACGCTAAATGACGGCGGCCAAGGAGTTTGCCATGCAACCTACACCTGTCTGGTTCACCGGCGGTGCCGGCAATCGCCTGGCCGCTGATGTTTCCGGACCGGAGGACGGCCCACCGATCTTGCTGTTGCACGGTGGTGGCCAGACCCGCCACTCCTGGTCACGGGCACATCGGACACTGGCCAGCGCGGGGTACCGGGTAATCTCCCTGGATGCCAGAGGACACGGGCAATCGGACTGGATCGAAAACGGCGACTACGGCCCGCAATCCCAAGTCGAGGATCTGCTTTCGGTCATCGACACCTTGGGAGCGGCGCCTGCGCTGGTGGGTGCGTCGATGGGCGGGGTCAACTCATTGCTCGCCTGTGCATCGGACCCGAGGCTGGCCTCGTGCCTGATTCTGGTCGATGTCACCCCGCGCCTGGAACTTGAAGGAATCGAACATATCTTCCAGTTCATGACCGGTAATGCCGATGGATTCGGCTCGCTGGCAGAGGCGGCTCAGGTCGTCAGTGCCTACAATCCTCATCGCAAGCAAACGAGCGATACCCGCGGGCTGGAGAAGAATCTCCGACTGCGTGATGACGGGCGTTGGTACTGGCACTGGGACCCGCGTTTCATGGCCGGAGATCATCGTCAGAAGGTTGCCCGCATAGCCCAACGGATGCAGGACGCCGCTGGCAAAATCAATATTCCAACCCTGCTGGTGCGCGGACAACAAAGCGATGTGGTCAGCCCTCAGGGCGCACAAGAATTGCAGGCGATGATTCCTCATATGACTTTCGTCGACGTGGAAGGCGCAGGTCATATGGTGGCTGGCGACAAGAACGACCTGTTCAATGCCGCCATTATCGAGTTCCTCCAACGCCACTACCCGGCACACTAGAAGAGGGCAGCGCGCATCACTTCAAGGGCCGTCGCGGGCCCTTTTTTTTGATCAGCGAAACGCAAAGTGCGTGGCGTGTGGCGCCGGCAGATCGAGGATGGAGCGACAGCCGGGTGCCGCTGCCACGACCCCCGGCACAAAGTTGACCGCCCGCGCGGCGTTCAGCGCTGCAGCGTGGTCCGTCCCATCTTCACCCGCCTGAGCCGAGAGCTCACAGCAGATGCGGGGTAACCCCTCAATCTCAACCCGCCAGTTGGGTTCGTCCGCCCGCTGCCGCCAGCCCGGGCCGAGCGCCAGACGGGCAACCTGCTCGTTCACGATCTCAAGGAAAGGACGACCGTCGCAATAGGCGGTGAAGGTCCATCTCACCCCGGCCGGGGTTCCAGCAGCGATGTGCAGTCCACTGGCCTGGAGCACCATGTCCTCCGGGGCCAGCGCGTATTCCTTGTTGGTGATTTTCACATCATCCAATACCAGCCCCAGGCCGTCGGCCACCATGCGAGCGGATTGACGCATGCCCCACAGCCATAGGTTGTCCACCATGGCGCCGCTCGTTTGCTGCTGCACGGGAATGCCGAATCCGCAACCCTGACTCAATTGCACGGCGGACGGATAGTGGGCGTTGTAGCCACGCTGCCAGGCCCGGATCAACGTGACCCGGCCGGCGTAGCCGGAAACGAACAAGGGCAACACATCACTGATCAAACCGGGGATATTGCCCCCGGCAACCAGCGTGGTGTTACCCGCCTGGCAAGCGTCTTCCAGTGCCGCCAGTTCCGGTTCTCCCTGCAGGTACCATCCGCCAATACCGGAATACACATTGATACCGCGGCGCAGGAAACGCTCCACAATATCGGGGCTCCACGATTTACCGTGCCATAACGCGCAATCGGCCGGCACGGCGAGCAGCTTTTCCAGATTGCATGTCGCCGTAATGCCCATGGCCCCGATGCCGCTCAGAAGACCTGCATCGACGCCCTCCTTCTTTTCGTCATGGACGAGCACACCGGCAAGCTCCATCCCGGGATGCCCCTTGAGAAGGCGGATGATTTGACGGCCGACGCCGCCGGTATAACAGACGATAACCCGAAGTTTTTTCACCGCGATACGCTCCAGAGCCCTCAGGCGCAAGTGACATGGCAAAGGGGGTGAACAACCTGACTCAATCGCGCTCGCCCATCAGGCAATCCTGTGCAATCGATGCCAGTAATTGTCGCTGCTGGTCATAGATCCGCACATTGGACAAGGCACGCCCCGATCGCAGGCTGGGGCTGTCACAGACGAACAGCAGCCACTGATCGGCGCGGCAAGGACGATGAAACCAGAGGGAATGGTTGAGGCTGGCGATAAACAGACGGTCGCGCGCCTCGATCAGGGCGACATGGTGCAAAATCGCCGCGCTGTTGACCCAAAAATCACTGAGATAGGCCAGGCCAGCCGCCTGCATTGCGTCATCTTCGGGCAAGCGTTCGTGCAGCTTTACCCAAAAGACCAGGTTCGGCTCACTGGAAGGCTGGCACAGGTAGCGCTGCGGTTCGACGATGCGCAATTGCGCGCAGCTTTTTTCAAACCGTCCCCAGTCCGCCCGGCCGCCGTGACGCAACTGAGTCATCATGGGCAGTTCTTCAGGGTCTGGTACTTGCGGCGGCGCTTGGACATGAAAGAAGCCTTCAATGGGAACCTGAAAGCTGACCTGAGCATCGATCACACGCCGCGTCTGTTGCATCCCACTGACATGAAAGCTGGCAAAGCGTTTGCCCTCCTGCAGCGGCGTCACCTGATAGGTAATCGGCAGCGTCGGCAGCGCACCTTGCAAAAACAGGCAATGCAGCATCGCTGGCTGCTTGTCCGGGCAACAGTGCCGGGCCGCCAGAAACGCCTGCGCCAACAGTTGCCCACCAAAAACGCGGCCATTGAGGTTGGCATCGTGAACGTCACCGGTAAAAACCAGTGGACCTTGTTCAGTGAGACACAGCAGGTCCGCCAATACCTGCTGATTCCAGAGCCGGGCTTGCGCAACATCAGACAGGTTCATCGGATTTCCCGGCAGGTTGTCAGAGAATGGAAACCGGACGCTTGATGTATTTGAACGTACCGGAGGCGGTGGCGAGCAACTCACCCGCTTCATTGCGCACCTCAGCGTCGCAGAACGCCAGTGAGCGGCTGCTCGATCGCAGGAAACCCTGCGCATTCAGAATGTCACCCGCCACCCCGCCGGGGCGCATGAAGCTGCTCTTCATCTCCACGGTGACGCAATGCTGGTCGCGCCCGGAAGCGAAGGTGCTGCAGGCCATGACAACATCCATCAGGGTCATGATCAGCCCACCGTGAGCGCTGCCACCGCCGTTCATGTGGAAACCCTTGAGCCGGACCTGAAGTCGCGCGCCCTCCTCGTACATCTGCGGCGCCCCGAGAATTTCCAGGTGCTGCATCAAGGGATCAATACCCTGGTCCGCCATGAGATTGGCCAGGAAAGCTGCACCGTCTGCCATAGGTTTATCCTGTGCTTCAAAGCGAGGTTCGAGAAACGGGTTGGCCCATGGCCAATGGCTCGCCTGCAGGTGAACGCTCAGGCGTCGCCATGCCGTCGAAGCGCGGATAGCGACCCAGCGTCAGCAACAGCACCGAACACAGCGGGAAAGCCAGGACGCAATAGGTCAGCATCGAGTCGTAGGTGCCGGTGCGGGAAAACAGAATTGCAAAGCCAAAGGGTGCGAGGGTGCTGCCCAGGCCAATGACGCCCATGTGCAGGCTGTAGACCCTGGCGTAGTCGCGCATGCCGAAATAACGCGCCATCAGGAAAGCCGCGATGTCCATTTCCGCACCGGCACCGAGCCCCACCAGAATCGAGCCGAGCATCAGAATGTGCATGTCGCTCTGGGTCATGAAAATCAGGCAACCAAAGGCCGGGGTCAGCAACACCACGAAGGCCACGCCCGGTGCCCATAACCGATCGATCAAGTAACCGACCACGACCCGGCCGAGTACCAGGGAAACGCCATAAATGCTGAACACACTGGCCGCATCCGCCGCCGAAAGCCCTTTGTCGCGCAGCATGGGCACGGTATTGATCACCATGCCGATCATCGCCGTCACCGCCAGCAGCAGCGCAAAGTTACAGACCCAGAAGCGCCGTGACCGCGCGGCTTGACGCAACTCCATGCCCGGCAACTTGACCGCTTCGACATCAGCGCCGACAGCCACGGCCATTTGCTTGATCAGCGGCGCCGCGGTGGACAGCCAGCACAGCGACAGCGGCAACGTCACCAACAACGGCAACAGACCCAGCACCCAATAGCCCGCGCGCCAGCCCCATTGCCCGATCGCCCAGCTCAACACCGGCGGCAGTACCAATGCCGCGAGCCCGGTACCGGAGAGAATGATTGCCAGGGCCAGGCCCCGGTTAAGGTCAAACCACAGGTTAACCAACTGCGTCCAGGTCACCTGCATGGTCCCAAGCCCGGCAAATGCTAACAGCGCGTAACCGCCGTACAGCTGCCAGATGGAGCCAGTGTTGAAGGTCATCAACGCATAGCCCAGTGCCAAGGCCACCAGCGAACACAAGGTCACCGGACGAATGCCGTAGCGTTTGAACAACCAGCCTGTGATCTGGATGGAGATCACCGAGCTTGCGAACAAAAAGGAAATGGCCGGCTGTATCTCGCCCCGAGTCCAGCCAAAGGCTTCCTGCAAGGGCACGATCATGGAACCGAAGGCATACAGCGGCGCGACGCTGACGGAAGTGCCAATGCCGATCAGGGCGAGGATGAGCACCCTCCACCCCAAGCGAAACTCGGCAAAATTGATGGCCAGGGACGTTCCAGGCTTTTCAGATGAGCGAGACATGCAGACACTCCATCAGCTTTTTTTTCAGTTTTTCAGCTAGCAAGAGCTCAAAGATCGAGAGACATTCAGCGAATATCGCGCTGCCCATTTCAACCTTTAGAGCCCAATAACTGACTTATTGTTATTTTTACTGATCATCACCTTGCCTTCAACGCTTGTCAAATGTCACGTTGGCCTTGACCCGATCCCAGGTCGCAGCCGTTACCCCTTCATCGCGCAACTCATACTTCAGAATCCGCCCGACCGGGCTGCGCGGCACTTCAGTGCGAAACTCGATGTAGCGCGGCACCGCATAGTAGGGCACGCGGTCGATGGCCCAGCGACACAGCTCCTCCTCCGTCACGCTACTGCCGGGACGCAGTACCGCGGTGACCTTGACTTCATCCTCGGACAACTCGGAAAACACGGCATGGACCGCGACATCCTCGATCTGCGGATGCGCCGCGAAGGTTTTTTCCATCTCATAACTGGAGATGTTTTCCCCGCCACGGCGCATGTAATCCTTCTTGCGGTCGAGGAAAAAGAAGAAGCCTTCTTCGTCGATCATGCCGATGTCGCCCGTGTGGAACCACATGTTGCGCATGACTTTGAGTGTGTCGGCAGGACGATTCCAATAGCCCTCGAACATCACGTGTGGCTTGAGTGGACGCACAATCAGCTCGCCCGGGGTGCCATAGGGCAACTCGACATCGTTGTCATCGACCACGCGAATATCGAAGGAGTCGCAACGCTTGCCGGCACAGTTGGGCTTGTAAGGATCACCGAACGGCAGCATGGTCACGATGGCGCACTCGGTCAGGCCAAAACCTGCCCCACCTACGGCGTGCCGAACGCCGAAGCGCTCACGCCAGCGTTGCTGCAACTCAGGTGGAAATGGCGCGCCGTAGACCTTGTCCAGTTGCCCGTAGCAACGCTTCATCGCGTCGTTGTCAGGCGCACCCGCCAGCAGCGGAACCATTGAAGCCAGCAGGTTCGCCTCATTGGCGCCGCTGCGCTCGATATCCGGCCAGAAACCCGACACCGAGAAACGTGGATAGACCACCGCGCGCGCGCCAATCATCAAGTTGCACAACACCGTGGTCACCGTGGCATTGAGGTGAAACAGCGGTAGCGGCGTCCAGGTAATCGACTCTTGCGTGCGACCCAGGCAGATGATCATCTGCCGCGCTTCGTTACAGGCGTAGTTGTGGCTGATCATGCAGCCCTTGGACGGCCCGGTGGTACCGCCGGTGTAGATCAGCATGGTCAGATCGCCCGGTGCGACCTTGACGTCAGGATCATGGGTATCGTCGCTGCGCAGACTTTCCAGGGCGACGATCTGCTTGTCGCCAAGGCATTCAGCGGGCGCTTCACCGCGATGGACAAGGACGCGCAAGTCCGGCAACTGATCGGCAATCAGGCCAACACGTTCGGCATAAACGGTTTCGGCGATGACCACCGCTGCATTGGCGTCGGCAATCTGATGACGAAGAAATTCACCTTTGAACGCAGTGTTCACCGGCACGCTGATGGCACCCAGTTTGTTCAGGGCGAACCACATCAACACCGCATCGCAGTTGTTGTCGAGAATCGTCACGACCGTCTGGCCCTTGACCACACCCAGCGTAGCCAGGCCATTGGCGAGACGACAGGCCTCACGCTGGATGTCGTTGAAGGTCAGCACCTGCCCCAGAACATCAAGGAACGGTTTATCTCCGAATTCGCGGGCTGCACGACGGACCACATCGTTGACCGTATCGGACTCGCCCGCAGACCACCCTGGCAGTGCTTGCGGATTCTGGATTGAAGGCAAAAGGGTCATGCTTGTGAGCTCCGGTAATGGGGTGAGCAATCGCGTGTCAGCCGCTTCCAGCGCTGGCCGGCAAGTTCGAGAGAGTTTTCGTGGGTCAGCACGTAAAAGCGTTTTTCATGAATGGCGATCAACAACTGGATTGCCACCTGGTCGGCCGTCACCGATGCGCTGTGCAAGGCTTTTTGCGCGTGCTCATGAAAGGCTTTCGCTGCTGCGCCGGGAGGCGCGGCCCGGGATTCGACATGGTCACCGCCTGGCCCGGTCAAACCCGTGGGCACCAGCCCTGGGCACAGCACTGAAACGGCGATATCAGCACCCAGACTCTTGAGTTCCAGATCCAGGGATTCCGAGAGTGCGACAAGTGCCGCCTTGGCTGCGGCGTAAGGGCTGATGAAAGGCAAGGCCATCAAGCCCCCCATGGAAGCGGTGTTGACGATATGCCCCTCCCTGCCCTGCTCGAGCATCATCGGCACAAAACTGTGCAAGCCGTTGACCACCCCAAGCAGATTGACGTCCAGTACCCGCCGCCAGTTCGCCAGGTCATGCTCCCAACTGCAGCGAGGCAAGTCCCCGGTTATTCCTGCGTTATTGCACAGCAGATCAACGCCACCTTCTGCCCTGACCCGCTCAGCCAGCTCAGCCATCGAACCCGGGTCGCTGACATCGGTGGGCACTGCCGTTACCTGCCCTGCATCGAAGCTTTGCACGGCTGCCTCGAGTCTCTCTCCCGGTAAATCCGCGAGTACCACATGCATGCCTTCGGCCACAAACAACCGCGCCATGGCCAAGCCCAGGCCACTGGCAGCGCCCGTCACTACGGCCCTTCTGTTAGCAAGTTCCAACATGAAGCTCACTCCCTATTCGAGCCAGGTCTCAGCGTACGGGCACCGTTCCGCCGTCCACACTCAGGGTTTGCCCGGTGATGAACCGAGCGCCGTCACCGGCGAGAAAAACCATGACAGGTGCCAGATCGCGATCTGCATTACCCAGCTTGCCGCCCAGCGGAATGATCGACGCCAGATGCCGATCATGGGCAGTCAGTTCTCCGGGCGTCATCTTGGCGCGATGGGCGTCGTACATCGGCGTCCAGATCATCGGCGCCACCGCATTGACCGTGATCCCGTAACGCGCCCACTCCTGCGCCACTGTGCGCGTCCAGGCAAGTACTGCGCCCTTGGAGGCCGCATAGTGAGCCGCCCCAGGCATGCCGGTCAGGCCGGCGGCCGAACCAAAGTTGATGATGCGCCCGCCACGCTCGCGCATATGCTCGAAGGCCGCCTGGTTGGTGTGGAGGGTGCCGCGCACATTGACGTCAAAGATCAGGTCCCAATGCTTCTGGCCGATATCCTCGGCCGGTGCAGTGCGTTCGACACCGGCGATGTTGGCCATGGCATCGAGCCCGCCCATGAGGCCAACGGCAGCCTCGAATACCGCGGCGACCTCGCCGCGGTTGGCGATGTCGCAGTGATAAAAGGTGACGGCACCCGGGAATTGCTCATTGACCTGAGCGGCGGCTTGCTCGCCTTCGGCGTCCAGTACATCCAGGGACGCGACCTTTGCACCCTGGGCGGCATAAGCGCGCACGACGCTGGCACCAATGCCACGCGCGCCGCCCGTGACGATAATTTTCTTACCTTGGAGCTGCATGTTCCTGCCTCTTGTTGTTATTCAGGTGTTATGCGCAGTTGCAAGCGGACCGCCTAGGGCAGCCCGCCGTCCACCTTGATCAAAGAGCCGGTCGTATAACTGGAGTAAGGGCTTGCCAGGTAAAGCGCCGTGGTGATGATTTCTTCCGGTTTGCCTGGTCGGCCAAGGGCATTGGCGCAGGTTTCGCGCATCTCTTCAGTCCAGGCCTTGGAAATGTCAGTGAGGAACGGTCCCGCCGAAATGGTGTTGACCCGTACCTTGGGACCATATTCCTGCGCCAGCCCTACGGTCATGGCGTTCAACGCAGCCTTGGCCCCCGCATACGGCACGATCTGTGGTGATGGACGCAGGCCACCGGTGCTGCTGACATTAATGATCGAACCGCCCTTGCCTGCGGCCATACGCTGGGCAACCAATGCACCGAGGCGAAAGGGTCCCTTGAAGTTCAGGCTGACGACCTTGTCAAACAGCTCCTCGGTGACCTCATGTGAAGGCACGGCCGGCGACATGCCGGCATTGTTGACCAACACGTCGAGGTAACCGAATTCGGCATAGGCGACGTCGACCAGGCGCTCGACTTCCTGCCATTTGCCAACGTGACAGGCCACCGCCAGCGCGCGCCGGCCCAGCGCCCGCACTTGCTCGGCAACGGCCTCGCAGGCATCGAGCTTGCGACTGGCAATGATCACATCGGCACCCGCCCTGGCGAACGCCAAAACCATCTGGTAACCCAGGCCTCGGCTACCGCCCGTGACCAGCACGACTTTGCCGGTCAGGTCGAACAACGACTCGTGGTTAGTTGAATCGGTCATTGCAAATTCACCGTCTTAATTGTTCAGGATGTGCGCGTAGCGGGCCCGCGCTGCCGCGATCTTCGGCGGCAGGTGTTCGCTGGGGAACATGCCTTCAGCGGGTTTGTAGCGACGCAGCAGCTCACGGGCCACGGTCACCCGGTGGACCTCGGTGGGGCCGTCAGCCAGGCCGAATGTCGGCACATTCATCCACATGTAGGCCAAGGGTGTTTCGTAGGTCGCGCCCAGGGAGCCGTGAAGGTGCAGCGCTCGCTGAACGATGTCGTGATAGATCTTGGCCATACCGACCTTGACCATGGCGATGTGAGCGCGAGCCTGGCGCGGATCGCCATGGCTGCGATCGATGATCCAGGCGGTCTTCATGACCAGCAGGCGAAATTGCTCAAGCTCGATCTGGCTGTCGGCAATCATCGTCTGCACGGTCCCCATATCGGCCAGCAGCGTGCCTTGGGTACGCCGACTGAGCGCCCGTTCACACATCATGTCCAAGGCCCGCTGGCACTGCCCGACGATCCGCATGGCGTGATGCACCCGACCACCACCGAGGCGCGCCTGCGCCACCGCAAAGCCACCGCCCTGCTCGCCCAGCATGTGATCGAGCGGTACGCGCACGTTGTTGTAATGCAGATAGCCCTCAGTCGCCTCATCCATTTCCAGGCGCTCGCCCATGTAAGGCGCATTGCGGATGATCTCCAGGCCTTCGGTCTCCCGAGGCACGATGAACATCGACATGCGCTTCTGGATAGGGGCCTCGGGGTCGGTCACTGCCAGCACCAACACGAATTCGGCATATCGTGCGTTGGAGGAGAACCATTTCTCACCGTTGATGACCCAATGGCCACCCTCACGCACAGCCGTGGTGGTGAACACCCGTGGGTCTGCACCACCCTGCGGCTCGGTCATGGAAAAGCAGGAAACGATATCGCCATCGAGCAGCGGCTGCAGGTAGCGTTCCTTTTGCTGCGGGGTGCCGAACATGGCAAGAATTTCAGCGTTGCCGGTGTCCGGTGCGGCGGTGCCGAACACGGTTGGCGCCCACAAGGAGCGCCCCAGACGCTCGTTCATCAAGGCCAGAGCGACCTGGCCGTAGCCTTCTCCACCCAGCTCCTCACCGAGGTGACAGGCCCAAAGTTTCTGGCGTTTGACCTCGTCCTGCAGCGGTTTGAGAATGGCCCGTGAGGCTTCGTGGCGAGTGTTGTAAACCACACTCACCGATGGAAACAGCACGTCCAGCGGTTCCACTTCCTCGACCAGAAAACGGTCGATCCAATCCAGCTTTTTTTGGAACTCAGGGTCGGTCGAAAAATCCCACATGGTATTTCCCCAGACAGCGTTTTAATGGACCGCTCAGGCGGCAGAGATGAGTTGGCGAGCCTTGGCCATCAGCCAGGTGGCGTAGTTGTGCAGGTAGTCGCCCATTTCCTTCGGCGCCTTGCCGACCAGGGAGCGCGCGTAGGTGCCTTCGAGCAGGCAGGCGAGCTTGTAGCAGGCCAACACGAAGAACCACGCCAGGCTGGACAGATCGCGACCGGTCAGTTCGCCATACAGTGCAATCAGTTCACTGCGGGACATGAACCCATCCCAAGGCTCAACCACCGGCTTGCTGCCAGCGCCCGGAATCTGTGGGTCGCCCGGTTCACGCCAGGATGTCAACACCCAGGCAAGATCCAGCAGCGGGTCGCCAAGGGTCGACAGCTCCCAGTCGATCAGGCCGCTGATGCGCGGTGACTCTAGAGAAAACATCACGTTGGGCCACTGATAGTCGCCATGGATGATGCCGATGCGGCCATCTTGCGGGACGTTGTCCGCGAGCCAGCGACCCACTTCATCGACGCTGGGCAAGCCACTTTGCTGATAGCCGGGGGTATCGCGATAACCATCGAGCTGCGAGCGCCAGCGATCGACTTGGCGACCATGCCAGTTCTCGGGACGGCCGAAGTCCGCGAGCCCGGCCTGCTGATAGTCCACCTGACTCAGCGACGCCGCCGCACGAACGAAGGCTTCACCCATCTGGTAGCGCCAACTCGCATCGGTGGCATAGCGGCCTTGCAATTGACCGGCCGGAGAGAAGCCTTCAAGCGGCTCCATGAGGAAGAAGTTCACGCCCATCATCGAGCTGTCGGTACAGACAGCCAAGAGCGCCGGATGAGGGACGTCGCTGCCCGCCAGCGCCTTGAGCACCCGGGCTTCTCGCAACATGGTTTCATTGCTGTTGGCACGCAGATGTCGAGGTGGACGGCGCAGCACCATTTGCCGGGTGCCGCGGTTGAGCATGAACAGATTGTTCTGCGAGCCGCCGGTCAGCTGGCGGACTTCGGTGATCGGGCCGTCGCCGGGCAGGCCTGCGTCGTCAAGCCACGGCTGCAACACGGACCAATCGAGCAAACCGTCGAAATCGGGAAGTGTCGGCTTCATACGAGGCGACCTCCCCCGCTGCGGTTCGGTTCAGCCCCTGGCAAGCGCCGATCATATCGGCCCTGCATGCGTAACGAAGTCTCCATCATCCGCTTTCCCCATCGTTATTGTTGTTCGGTCACTCCTTGCGCAGCGGCGTTCTTGTCCTGCTCAAGGTTTCGGCGCACTTGTCTCAACACTTCCAGCGTCTGATCCAGAGCCGCCACATCCAGGCCCTGGGAAATACGCTCGGTCCACTCGGCACTTTCCTGGTTCACCTGTGCATACACCTGACGACCCAGTGGGGTGGCAACCAACTGCTTGGACGTTTTGTGATGCGGGTTTTCCTCGTAGCTCACATACCCTTCTGCGGCCAGCACGTCAGCCAATCGCTGAATGGCTTGACGCGTGTAACCCAGACTGCGGGCAATCCGTGCAACGGTGGGTGGCTCGACCGCCAACACCACCGAGGCCAACACGAAGGTCTGGCCAGGGCCGCCCAATACTGATGGACGCTTGACGCTCATGACCCGGCCATGCAGACGCAAGACCTCATCCACCAATTCTCCGAGACGACCACCGACCTCGCTATGAACCGAATGATCGAAGGTCGGCGCAGGCCTTTCCTCGGCTTTCTTGCTAGCCATACTGACACCTCACTTCCAAACTGACAACATGCTGTCGTTTTATTTTATCTGATTTAGTCAAATACAACACCGTGTATGAGCCTCATCGTCAGCGCACGACTCTACAGACACAACAAGGGGGAGCAAGCTCCCCCTGGGTAAATCGTGTTGAACACTCAGACTCCGCAGGCCGTATAGCCCCCATCAATCGGCAAGAGTGCCCCGGTAATGAACGAGGCAGCCGGAGAACAGAGGAACACAATGCCCTGCGCAATTTCCTCCGGTTGCCCCCAGCGCCCCAAGGGTGTGCGCCCCAGCACCCGGGTATTTCGCTCGACATCAGCCGACATGCCACGGGTCATCGGCGTGTCGGTCCAGCCTGGCGCTACCGCATTGACGCGAATGCCTTCCTTGCCCCACGCCACAGCCAGGCTCTTGCTCAACTGCACGACACCGCCTTTGCTCGAGGCATAGGCAGGTGCTGTCGGACTACCGAAGGAGCTCATCACTGACCCCAGATTGACGATGCAACCGGCGCTGGCCGCCAGCAGATCCCGTGCGGCGTAACAGCAACGCATGGTGCCGAACAGGTTGATCTCCAGAGTACGCAGGAAACCTTCTTCGGTGAACTCACTGGCACCGCGGCCGATGCCTGCGGAGTTGATCAGAATGTCGAGCCGGGAAAGCCCGGAAAAATACGCTGTGACAGCAGCGGAGTCGGCGACATCGAGCACGGCGAAATCGACAGCGGCCAGCCCGCTGTCATCCTGGCAGGACTGGACCTCCGCCAGAGACACACCGGTCGCCTTAACCGTACATCCAGCCTCCAGCAGTCTGCGAACAGTCGCAAGGCCAATACCACTTGTACCGCCGACTACCAGGGCCGTTTTATTGTGCAAATCAGTCGCCATAACCGCTCCTACTCAAGTCCCTTGGGCATCCCTCTGACACCCGACAACAACAAGATGACATAGAGTCAGTTTATAGCGCTACATCCACAGCATTTGAACGACACCATGAAAACCCAGCAAAACACTAGGATTAACCTAGATAATGGTGCTTTTTAAGAGGAAGCTTGACGCAGAAAAATAACTGACATATGGTCATCTTTACCAAAACAACACGCCTGCAACCCGAGGTCAGCATGCCAACCGTCAACTACCCGATCTACGACGTAGACCGTCATTTTTACGAGCCACCGGAAGCATTCCTGCGCCATCTGCCCAAGCAGTTCCGCAAAGAGTTCCAGTACGTGCAGATCAATGGCCGCACCAAACTGGCGGTTGGCGGCGTATTGAGCGACTACATCCCTAACCCTACTTTCGATGTGGTCGCCGCACCCGGCTCCCATGAAATGTGGTATCGCGGTGAAAACCCGGAAGGTCTGTCACTGCGTGAGTTCGGTGGCGACCCAGTACCTTCCCATCCCGCCTTCTTCAACGGTGAAGCGCATCTGAAGGTCATGGATGAGCAGGGTATTCATGCCGGCTTGTTTATTCCGACACTCGGTTCGGTCATTGAAGAACGCCTGTCACACAAACCGGACGCCATTGCCGCCCTGTTCCATTCGTCCAACCAATGGTTGGCCGAGGAATGCGGTTTTGCCCGTGAGAACCGCCTGTTTCCGGTACCGATGATCAACCTCATCGATGTCGATAAAGCCGTACAGGAACTGGAATTCGTCCTTGCTGCCGGGGCACGGGTAGTCGGCGTTCGTCCGGCACCCGTGGCAGGTTTGACCGGTGGCCGGTCGATGGGCTTCACCGAGTTCGACCCCTTCTGGGCTCGCGTCAACGAAGCGAAGATTTTCGTCATGCTGCACGTTTCCGACTCCGGCTACGACAAGATCAATAGCTGGTGGACGGCGGGTGGCAAGGGTGAATTCAGGCCGTTCGAGAAAGAACCATTCGGCGAAGTGCTGGACTGGATGGGTCGTGCCATCTCCGACACCTTGGCGGCTTTGATCTGCCATGGCGTTTTCGATCGCTTCCCTGATGTGCGCGTGGCGTCGTTGGAAAACGGCACCTCCTGGCTGGAGCCACTGCTGGGACGCCTGGCACACATCTACAAGAAGATGCCGAAGTCGTTCAAACGCGATCCAGTGGAAACCTTCCGCCGTCATGTGTTCGTTTCACCGTTCTATGAAGATCCAGTGGACAAGCTCATCGATTTGATCGGCGTCGAACGCGTACTGTTCGGCAGCGACTGGCCGCACCCGGAAGGCCTCACCCACCCGCGGGACTTCTTCAAAGACATCGACATGCTTGATGAAGCACAGACCCAACGCGTCATGAGCACCAACCTCAAGGGTTTGCTTGAGGGTGTTCGGGACTGATACCGAATGCGGAAACCAAAAAAGGCATGAGCATCCCTCATGCCTTTTTTATTGACCAAAGGAAGCCTTGGCGACTTTCCCTTTAGCTTTGCCGCAATCTGAAGCCCCACCGGTTGTATCGGTGTTTTCCAGCACGCTTCATCACCATGATCGGCAAATGCGGCCTATTGTTGTCGGTGACGACAGGTAGCAATCGACCCATTGCGGTCGGTGGGCAACACCAACACTTCCAGTGTCGTCAACGGCACTACAAGTCCCGAGCCCAAGTCTGGCTGACGAGGTCTTTTCCGAAGCTGTGTACCTGTTCTTCTTCGACCAGTTGAAAACCTGCTTTCTGGTATAGCTTTCGGGCATCGCAAAGCACGCTGGTTGTCCAGAGGATCATGCTCTTGTAGCCCACGTGCCGCGCAAATCGGAGACTCTCTTCCAGCAACCGATTGCCGATTCCCATGCCTCTGGCACTCGCATCCACATACAGCATCCGCAGCTTGGCGGTCGTCTCATCATGTCTGACGACAAAGACCGAACCGATGACCATGCCATCTTTTTCCGCGATCCAGCACCGTTCGCAAGACTGATCGAACTCACGCAGGTATTTGGCGACGATTTCCGCCACCAGCGCTTCGAATTCCGTATTCCAACCGTATTCGCGGGCATAGAGTTGGGCTTGCTGCTGAACGACAATGCCCATGTCACCCGCTCGTGGATCGCGCAGAAGGTAGGAAGGATCCCTGTCGCCCAATTGCGTCTGTATCCGTCTCATGGCTTGGATCAATTGCTCTTGCTGTGGCTCAGGCAAGCCTTGCAGCATCACCACGACTTCTTCACGAGCGGCTTGCTCCAGCGAGGCCAGCACGGTACGACCTGGATCGGTGAGCTGGATTTGAGATGCTCGGGCATCGGTTGCCGAGCGAGTCCTGCTGATCAATCCTTTTTTCTCGAATCCGCCGATGACTCGACTGAGATAGCCAGCATCCAGGCCAAGCATATGGCAGAGGTCTGAACTCTTCAGGCCAGCACTGGCGCCCAATTCATAAAGGATGCGTGCCTCGGTCAAGGAAAATTCGGCTTGAAGCA
This sequence comes from Pseudomonas putida, assembly GCF_003228315.1. Lineage (NCBI taxonomy): Bacteria > Pseudomonadati > Pseudomonadota > Gammaproteobacteria > Pseudomonadales > Pseudomonadaceae > Pseudomonas > Pseudomonas putida. The sequence continues at coordinate 2,065,576 of NZ_CP029693.1, forward strand.
GGTGCTCTTGCAGTGCGCCGATCTGCCGGGTGTAGAAACGGTTAAAGCGGCGGACTGTGTCAGCACGCTCCATGATGGTTGCGATCATGAAAACCTCAATATAGTTGCTTTTGGCAATTATATTATTGACTCAGGCAACCATGTCAATCCTGCGATGGTCAGGTGCAACGGCAGTTTACGGTTAAGACGTATTGGGTCTGACCGTCTGCTTTTGGCCGATTTCTGGCTGTGTCCTCTTCCGCCACGACCCATCAAACCCTATCCACCCGGTCATACCGTGCTACCAAATTGCCGCAACGACTACAGCAATCGAAATCACCCATTATCCGAGACCCCCACCACTCGCATTGCGCCCCTCAAATCCGAAACGCCCCAATCTCCTTCCGCAAAGCATTCACCAACCCATGTAAATCCTGACTCGCCTGCTCCGCCCGAATAACGCCTCTAGAGGTCTGCTCGCCCACCTGACTGATGTCGACAAGACTCTTGTCGATCTCCATCGAAACCTGGGTCTGTTGTTCCGCCGCAACGGCTATCAGCTGACTCTGCTCAACGATCAGCCCTGTAGCCCGGACGATGTTCTCCAGCGTCTGTTGCACTTCATCGGCTTGGGTGACTGTAGTTCCTGCAGTCTTGTGGCTGTTGCTCATGGCTTTGACTGTCTCGGCTACCCGGCTGTGCAAGTTGCCGATCATCTGCTCGATCTCCAGTGTCGATTGCTGCGTACGTCGCGCAAGCGTGCGCACTTCGTCGGCGACCACCGCAAATCCCCGGCCCTGCTCGCCGGCGCGGGCGGCTTCAATGGCCGCGTTGAGTGCGAGCAGATTGGTTTGTTCAGCGATATTGCGGATCACCTCCAGGACCTGGCCTATCGCCTCGCTGTCAGCCGCCAATTGATGAATCAAGTGCATCGCCCCATCGATTTCCCCCGCCAATCGCTGGATTGCACCGACCTGCTCTCGCACCCTTAGACGGCCCTGTTCGGTTTCCCGGTTCACCTCTCGGGCGCTGCTGACCGCACTTTCCGCGTTGCGTGCGACTTGGCGTGCAGTCACCGCCAGCTGGTTCATGGCTGTGGCAACGACTTCCAGTTGCTCACGTTGCCCGGTTACCTCACGCGCGCTGGAGCGGGCAACCGATTGCACCAGATCGCTCTGTTGGCCGACCTGCAAGACCACGCCATCGACTTGCCTGATCAGGTGCTGGATCTGTCCAACCGTACCGTTGAACACCGTACCGAGCGCTGCCAATTCGTCCTTGCCCAGGACCTCGAAATGAACAGTCATGTCGCCTTGAGCGACTTTGCCCATCACCCGACTCAAGTCATCCAGGATTCCGCGCGTCGCCAAATAAAAAGCACCGTACAAGTAGGTGATCAACAACAGAATGGCGAGTGACGCCACCGACAACAGGATCATTTCGCCGCGGGCCTGTCCAAGCCGCTGTTGCAATGACTGGGTGAGCGATGCCAGTGCTGCATCGTTCAGCCCTTGAACCTTGTCACTCAAGCCGGTCATCTGATCGAAATAGGCAGGCCACTGCTGCATTGGCTCCGCCGCATTGAGGATTTGCTCATCGAGTAGTTGCTTGCCTCTTTCGATGCTTTGCAACCCGACCTGCAGCGCGGGTGCAAGCGAACGTGCAATGTGCGCGTCAAAAACCTGGAATTTCTGCGCACTTTCGACACCGACTCGATCCATCCCCACCATCAATTGCTCCAGGGCAACGCTATCGGCGGCACTTGGGTAGCCTTGGCCCAAGGTGATCGAGCCCAGTGTCCGGGCATTGTTCAGCAGCGCCGACAGCCTTGGCACTTGAACTGCGATCAGGGTACTGAGCTGACGCACGCGCGGCTCATCGTTCTGGCTCAGCCCCGCCTGCTCGACAATACTTTCCAGCAGAAGCGCACCTTGCGCCGCCAACTGACCGCTCAATTCCGAGCGGGGGGCTGCGCCTTCGGTTTTGCGCAAGGTTTGCAGCCCCTGGACCAACGCTGTGAGTTGACGCTCAATCGTCGGCGAACCAAGGCCAGAAATGTCCAGCCGGCTGATTGTGGAGACGGCAGCCTCTTCAGCCCGTTCGATCCGCTGGGTGATATCGCTTTTCTTTTCCACCTGGCTCACCCGCTGCCGGATCTGGGCCAGATCCTTGAGCAGGTCAAGCTGTTGCTGCAATTGCACAGACTCGCGAACCGCCGCCAGGCTGCCGAGTACCGCTGCACTGACCCGCCACTGGTGGTAGGCAATGCCGACCAGGTACGTATTGGCCCCCAACAGAGGCACGAAGAATAAAACACTGATCAGGCTGAATTTCATGGCGAACCCCAGACGGTTCATCAGCCAGATTCCCGGATAGAACAAAGCCTTCATGCTGCACTCCTTCCCTTATTGTTTTTATAGGTTCAGCGCACCAGGCGCTCACCGATGAAATGCGAAACCTTCGGTGGGCCATCGCCACAGTGAAAGGCTCTGACTTTCGCCTCAGCCTGCTGGTCGGCAAGGGTGGTTCGGGTTTGCTGACGCAGATAGTCCGACCATGAATCGACAATGAATCGCTCGAGGTAGTGATCGGGATGGTCCAGTTCCCGGTAGATCCGCCAAAAGCTGGCGCCATCCCGGCGACGCTGGGCACCGATACGGTTGATCTGACGGAGGAATTCTTCGCGACTCTGCGCACTGACCTGATAGGCGATCTGCACCGCGACCGGTCCCTCGCCTGGCTCGAGACCGACAAAATTGAAAGCCGGCAGCTCTGCGCTCGACGGGGTGACTTCGTCGTCGTTACCGAGCCACGCCGGGTAGCGCCACATCACCAGCATCGACAGTGCCACCCCCATGGCTGCGAGCATCAACGCTGTGCGACTGTCGAAGTGACTGGCCGCCGCCCCCCACAACGCGCCGCCGATGGCCAGGGAGCCCTGAAACACCAGCATGTAGATCGCCACTGCGCGAGCGCGAATCCACGGTGCAACTGAAGACTGGATGGCGACCAGGTTGCTGGTACCGACAGCGAGCCAGCCGATGCCGGCGAAAAACAGCGCCACACACTGCACTGCCGTGCTGGACGCCAGCGCCACCAACAGACAATTGAGCGCATACAACAATGCGGCCAGCGCCAGCATCAGATTCAGCGACATCCGGGCGCGCACCATGGGCATCAGAAAAGCCCCTACCATGGTGCCCACGCCAAGACTGCCCAACAGCACGCCATAGTTCCCGGCGCCGCCCGACTCGCTGGCGACCACCGGCAACAGCGCCCACAGGCCGCTGGCTGCACCGACAAAGGCAAAGGTGCGCAAGCATTGCTCACGCATCACCGCCGAGTGCCGCACGTAGCGCAACGTGCCGCGCAACCCGGCCCAAAGCGTTTCGGGTGGCAGGCTTGTATCACGGGACGGTACTTTCATGCTGATCACCACCAGCAACGACCCCAGCAACAGCAGCCCACAAATGGCAAACACACTGACCACATTCGACATGGCTACCACGCTGCCGGCCAGCGCTGGGCCAACCGCACGCGCTGAACTGTAGGACAACGACGAAAGCGCCAGCGCCGAAGCCATGTAGGGTCGTGGCACGGACTCGGCTTGTGTGGTGTACCAAGCCGGCCCTTGCAGCGCAAAACCAATACCGAAACAAAACGTCAGCCCCAGCAACAGCCAGGGCGTGACCAGGCCCAGGGCACTGCAGGTGATCAAGGTGGCAGCCGTGCAAAACATCCCTAGCTGGGTGACCAGCAGATAACGACGTCGATTGAAAATATCGGCGAACACACCACCTGGCAGCCCAAAGAAAAACGCTGGCAGGCTGATTGCCGTCTGCACCAGCGCCACCAACATCGGTGAGCTGGTCAGCGACACCATCAGCCAGGCAGCGCCTACGTTCTGCATCCAGATCGCCAGGTTCATCGCCAACGCGCCCAGCCACAAGGCGCGGAACGAGGCAAATCGCAGCGGCGCCCATAACGAATTCAAACTGTCTGTCATCGAAGCCTCGCCTTCTCTGATGCAGTCCTTGCGCTTGACTGGCGAAAGGAATGACCGCATATTAAAAACTAACTGTTTGACAGTTTTATACCAGATAGGACAACAAGAATCGACAATCCAGTGCCATACACCGTCAATTACTGACACTGTGGCAGTTTAGTGATCATGGAGCAGGCTTTCGATGACGACTATTCGCCCCGACGCCGACTTTCAGGAATTTCTGAAGCAAGGCCAATTCATGCTCCAGCGCAGCCGCTCGAGCCAACGCTGCTTTTTTTATCCTCGGGTGCTTGAGCCGCGAACCGGCAATACCGACCTGGAATGGGTGCAAGCCAGCGGGCTTGGCACCGTCTACTCAGCGACGGTTATCCGCCCCAAGCCTCCCGCACAGCCCTACAACGTGTCCCTGGTCGACCTTGATGAAGGTCCGCGAATGATGACGCGCATTGAAGGCATGCCCGCCGAACAGGTCACGATCGGCCTGCGTGTCAAGGCGCGCATCGTCGAGGAAGTTGACCAGTTTTTTGTCGTTTTCGACCCACACCACCACTAGGCGATAGATCATGAAAAATCCGATGTCACTTGCCGGTCGCACGATTGTCGTGACCGGTGCCGGTCAGGGAATCGGCCTGGGCATTGCACGCCTGGCCATCGAATTGGGTGCCAACGTCGCAGCTGTCGACCTCAATGCCGATGCCCTGCACAGCGCTGCCCATGAGCTGGGCGAGCACTATCTGCCACTGGCGGGCAGTGTCAGTGACCAGGCCTTCGTACAGTCGGCCGTGGAACAGGCTGTCAGCCACTTCGGGGCCGTCCACGGTCTGGTCAACAACGCCGGCATTGGCCGGCCGGCCATGATCGAAAAGATGACGCTGGAGCAATGGCAACAGGTGATCGATGTGCACCTGACAGGCTCGTTTTTCTTCACCCAGGCGGTCGGCCAGCATCTATTGCAACGCGCTCGGGCGGGCGACAGCGCGCCGGGCTCGATCGTGTTTATCTCGTCCGATGCCGGGCGCCGCGGCAGCCTCGGCCAGATCAACTATTCGGCGGCCAAGTCCGGCATGTTCGGCATGGCCATGACAGCTGCACGGGAATGGGCAAAACACGGCATCCGCGCAAACGCGGTGTGTTTCGGCATGGTGGAAACCGCCATGACCGAGAAGGTGCGTACCGATCCGAAGTTTCTCGAAACCTACCTGGCGCAGATTGCACTGGGTCGCTTCGCCTCTCCTGAAGAAGTTTCAGTCCCTGTCTGCTTCCTGCTGTCCGAAGCGGCTTCCTATATCACCGGCCAGGTCCTTTCGGTCAATGGCGGGTACACCATAGCGGTATGACTATGCACAATATTGCCAAAGAAGCACTTGCAGGCCTGCGCGTACTCGACATGACCCGGGTCATTGCCGGCCCTTATGCCGGACAGATACTCGCCGACCTCGGCGCCGACGTCCTCAAGGTCGAACGCCAGGGCGAAGGCGACGATATCCGTCGCATCGGCCCGCCATGGATCAAGGGCACCGAGAACGAACCCCACCAGGAGTCCACCTACAGCCAATCGGTCAACCGCAATAAGCGCTCGATCAGCGTCAATTTCGCTGAGCGCGAAGGCGCCGAGCTATTGCGCCAGCTGGCGGCCAAATCGGACATCCTGCTGGAGAACTACCGGACCGGCACCCTGGCCAAATACGGCCTGAGCTATGAAGAGCTGCGCGAGATCAACCCGCGCCTGATTTACTGCTCTATCACCGGTTTCGGTCAGACCGGCCCCTACGCCAACCGGTCTGGTTATGACTACCTGATCCAGGCCATGGCCGGGGTGATGTCGGTGACCGGTCACCGCGACGAACACGCCGGCGATGGCCCCATGCGAGTCGGTGTTCCAGTGGCGGATATCTGCGCCGGCCTCTACGCCGCCATCGGCGTACTGGCCGCGGTCAATCACCGCCATGAGAGCGGTGAGGGCCAGCACATCGATGTGTCGCTGTTCGACTCCCAGGTCGCCGCACTGCTCAACACCTTTTCTGCCTGGTTCAACGGTGGCAAGGAGCTGGGCCGCACGGGTAACGATCACCCAAGCGCATCGCCTTATGGTGTTTACGCGGTGGATGACGGCTTTATCCTGGTCGCGACCTTCAATGACCGCGAATTCGCCCGGCTAGCCGCCGCTGTGGACCGCTCCGAGTGGATCGAAGACCCCCGCTTTGCCCGCAACGGTGCGCGTGTCGCCAATCGCCAGGAACTGTCGGCGCTGCTTACCGAGGCGTTGCGTGGCCGTGGCAAGGATGAGTGGATCGCCCACCTCAATGCCGCCACCGTGTCCTGCGGACCGATCAACAGCATGGCCGACCTTGAGCGCGACCCGCATGCCATTGAGCGCGAAATGATCGTACCGCTGGAACACCCGGTCAATGGCACGATTCGTACCGCGGCAAGCCCGATGCGGTTTTCCTCGACGCCGGTTCAATACAAGTCGGCGCCACCGACTATCGGCGAACACACCAGTGAAATTCTCGGTGACTGGCTGGGGATGAACCCGGCGCACATCGAAGAACTGCGTCAACGCAACGTCATCTGAGGGATCTGTCATGACATCAACCTTCAGTTTCAAACCCTTGCAGCTGCCTGCCGCCCTGGAGCCTTTACGCCAGGAAGTCCGGTCTTTTCTGCAGGACAGCGCCAGCCAATGGTCGGGCTGGAAGATCGGTCACTCCTGGACGGGGTTCGACCGCGAATTCAGCCTAGAAGTCGGTCGCCGCGGCTGGATCGGCATGACCTGGCCAAAAGCCTACGGCGGCCACGAGCGCTCCGGCCTGGAGCGATACGTGGTGGTCGAGGAAATGCTCGCTGCAGGCGCGCCGCTGGGTGCGCACTGGTTCGGCGACCGACAGAGCGGCCCCCTGCTCTTGCGCCTGGGCAGTGAAGAACAGCGTCGCCGCTTCATTCCACTCATCGTCAAAGGCCAGGCCTCGTTTTGCATTGGCCTGAGCGAACCCGACTCGGGCTCGGACCTGGCTTCGCTACGATCGCGCGCTACCCGTGTCGCCGGTGGCTGGCGACTTAATGGCCGCAAGGTCTGGACCACCAACGCACACCTGTGCGACTTCATGATCGGGCTGTTCCGCACGGGTGCCAGTGCTGACGCGGAGCGCCACAAAGGCCTTTCTCAGTTCCTGATCGACATGCGCTCATCCGGCATCGAAGTACGCCCCATTCACGATCTGACAGGCGAAGCGCACTTCAATGAAGTCGTCTTCGACGATGTCTTCGTTCCCGACGATATGCTGGTGGGGCAAGAAGGTGACGGCTGGAGCCAGGCCACGGCGGAGCTGGCTTTCGAACGCAGCCAACCGGATCGCTATATGAGCAGCTTTCCTCTGCTGCCCTTGACCATCGAAGCCCTGCATGGCGACCACAAGGCCGACCGTCTGGCGGCACGAAAACTGGGAGAGGCCTACGCGGAATTGACGGTGTTGCGCGAGATGTCGCTGTCCATCCTTGGCCAACTTCAGGATGGCCACTCCCCTGCCAAGGAAGCCGCCCTGGTCAAGGACCTGGGCAATACCCATGAGCAACGAATCCCGGAGCTCGTGCGCGAATTGCTCGACACGCCATCCACCCTTGTCAGGGGTAACAAGTTGAGTGAATTGCAGGGTTTCCTCGTACAGAACGTGCCGAGCTTCTCCCTGCGTGGCGGAACACGCGAAATTTTGCGCGGCATCATTGCCAAGGGGCTTGGACTGCGATGAGTGACGACATGAACATCAGCGAAATGCTCGCAGAACAAGTGAACCGACTCTTCACTGACCGTATCGATCGCCAGACCTGGGTCGATGCTGAAGATGGTCGCCCGGCGACAGTCCTCTGGGCCGAGATCGAGCAGTTGGGCATCCCCCTCGCCATGTGTCAGGAACAGCATGGCGGCGCCGGCCTGAGCTGGACCGAGAGTGAACCGATGTTGCGTCTGTGTGGCACCCATGCGGTTCCTTTGCCCGTCGGGGAAACGGCCATCGCAGCGTGGGCGCTTTCCTGTGCCGGACTGCAAGTGCCTGAAGGTCCCATGGCGGTATCGACCAGCGTGTATCAACTGGATGGGCAAGATCGCTTGCTGGGTCGTGACCCGCAATTAAGCTGGTTGCCGCAGGTCGAGCATGTCGTATTGCTCGCCGAGCGCGAAGGCGACCTGTACCTATGCCTGGTTAGAGCCAGTGAAGGTGAGCAGCAAATAGTCGAAACCCTCGACCGCCTTCCCTGCGCGCAATGGAACCTGAGCAACACGCGTCCCGAACAGTTTGCAGCCGCACCGCCAATACTTGGAACGAGCACGCTGCAACCGCTGATCGCTGTGCTCAGAAGCATTCAGATGGCCGGAGCTTTGGCTAAGGTGCTGGAGTTCTGTGTGGACTATGCCAACACCCGTGTGCAGTTCGGCAAACCGATCGGTAAGTTCCAGGCCATTCAGCACATGATTGCCGAGCTCGCCTCCCAAGCAGCGGCAGCCCAGGTTGCTGGCCTGTACGCGGCACGCATGATCGATGCAGGTAATCCGTTCCAGGCGGCGGCAGTGGCCAAGGCACTGGTTGGAAAGGCCGCAGGACGCGCTGCCGCCATGGCCCACCAGGTGTTTGGTGCCATTGGCGTGACCGACGAGCACAGCCTTCACTACTACACCCGACGCCTGTGGCAATGGCGCGCGGATGCCGGTAGCGAACACTACTGGGCAGAACGTCTGGGCCAACAGATTTTGGCTCGTGACGGTGCGGCCTTGTGGAGCAGGCTGACCCAACCGATGGAACAGTCTGCCTAGCATCAGGATGTTGTCGGCCTTGCTTGCAGGGCCGACACGCTCTCAGTTTCTTCGTATCACTTCTGGCTTCTGATCAACTGCAAAAACTCTTGGCGAGTGTTGGCACATTCGCGCAACTGTCCGAGCATGACCGAGGTCGTCATCATTGAGTTCTGCTTTTCCACGCCGCGCATCATCATGCACAGGTGCTTGGCTTCAATCACCACGGCGACACCGACGGCATTGGTGACTTGCTGGACCGCTTCGGCAATCTGCCGAGTCAGGTTTTCCTGAATCTGCAGGCGGCGCGCAAACATATCGACGATGCGGGCAATCTTCGACAAGCCCAATACCTTGCCGGACGGAATGTAGGCCACATGCGCCTTGCCAATGAACGGCAGTAGATGGTGCTCGCACAACGAGTACAGCTCGATATCCTTGACGATCACCATTTCATCGTTGTCCGACTCGAACAGCGCACCGTTGACGAGTTCTTCGACGGTTTTCTGGTAACCATTACACAAATACTGCATGGCCTTGGCCGCACGTTTTGGGGTGTCCAGCAACCCTTCACGTTCGACATTTTCACCAAGCCCCTGAAGGATGGCCTGATAGTGCTGCGACAACTGCTCGCTCATATCGCCCTCACGAAACCACGCCGGCCAACACCTGCGCAGACAAATCAATCGACTGGAAGAAAGCGGGCTCGTTTAGCAAATCAAACGAGCCCTTGGGCCTGGAGCGCTGCAGATCAGATCCTTTTCAGAATGGTGACGACGCAGGCGCCGCCCAACCCGACGTTGTGCTGCAGCCCCAGGCGTGCGCCAGGTACCTGGCGATCACCCGCCAACCCGCGTAAATGCCAGGACACTTCAGCAATTTGTGCCAGGCCCGTCGCCCCCAATGGATGCCCCTTGGACAACAGTCCGCCGGATGGGTTGGTGACCACCTTGCCCCCATAGGTGTTGTCGCCATCGAGAACGAAGCGTTCGCTGCCGCCTTCGGCGCACAAGCCCAGCGCCTCGTAGCTGATGATCTCATTGGATGAGAAGCAGTCATGCAGCTCGACCAGATCCAGGTCCTGCGGCCCGACACCTGCTTGCGCATAGGCTTGCTGAGCAGCCCGCGAGGTCATGCCGGCACCGACCACTTGGATCATGCTGCCGGACTCGTAGCTTTGCGGTCCGTCGGTGGTCAGGCTCATGCCGGCGATCTCCACGCAATTGGCCAGGCCATGTTTGCGTGCATAGGCTTCGGACACCACCACTGTCGCTGCGGCGCCGCAGGTCGGCGGACAGCACATCAGGCGCGTCAATGGACCAAAAATGGCTGGCGAACCCATGACCTGCTCCAGGGTCAGCGGGTCAGTGAACAGTGCGTAAGGGTTGCGCCCGGCATGGCTGCGGGCCTTGACCGAAACCCGACCGAACAGCTCGGCAGTCACGTTGTATTTTTCCATGTACTCGGCACCCGCCCCACCGAAGTACTGAGGCCCAGTGGGCGCCAGCTCGTCCCAGCCACGGATGCGTCGAGTGGCCTCATCGATACGCACAGTGATTGGCGTGCGGGCAGCGGCGTCACTGCCAGCCAGGGCACCGGGATTCATTTGTTCGAAACCAACGGCCAAGGCAACATCGACAACCCCGCTCATGACCGCCTGACGCGCCAGAAACAAGGCCGAAGAGCCGCTGGCACAGGCGTTGTTGACGTTGATCACCGGAATCTGCGTCAACCCCGCATGGTATAGCGCCGTCTGCCCAGAGCAGGTGTCACCGGAAACGAAACCGGCATACGCCTGCTGTACCTGACCATATTCAATACCGGCATCCTTGAGGGCACTGGCAATCGCCTGTGCGCCCATGACGTCATACATTTCACTCTTGCCTGGCTTGGTGAACTTGACCATGCCAACACCGGCGACCAGAACTTTATTGCTCATGCTGTTCTCCACAGGACGATGCGCGTCCGAGATGAGTTGATCGGTGCTTGCTTAACGAGCGAAATCCATGATGGTCAGGGCAGTTTCCGAGCGGAAAACCTTGTCCTCTTCAGCGGCCAGACGCTGGGCACTGAACTGCGGATCGACGCCACCACCACGAATGCCTTCAGCCGACACCAGCTTCAGTTCTCGCACGCTCTGACCAGAAGCAAACAGGCAATGCCCGGTGCGCTGACCGGATAGCTCACTGACCATGTAAAGCACCACCTGGGCCACATGCTCGGGCGCCAACTGAGCCTTGCTGATTTCGTCCATCAATGGCGCGGTCAGCGCGGAAACCGCGGCCGGTGCGAGCGTCCAGACCCGCACGCCGAATTTGGCAGCCTCGATCGCCAGCACATTGGAGAAGCCCCAGGCACCACATTTGGACGCTGCGTAGTTGGCCTGGCCAAAATTGCCAACCAGCCCGGACGTGGAAGAGGTGTTGACGATGACCCCGCCACCGTTCTCCTTCATCCAGCCAAATACCGGTTGAGTGACGGCGTACATGCTCTTGAGGTTGACCGCGATGACTGCATCCCAATCCGCTTCGCTCAACTTGAGGAACGATTTGTCGCGAAGGATCCCGGCGTTGTTGATCAGGATATCGGCGCGTCCGAAATGCTCCAGTGCGGTTGCGCACAAGGTCTGACCGCCTTCGACGGTCGAGATGTCCTGGGTGTGGGCGACTGCCTGACCACCGCTATCGCGTATCCCCTGCGCCACTGACTCGGCAATATAGGCACCGTTTTCGTCACGCCCCAGGTCATTGACCACAATGGCCGCGCCCTCGGCGGCTAGCAACGTTGCATAGGCAGCACCCAGCCCGCGCCCGGCACCGGTGATGATTGCGACTTTCCCACTCAATAAAGCCATTGTCTGTCTCCAAAACGTTCTTGTTATGAGCGAGGCCTCGGACACCCAACTGAACCTCAGTCACTAATTTATGACGAATGGCCTGTTTTTAGCGGCCCCACATGAATACTACACCGCATAACTGACTATTTGACAGTTTTAATGTTAAAGGCAATGCTATGGCTCAGCAACCACCCTGGCCGAGGAATAAAACGTGTCTCTCGATTACCAACGTATAAAAAACTGGTCCATTCCAGAGGCCAGACAAACCTACAGCGAACGCGACACCATCCTTTATGCATTGGGTGTCGGTGCCGCTACCTGCAACCCTCTCGCCGCCGAGGACCTGCAGTACGTCTACGAGCCTGGCTTGAAGGCGTTGCCGACCATGGCCAGCATCCTGGCCGGCGGCGCATCCTGGCTGGCCGATCCGGAAACCGGAATTGACCTGAGCAAGGTCCTGCATGGCGAACAGTTCCTGACCCTGCATCAGCCCCTTCCCGCTCACGGTGAAGTGATCGGCCGTGACCAGGTCGACGAAATTTTCGACAAGGGTGCTGACAAGGGTGCGGTGATGTACATGTCGCGGCGCATCTACTGCGCGCGCACTGAAACGCTACTGGCGACCTCGAAGTGGTCGACCTTCATGCGTGGCAACGGCGGCTTCGGTGGCTCGGCCGAAGGCCAGCCCAAGCCGCACCCAATCCCTACAGACCGGCCTTGCGATTTGAGCATCGAGCTGGAAAGCCGTCCTGAGCAGGCCGTGATTTATCGCCTGTCCGGAGATTTGAATCCCTTGCACATCGACCCGGCCTTTTCCGCCCTCGCCGGTTTCGACAAGCCGATCCTGCACGGCATGAGCAGCTATGGAATGGCTGGCAGGGCACTGATCAAGTTGCTTTGCGACAACGACCCCGCTCGACTGCGGGAGCTGAACCTGCGCTTCGCCGCACCTATGTATCCCGGTGAAACGTTGCGTATCGAAGCCTGGCGCGAAGGCCCTGGCCAGGCCTCTTTCAGAGTGATTGCTACACAGCGCGACATCACCATCCTCAACAACGGTTACGTTGAGTTCGACGCATGACTGACAACAGGAAAACCATCATGGAATACCAAGACATCAGCTACGAAATCATCGGCCACGTGGCCCGCATCAGTCATAACCGGCCAGGCAACGCCAACGCCGAATCGGAAAACTTGCTCGCCGAACTCGACCACGCTCTGGATCTGGCGAAAAAGGACGACAATGTCCGCGTGCTTATCATTGGCGCCATAGGCAAGCACTTTTCGGCCGGGCACGACTTGATGGATGGCATGGAAAAACGCGGCGAATTCTCGCCCGAGCAGCACTGGCTGTGGGAAAGCGAACACTACCTGGGCAACGCTCTGCGCATCTGGGACTTTCCAAAACCAACGATCGCTCAAGTACAAGGTGCCTGCATCGCCGGTGGTTTCATGGTCGCCAACATGTGCGACATCATGATCGCTGCCGACGACGCCTTCTTCAGCGACCCGGTCGCCCATAGCCTGGCTGCGGCCTCGGTGGAAACACTGGTCCATCCTTGGGTAATGGGCATTCGCAAAGCCAAGGAATTTCTGTTCACCGGGCAGAAAATCAGCGCAAGCGAAGCCAAGGAATGGGGCATGGTCAACCATGTGGTGCCACGCGCGGAACTTGAGCAATACACCATGAACATGGCCGAGCACATCGCCAAGGCACCCCCCATTGGCTTGCGCATGCTCAAGCGTTCGATCAATCGTTCGGCTGACATCATGGGTTTCCGCAATTCGATCATGGCGCACTTCGACACTCACATCCTCAGCACCTCGACCAACGAGCACTACGCCGTAGCCGCCGCTGGCATGCGCGCCTCGCTCGAAGCCGCCAAGAAAGCCCAATCCTGAGCCCCAACGGGCAGGCCTGCGGGCCTGCCCATCCGTGTCATCGCCTGGAGCAACCGTAGTGTCCCTTGATTATCAAACGCTAATGAACTGGCCGTTTGCGGCCTCCACTCGCACCTACGGCAGAGCTGACAGCATTCGCTTCGCCAAAGGTTTCGGTGCGGGCGTCGACCCCAGCTGGCAGGATATTGATAGCCGCTTTATCGATGACAACCCGGCATTGACTGGCCTGCCAATGAGTGCCGTAGCCTTGGCTGATGGTGAGTTCTGGCAGCAAGATCCGCGCAGCGGGATCGTCTGGCAGCAGATGGTGCATGCCCAGGAGAGCCTGCGTGTACATCGCCCTCTGCCGGTAGAAGGAAGCGTGGTACTGACCCAGAAGATTAAAGACGTGTTCGATCGAGGGGATAAAGGTGCCTTGATGGTACAGGAGCAACTGCTCAGCGATGAGCAGGGTAATCCGTTGGTGAGCATCGAAGTGACCACGGTATTACGTGGTAACGGCGGTTTTGGCGGCCAGCCGCAACCCTCACAGCGCCCAGAAGCCATTCCTGATCGCCGTCCTGATTGCACGCTGGAAATCCGCACCCCCGAGGGCGCCGACACCTTGTTCCGGTTATCGGCCGACATTGCGGTCGCCGCGCAGGCGCAAGCGGACACGCAGCAATACATGCTGCGCGGATTGGGCTGTTTTGGTTTGGCCGGGCGAGGTGCTTTGCTAATGGCCTGCGACAATGAACCCGATCGCCTGCGCGCCATTGGCGTGCGCTATGCCGGGCCGATGCTGACAAGTGAAACCATGCGCATCGACTTGTGGCACGTGCGCTCGGGTTTTGCGCTGTTCAAGATGCACGCCTGCGAACGCGATGCGCCGGTGCTGAGCCACGGCTTCATCGAGTTCGACCCAGCCTGAAATCAAGGCTGGGGTTCAGTCTCCTCCGGGGCCACAGCGTCTTCAGCTGTGGCTTTGGAAGCGCCATTTTTGGGTTTGGTCAGAGCTGCCGCCCTCATGCTGGCACTGTCGGTGGGTTGCCCGATCAGAGTCTGTACGACTATTCGAGCAATGGCCGCATTGACACGCTTGGCACCAAGCCCTCGCTCCATGACCACCGGGTCCAACGCCGCCAAGCGCTCCATTGCCGCATGCAATACAGTGGCCTCTGCATATGCGTCGCTTTTTTTGCGTCCGCCCATGGGTGGATTGACCGCAAGGATCAGCTTGGCAAAGCGTTCGATGAACGGGATATAGGTGTTCATTCGCAGCTCTTCGAAACGAGGGTCGCCACGGTCTGCTTCCAGGTTTCGATAACGCAACACCTCGCGATGACGGCTCCAGACCATGTTCAATGATTCGATAATACCCAGCGCTTCTTCCTCGTAACGCGCAGGGTTCCAAGGCTTTTCAAGCAAACGTGCTACTTCAGCCATCTCCTCGCCGGCATCAAGACTCAGCGCATACAGCACATCCTGCACATCATCGAAATACATATAAAAGCTTGCCGATGACGTACTCGCCGCCTTGGCAATGGCCACTGCGGTGATATCCGGCAGCGGGTGCGTATAGAGCAATCGGCGTGTGGCGGACATCAGCCGCTGCCGGGTTTCCAAGCCTTTGCGTCCGAGCGTCTGGCCCTGCTTGTTCATCGTGACGTCGTTTGCCATGGGTTGAGTCTCGCTCCATCAAATCGAAAAAATACGGGTATCGCTGATCCGAAAACAAAAAAGCTGCATCAACCGGTTCTTGGCTCCAATCGGCTCCAAAAAACAACAATCGAACAGCTATTGGTGAAAACTATACAAACTGGCCTGCGCACGCAACTGTTGTTTCCCTATCGATTCTCTACCGAAACGGCAAAACGACAGCTTGCCGTACAAAATCAATAACTGACATAATGCCAGTTATTATGATAGCGTCACCCAGCCAAGCCGATACACAACCCAAATCGGAAACCGCACTCAAAACGCAGGAGACGGGCATGCCATCCATGGTTCAAGACAAAGTCGTCGTTATCACCGGAGCCGGTAGCGGTATCGGCCGCGAATATGCTCTCGCTTTTGCCGCGGAGGGCGCGCGGGTGGTCGTCAATGATCTGGGGCGCACCCCGGATGGCGGCAGCGCTGCCGAGGCAGTCGCCGAAGAAATACGCCAGGCGGGTGGTGAAGCCGTGGCCAGCATTGAGAGCGTAGCCCAGTGGGACTCCGCACACCGCATCGTCGAATGTGCACTGGATCAGTTCGGTCGAATCGATACGGTCATCAACAACGCCGGCATTGTGCGCGACCGCTTCTTCTTCAAGATGAGCCTTGAAGAATGGCAGGCGGTGGTCGACGTGCACCTCAATGGCTCGTTCTACGTCGCCCGTGCCGCCGCCCCCTATTTCAAGGAGCAGGCCAGCGGTAGCTACATCCATATGACCTCCACCAGTGGCCTGATCGGCAACCCCGGACAAGCCAACTACGCAGCAGCCAAAATGGCCGTGGTCGGGCTCTCCAAAAGCATCGCACTGGACATGAAGCGCTACAACGTGCGTTCGAACTGCATCGCCCCCTGGGCGTGGACCGCCATGACCGCTTCAGTGCCGACCGACACCCCCGAAGCCGCTGCGCGCATGGAAAAACTCAAACTCATGGAGCCGCGCAAGATTGCCCCGTTGGCCGTGTACCTGGCGAGCGACGCGGGGGCCGGTGTTTCCGGGCAGATTTTCGGTGTGCGCGCTAACGAGATTTATCTGTTCTCGCAATCCCGGGTCATCCGCTCGGTGCATCGCAGCGAGGGCTGGACCGCAGAAACCATCGCCGAGCACGCGATACCGGCCATGCAGACCTCCTTTTATGCGAACACGCCATCACCAGAGCTGACTACCTGGGATCCGATCTGATCCCTCGTTCCCGACTTTGCAACCAGACACGAGATAACAAGATGAGCGAACCAGAAACCATTGGCATTGGCTTTCCCTGGGAAGACCTCCCGGTAGGGCGCACTTTCAAAACACTCGGGCGTACCGTGACCGAGGCCGACATTGTCAACTTCATTTCTGCGACCGGGATGCTCGAAGTGTTGTTCACCAACGTCGAGTTCCTCAAGGAGGCCGGATTCAATGGCCGCCTGGTACCGGGTGGGCAAGTGTTCTGCTTCGCGGAGGGGCTTCTTTTCCAGACCGCCCTGCAAGGTGTTGGCGTGGCTTTTCTGCACACGGAGCTGGATATCAAAGGGCCGACCTTTGCCGGCGACACTCTGCATGTTGAGGTCGAAGTCATTGAATCCAGGGCAAGTAAAGGCAAGCCTGGCATGGGGCTGGTGCGCACCCGCAACCAAGTAGTCAAACAGGACGGCACCGTAGTGATGGTGTATACGCCGCTGCGCCTGGTAAAGGGCCGCGCCAATCTGGCCGGCTGAACCCACTCAACGAGGCCACCCGATGAAACAAGTACGCTTGTATGGCATTCAAGATCTGCGAGTCGTCGACGTGCCGATGCCTGAGGCCGGTCCGCTCGATGTGATTGTAAAGGTCGCTATGTTTGGCATCTGCGGTAGCGATCTTGGCTTTGCCCGCGACGGTTACATTGGTCGACCGGGTGGTCAGCCCTTACCGCTGGGACATGAGCTGGTTGGCACCATTCACGCCGTCGGCAGTGATGTGCAAAATATCCAGCCAGGCCTGCGAGTGGTGGTAGACCCCATGAAGGGCTCGAGCCGCATTGGTACAGGGGACCCTGACCACGGCGGCTTTGCCGAGTACTTGCTGGTGCGAAATGCACGACTGGGCGAAACGCTGTTCCCCTTGACCGACTCGCTGGACTTCCAGCGTGCCGTACTGACCGAACCCATTGCTGTGGGCATGCATGGCCTGAACCAGGCTGGCGTCAACACTCAAGATCGTGCCGTTGTCTTTGGGGCAGGCCCGATTGGCCTAGGTGTAATAGCCGCATTGAAGTACCGCGGAGTGGCCAAAGTGGTTGCCGTGGACTTAACCGACGAGCGACTGGAGCGCGCCCGTCAACTGGGAGCGGACCATGTCATCAACCCCGGTCGTGCCGATTTGCAATCAACACTCCAGGAATACCTGGGCATGCGAACCGCCAAGCTCACTGGGCTACCCGTAGTCGATGCCTCGTTGTACATCGACTGTGCCGGGCATGGCCCGCTGCTGGAGCAAATGGTGGACATGGCCGGGGAAAAATCACGGATCGTGGTACTGGCGACGCACAAGAAGCCGGTTCAACTGAACATGATCCAGGTGATGATCAAGGAGCTCGTACTGATCGGCTCCCTCTCCTATCCCGATGAATTTCCGGAAGTCATCGAGATGCTCAGCGATTCACAGCTCGATATCACCCCAATGCTCAGCCACTCGTTCGATTTCGCTCAGTTCGCCGAAGCCTTTGCCATGGCCCAGGTCCCCGAACTGTCCGCCAAAGTCGTCGTCAGGGTGGCGTGACACTTAAACGACGACTCTCCATTTCCACGCGTTAAGAAGGTGCACGACGATCATGAAAAAGTGGCAATGTTTTTTTTGCAGTTACATCTACGACGAAGCACTCGGCGCGCCGGCCGAGGGCATTCCCGCCGGCACGCGTTGGGAAGATGTCTCCGAAGACTGGATTTGCCCGGAATGCGGCGCCACCAAAGAAGACTTCGCCATGCTGGAAATCGCCTGAAACAGGCCGTCGCCGGGAGACTGTAAATGAGCCAACCTGAATCCAGCTGCACCCTGATTGTCGGCAGCGGCCATGCCGGCTGCGAAGCGGCCATTTCGCTGCGCCAGAACGGTTACACCGGGCGCGTCGTTCTGATTGGCAATGAAGTCAGCCTGCCCTATCAGCGCCCTCCCCTGTCCAAAGGCTTTCTGGCCGGTACGGTCGATGATCAGGCCTTGCTCATTCGTCCCGCCGATGCTTATGAAAAGGCCAACATCGAGACGCGTCTCGGCGTTCAGGTGGTGAGCCTGAACGCCGCACAAAAGACCATTGAATTGTCCGATGGCAGCAGCCTGGGCTACAGCCATTTGATTCTCGCCACCGGCAGCCGGCCGAGACAACTTGCCATCCTGGACTCAGAGCGCCCCCTGGCAAACGTGCATTATTTGCGCACCCTCGCTCATGCGCAGCAGATGCGCGAGCAAATGCTCGAAGGCAAACGCCTGGTCATCATTGGTGGAGGTTACATTGGCCTGGAGGTCGCTGCCGTGGCGCTCAAGCGAGGGCTCAAGGTCAGTTTGATAGAAAGCATGGACCGGCTTCTGGCACGTGTAACAGCCCCGGATGTCTCCAGTTTCTATCAGCACGTTCATCAGGCTGAAGGGGCAAAACTGCACCTCAATGCCCAACTCGATCGTTTGAATCTCGACACCACGGGTGAACGGGTTGAATCGGTTCAACTCAGCGATGGCAGTGTGTTCCCCGCCGACCTGGTTTTGGTTGGGATCGGTGCCATTGCCAATACCGAGCTGGCCGAGCAAGCGGGACTAGAAATCGACAATGGCATTGTGGTCGATGAGTACACTTACACCAGCGACCCATTCATTCATGCCATTGGTGATTGCTGCAGTCATCCAAGCGAGCTCTACGGTCGCCGGCTGCGCCTGGAGTCTATTCCTAATGCCGTTGAGCAAGCCCGGACGGCGGCACTGGCGATCTGCGCCAAGCCCTTGCCCTATCGTTCGGTACCTTGGTTCTGGTCCGATCAGTACGACCTGAAACTGCAAACTGTCGGCTTGTCACAGGGTCACGACCAGACCTGCCTGCGCGGCTCACCGGCTTTGCGTTCGTTTGTTGTGTTCTACCTGCGCGAGGGCATGGTGATTGCCGCAGACTGCATCAATCGCCAATCGGAATTCGCCTTGATCAAGAAGCTCGTTCAGGGACGACAAAAACCCGACATCCCAAGCCTTGTCGACGATTCAATGTCACTCAAGGACATCCTCGCTCAAATGACTACCCCCGCCTGAGTAATGCAGGCCGCAGCGCCGGTTATCCGGCGCCGCTCTCTCACACCTTACGGCTTGTCCTGGTAGTAACCGACAGCGACCAGATACGAACCTACCCGGCGGAAAAACGCATGCTTGTTCTCGACCCGGTTGGTCAATGGATTTGTCCAAAGGTATTGATACTCTCCTGTCCCCTTGCGCTGAGATATGCGCAGAATGGGTGCCCCTAATGGCTGACCATGGGCGTCCTTGAGGGTACTGAAATCCACGCCCAGCAAACGCTTATTGAGGCCATGAGCAACAAAGCGCCGACTGTTCAGATCAATCACGTAAGGGTACAGATCATCCTGACGAAACGCCGGGTTCGCCTGATTGATGGCATCCAGCGTGGAAGCAGGGTTGGATGCGATGGCATCCGCAACCTTGTCGAGCATCAACCGGGCATTTTCCGCAGACTCCCGTGAAATGAAGTAGCCCACGGCGAAGAGTTTGTCATCGACGCGACGGTAGTAGACGACCTTGTTCTCGTCGCGGTCGCCACTCCAGTTTTTCCAGTGGTATTGAGCCTTCCGCACGCCCTGGCCTGACTCGGTCCGCAGGGCCTCGGAGAAAGCCGTCTTCAATTCTTTTGGCAAGACCTCACCGACGTTCTTCCCGATCAGATAACTGGACGGACCGCCACTTGCCAGCATTACGCCACTGGTATTGAGCACCAGCACATAACAGTTGTTATCAACAAAATCCCCCTGGCGACTGAAAGCCGCCATGGCACTTTCGTGATGCTCCTGATAATAAAGAACTGCACGCTCAAGCAGAGCCCTTGCCCCCTGACCATCGTCCTGAGGCTCTGCGGCCCCGGCCTGAACGGTTATCAGCAGAAATATCCAGCACGCTACCCACCTGCCCGCCCCTTGAAACAGTTTCATGCCCTGCACCTGCACCTGCACCGTTAGATAAAGTTACAAATTAACTGACATAGTATCATTTGCCCTGGGCAGCCATTCAACTTCCATGATGCACGGTGGTGCAGCTTGTCAGCGATAAAGTCATTAACTAACAATGTGTCGGTTATTGCTTGCCGAGACACGGCAAAAGCCTTAATGTTCTCCCAGCTAAAAACAAAAACCTGAAGCAGCCCGTGATGCTGGCCCTGCCTGGCCAGCGGCAGCATACGAAATGGAGACAGCAGCCAATGAAAGTCGATGACTTGATCCTGATTAGCGTTGACGACCACATCGTAGAGCCTCCCACCATGTTCGATCAGCACCTGACAGTGGAGCAAAAAGCCTTCGCTCCCAAAGTGCTCAAAGACAAGAATGGTGCGGACTACTGGCTCTTCGAAGGCCGTCGCGCTGGCAATATCGGATTGAATGCCGTGGTCGGGCGCAACCGCGAAGAATATGGCTGCGAGCCCATTTCATTCGAGCAAATGCGCAGAGGCGCATGGGATATCAAGGCGCGCATCGATGACATGAACGCCAACGGCCTGCTGGCTTCGTTGAACTTCCCTAGCGTCGTGACCTTCGATGGCAGTCTGTTCCACCAGTTCGATAACAAGAAAAACGCGTTGACCCTGCTCAAGGCCTACAACGACTGGCATATCGACGAATGGTGCGGCAGCTTCCCGGGACGCAACATTCCCAATGCCATTGTTCCGTACTGGGACATCAACGCTACCGTCGAGGAAATCAAGCGTGTGGTTGCCAAGGGCTGCCACGCCATCAGCTTCACCGACAACCCGTCCCTCAAAGGCCAGCCGAGCCTGCATGACGCCCACTGGGAGCCACTGTGGAAGGTCTGCGCGGAAAACAAGGTCGTCATCAATATTCATATCGGTTCCGGCGCCCAGGCTCCGCATGCCTCAATGGACACTCCGATCGACGCATGGATCATCACCATGCCGATTTCCATCGTCAATTCGGCGGCCGACTGGCTCCACCTCAAGGCCTTGCAGCGTTATCCGGACCTGAAGATCGCCTTGTCCGAAGGCGGCATTGGCTGGATTCCATACTTCCTGGAGCGCGCAGACTTCGTGCACGACCACCACCGCGCCTGGACCTATGCCGATTTCGGTGGCAAGAAGCCAAGCGAAGTGTTCCGCGAGCATTTCCTCACATGCTTTATCGATGACAAGTTCGGCCTGAAGAACCTCGAAGACATCGGCGAAGACAACGTGGCCTACGAGTGCGATTACCCGCACTCCGATACCGTCTGGCCAGAGTGCCCCGATCGCCTGATCGAAACAGTCTCCCACCTGCCGGCCAGCACCATCGACAAGATCACCCATGGCAACGCCATGCGTCTCTACAACTTCGATGCGTTCAGCCTGATGGGAGGTCGCAATAATTGCACCGCGGGCGCGCTGCGCGCTCAGGCAACCCACATTGACACCCGTCCGCAATCGTTCGGTGGCCCGGCGCCGCTGGCTGAAGGCGAAACCCGTCGCTGTGTGACCTCGGGCGACATCATCAAGATGTTCACCCAGGTATCCAAGGAAGACGGCAAAATCGAAGCGTGAAGCAAAAAACCCTCACGGCTAAGCCGTGAGGGGCATCCAACTCAATGATCGACATCGATCTGCGAATGAAAACCTGCGTTGATCAGGTTTTGATACTTGTTTAAATAATCGTAAGGGTAATGGGCAGCCGGCTTGCCTGACGCACCCAGTTCGGCCAGACACGCCGAGTCCAGATCAAACTCAAGACACCCCATATTGTCCACTAACTGAGCATGCGTCCTCACGCCCAACAGCGGAATGACATCCGGTTGTGCACGCAACCAGTTCAAGGCAACTTGCGCAGGAGTCCTGTCAATTTTCCTGGCGATTTTGCCTACGGCCTCGGCCATGACCAGCCCGCGCTCATCCAGTGATTTCATTGCCGCGACATCCAGACGCTTTCTCTCGCCCCCCGCTACTTCGGTGCTGTACTTGCCGCTTAGGATCCCGCTCGCCAATGGAGACCAGGCAGCCAGACTCAACCCTTCGCTGCGGCACATCGGCAACACTTCATGTTCGATCGAACGCTCGAGCAAGTTGTACTCGGCCTGCATGGCGATAAAGGGTGTCCAGCCGTTGGCACGCGCCAATGTATTGCATTTAGCCACAACCCAGGCGGGGGTGTTGGAAATACCGAGGTAAAGCACCTTGCCCTGTCTGACCAGGTCATCCAGAGCTCGCAGCATTTCCTCGATCGGCGTCAATGCGTCCCAAGCGTGAACCCAGAGCAAATCGATATAGTCGGTACCCAGTCGTCGCAAGCTTGCTTCGACCGAGCGGTGCAGGCTTTTACGATGATTGCCGCCGGCGTTGATGTCCTGGCCACCCGGAAGTGCCAGGGAATATTTGGTGGTTACCACCATTTGATCGCGATGGCCCTGCAACAATCGCCCCAGCATCTCTTCGCTGGCACCGCCTGCATAGATTTCATTGGCGGTATCAAGGAAGTTGCCGCCTTGATCGCGATAGTGCGAATAAAGCCTCGCCGCTTCGACCTCCTCCGTGCCCCATCCTTGGTTGCCGAATGTCATGGTACCCAGGCACAGCTCCGACACCCGCAGACCGGATCTTCCCAAAAGCTTGTAACGCATGATGCCTCCTTCAACGGTCAGCAAGGCGAGCTGACGCCCGCCTCGCTGCAAGTGGATCAGACCAGCTGTTCAAATTCCGGCACAGCTTCGAACAGATCTGCCACCAGGCCGTAATCGGCCACCTGGAAGATCGGCGCTTCTTCGTCCTTGTTGATCGCAACGATCACTTTGGAGTCTTTCATGCCGGCCAGGTGCTGGATCGCGCCGGAGATACCGACGGCGATGTACAGCTGAGGCGCAACGATCTTGCCGGTCTGACCGACCTGCATGTCGTTGGGTACGAAGCCTGCATCGACCGCAGCGCGCGAAGCACCCACGCCAGCGCCCAGCTTGTCGGCCAGGGCGTACAGGTGTTTGAAGTTGTCACCGTTCTGCATGCCACGGCCGCCAGAAACGACGATCTTGGCAGCGGTCAGTTCAGGACGATCGGACTTGGCCAATTCTTCGCCAACGAAGCTGGAGATGCCAGCGTCGCGTGCAGCAGCAACGGCTTCAACAGCGGCCGAACCACCGGTCGCGGCAACCGGGTCGAAACCGGTGGCACGCACGGTGATCACCTTGACCGCAGCGTTCGACTGAACGGTAGCGATGGCGTTACCGGCGTAGATCGGACGCTTGAAGGTGTCAGCGCTTTCTACCGAGATGATCTCGGAGATCTGGTCAACGTCCAATGCAGCGGCAACGCGCGGCAGGATGTTTTTGCCGTTGGAAGTAGCGGCAGCCAGGATGTGGCTGTAGCCCTTGCCCAACTCGGATACCAGAGGGGCAACGTTTTCCGGCAGCTGGTGAGCGTAAGCGGCGTTATCGGCCACCAACACTTTCGCCACGCCAGCCACTTGTGCAGCGGCTTCAGCCACGGCGCCAGCGCCCTGACCTGCAACCAGAACGTGGATGTCGCCGCCGATTTTGGCAGCGGCGGCAACGGTATTCAGCGTGGCCGGAGCCAGCACTTTGTTGTCGTGCTCGGCAATAACCAGAATTGTCATTTAGATCACCTTCGCTTCGTTTTTCAGTTTCTCGACCAGCTCAGCCACCGACTTGACCATGATGCCGGCACTACGGGAAGCCGGCGCTTCGACTTTCACGATCTTGTTGGTGGAGGCGGTGGAAACGCCCAAAGCGTCCGGAGTCAGCGTCTCGAGAGGCTTCTTCTTGGCTTTCATGATGTTTGGCAGAGACGCATAACGCGGCTCGTTCAAACGCAGGTCGGTGGTGACGATGGCCGGCAGTTTCAGGGAAACGGTCTGCGCGCCGCCGTCGATTTCGCGGGTCACGGTAACGCTGTCGCCGCTGATTTCGACTTTCGAAGCGAACGTGCCCTGACCGTAGCCGCTCAGTGCCGCGAGCATCTGGCCAGTCTGGTTGTTGTCGCTGTCGATGGCCTGCTTGCCAAGGATCACCAGCCGGGGCTGTTCCTTGTCGACAACGGCTTTCAACAGTTTGGCCACGGCCAGGGACGTCAGCTCTTCGGCGGATTCAACGAGGATTGCGCGGTCGGCACCCAGAGCCAGCGCGGTGCGCAGCTGCTCCTGAGCGGCGGACGGGCCTACGGAAACGACGACGACTTCAGTCGCGACGCCCTTCTCTTTAAGGCGTACGGCTTCTTCCACTGCGATTTCGCAGAATGGGTTCATCGACATCTTGACGTTGGCGAGGTCGACGCCGGAATTGTCCGCTTTGACGCGAACCTTGACGTTGTAATCGACCACTCGTTTGAGAGGGACCAGGATTTTCATGTGCATTCTCTATTTGGCGATAACAGGAAAAAAAGGCCGAAATGACCTGCACTCCACTCTTGTTCCCGCCTGAAAAAATGTCAACATCTAAGGCGCCAATAACTGACATTTTGTTATTTTTTTGATAAAAAGCCAGCTATAGTATGAACGTCACCCTTCGACTGAATCCTGGAGGTACACCCCATGCTTTACGCCTATCAACAATATTTGATGGCCTGTGAAAAAGCAGGCATGGCACCGAGATTCCTGAATGCAGAGCAAACAAATGGCCTGATTGAGCTGCTTCAGAACCCACCAGCATTTGAAGAGGCTGTGCTGGTCGACCTGTTTGCCAATAAGGTTTCGAGTGAAACGAAAGCCATGAAGCTGAAAAAGAGTTATCTCCAGGCAATTATCTCTGGCGAAATCTACTGCCCAATCATTGGAAAGCAACGGGCCAGCGAGATGCTGGAGCAATCGCCGGACGATGCCGAACTCATGTAAGGGATTTTCCAATGCCTCGCTTCAGACAGCGTGCCTCGGAGGAGCTTCAGGCTGGGGACAGCTTCACAGCTTCCCGCCGCTTTAACCTTGAAGACATCCAGCTTTTCACGAGATTTTCTCGGGACTATCAACCTGCATTTTTCGATGTGTGTTGTGCCGAGGCCGCTGTTTTTAAAGCACGTGTTTCCCATGAGTTGTTGACGGCCAGCCTGGTCACCGAAATCGGCAGGAAAATTGGCTGGGTAGGTGACCGCATCACCTTCCACTTCACGCAGCCGGCCTATACCGGGGACATGATCACCTGCCACTGGGTCATCAAGACTTTGAGCAATCAAGGCCGTGCAATCGCCAAAATCACGATGACCAACGAAGCGGGAGTGACAGTAATGGACGCCGAAGCCTGCGGGGTTGTTTCGTCGTTGGCCGGTCACAACAATAAGAAAGGGTTGTCTGCCCCAATATGAATATCCTTTACGACGAACGCGTTGATGGGGTTCTCCCCGCCACCGATAAACACGCGCTTTTGCAGGCATTGCGTGAGCAAATGCCCGACCTGGAAATCCTGCACTGCCAGGAAGAGCTCAAACCCTATGAGTGCGACGGTTTATCCGCCTACCGCACCACACCCATGCTGGTGGTGTTGCCTCGCGAAATCGAGCAGGTCGAAAAACTGCTGAAGATCTGCCATCAGCAGCGTGTTCCGGTGGTTCCTCGCGGAGCCGGCACAGGCCTGTCGGGCGGTGCACTGCCACTGGAAAAAGGCGTGCTGCTGGTAATGGCACGCTTCAACAAAATTCTTGAAATCGATCCCGCTGGGCGGTTTGCCCGCGTCCAGCCGGGAGTGCGCAACCTGGCGATCTCTCAGGCCGCCGCACCCCATGGTTTGTATTACGCCCCAGACCCCTCCTCGCAAATCGCCTGTTCCATCGGCGGCAACGTCGCGGAAAACGCTGGCGGTGTGCACTGCCTGAAATATGGCCTGACCGTGCACAACCTGCTGAAAGTGGAAATGCTCACGGTGGACGGCGAACGCCTGACCCTGGGCTGCAATGCCCTCGACTCGCCAGGTTTTGATCTGCTGGCACTGTTCACGGGCTCCGAAGGCATGCTCGGGGTGATCACGGAGGTGACCGTCAAGCTGCTACCCAAACCACAATCAGCCAAGGTGTTGCTGGCAGCATTTGACTCCGTGGAAAAAGCCGGTCGTGCAGTCGGCGATATCATTGCTGCCGGCATCATCCCCGGTGGCCTTGAGATGATGGATAACTTGGCCATTCGCGCCGCCGAGGACTTCATCCACGCCGGTTATCCAGTCGACGCCGAAGCCATCCTGCTGTGCGAACTTGACGGCGTCGAGGCCGATGTCGACGACGACTGCGAGCGCGTCCGACGAGTGCTGGAGCAAGCCGGTGCCACCGAAGTGCGCCAGGCCAAAGACGAAGCCGAACGCGTGCGCTTTTGGGCCGGACGCAAGAATGCCTTTCCCGCTGTCGGGCGCCTCTCGCCGGATTATTACTGCATGGATGGCACCATCCCGCGCCGCGAACTGCCCGGTGTTCTGCGGGCAATCGCCGAGTTGTCCGCCGAATACAATTTGCGCGTCGCCAACGTCTTCCACGCCGGCGACGGCAACATGCATCCGCTGATTCTGTTCGATGCCAACACGCCCGGAGAACTGGATCGCGCCGAAGCCCTGGGCGGCAAGATCCTCGAACTGTGCGTGAAGGTCGGTGGCAGCATCACCGGCGAACACGGTGTGGGCCGGGAGAAAATCAACCAGATGTGCGCACAGTTCAGCGGTGACGAATTGACTCTGTTCCACGCGGTCAAGGCGGCCTTCGACCCCAGCGGCCTGCTCAACCCCGGAAAGAACATTCCCACCTTGCATCGATGCGCCGAGTTCGGCGCCATGCATGTGCACATGGGGCAGTTACCCTTCCCTGAACTGGAGCGTTTCTAATGCCTGCTCAACACTCCAACGACGCTGGCGCAGAGCTTTTGCAACAGGTTGAACATGCCCTGCGCAACCATGTCCCGTTGCGCATTCAGGGAGGGAACAGCAAGGCTCATCTGGGTCGCGAGGTGCGCGGTCAACTGCTCGATACCCGCGCGCATCGCGGCATTGTGACCTACGACCCTACGGAATTGGTGATCACGGCACGCGCCGGCACGCCGTTGGCCGAATTGAACGCAACGCTGGACGCCGCCGGGCAAATGCTGCCGTGCGAACCACCGCACAGCGATGACGGTGCCACCCTTGGTGGCATGGTTGCGGCCGGCCTGTCGGGGCCACGCAGACCGTGGGCCGGCTCGGTTCGCGACTACGTGCTGGGAACCCGCGTCATTACCGGTCATGGCAAGCATCTGCGCTTCGGTGGCGAAGTGATGAAGAACGTGGCGGGCTACGATTTGTCGCGCTTGATGGCTGGCAGTTTTGGCTGCCTCGGACTGCTGACCGAAGTGTCCCTCAAGGTCCTGCCAAAGCCGCGACATAGCCTCAGCATCACCCTGGAAATGAACACCGAGCAGGCCCTGCTGAAACTGGCGCAGTGGGGGCAACAACCCATCCCCATCAGCGCGGCCAGCCATGACGGACAACGTTTGAATCTGCGTCTGGAGGGCGGCGAAGGCTCGGTAACGGCAGCGCATGATCGTTTGGGCGGCGAACTGCTCGACGCCGGTTACTGGAGCGAACTGAATGCCCAGCGCCTGGCATTTTTTGCCGATGACCGCCCGCTCTGGCGCCTGTCACTGCCGATCCACACCGGCCCATTGAGCCTGCCAGGCGAGCAACTGATCGATTGGGGCGGTGCCCAGCGCTGGCTGAAATCCAGCGCCGAAGCCGAGACCATCCGCGCCATTGCCAGTCAAGCTGGAGGACATGCCACCTGCCATGCAAATGCCGAGCAGCCATTCCAGCCACTGGCGGCACCGCTGCTGCGCTACCAGCAATCGCTCAAGTCACAACTGGACCCACAAGGGATTTTCAATCCAGGCCGAATGTACGCAGAGATCTGATCATGCAAACCACCTTGAGCGAAAAAGCCCAGCGTCTGGAGCGCGCCGAAGAAGCCGAAAGCATCTTGCGCAGTTGCGTACATTGCGGTTTCTGCAATGCCACCTGCCCGACTTACCAACTGTTGGGTGATGAACTGGATGGCCCGCGCGGGCGCATCTACCTGATCAAGCAAGTGCTGGAAGGCAACGAAGTCACGGCCAAGACCCAGCAACATCTGGACCGTTGCCTGTCATGCAGAAACTGCGAAACCACCTGCCCTTCCGGTGTCAATTATCACAATCTGCTGGACATCGGTCGTGCCGTGGTTGATCAGGCGGTGCCGCGCAGCACGGGTCAGCGCCTGTTGCGCCATGGCTTACGGTCCTTGTTGCCCAACCCGCTCCTGTTCAAGCCCTTGCTGAAAATCGGCAAAAGCTTGCGCCCTGTATTGCCTCAAACCGTACGGCTGAAATTGCCGCGACACATCACCCAGGCAAAACCCCGGCCGACGCGAACGCTCGCACGAACGATGTTAATGCTCGAAGGCTGCGTGCAGCCAAGCTTGTCCCCGAACACCAATGCTGCCACCGCGCGGGTTCTGGATCGCTTGGGCATCAGTATCACGCCAATCAGCCAGGCTGGATGCTGTGGCGCGGTTGACTACCACCTCGACGCGCAGCAAGCGGGGCTGGAGCGAGCCCGGCGCAATATCGACGCCTGGTGGCCGGCTATCGAAAGTGGTGCCGAGGCGATCGTGCAAACCGCCAGCGGCTGCGGTGCTTTTGTCAAGGAATATGGCCATCTGCTCAAGCATGATCCGGCGTATGCCCAGAAGGCGACCCGGATCAGTGCCATGAGCAAGGATCTGGTCGAGGTCCTGCAAGCGGAGCCTTTGGAACAACTTGGCGCTCGCAGCGAGCAACGCCTGGCCTTCCATTGTCCGTGCACACTGCAACATGCCCTCAAGCTCGGCGGCGCGGTCGAAAGCGTTCTGACTCGCCTGGGATTTCATCTCACCGCCGTGCCCGACAGCCATCTTTGTTGCGGCTCTGCGGGTACCTACTCAATCACTCAACCCACGCTGTCGCGTCAGCTGCGCGACAACAAGATGAAGGCGCTGGAGAGCGGCTCACCCGCCGTTATTGCCACCGCCAACATCGGCTGCCAAACCCACCTCGACAGTGCCGGCCGCACCCCGGTTCGGCACTGGATCGAAGTGGTGGAAGATGCCATTCACTCACAGGAAAACCCATGAACAGCAAAGCCGTATTGAGCCAGAACGAAGTCGGCCTGATCCTCGCTGCCGCGCGCAGCGAAGCCCAGCTCAACCAATGGAATGTCTGCATTGCCGTAGTGGATGATGGCGGTCATCCGTTGGCCCTTGAGCGCCTGGACGGTTGCGCGCCTATCGGTGCCTACATCGCCACGGAAAAGGCCCGGACTTCGGCCCTCGGTCGACGCGAGTCGAAAGGCTATGAAGAGATGGTCAACGGTGGGCGTAGCGCATTCCTCTCGGCGCCGCTGGTGACCTCCCTCGAAGGTGGCGTACCCATTGTTGTCGAGGGTCATGTAGTGGGCGCAGTCGGCGTTTCCGGCGTCAAGGCCGACCAGGATGCACAGATTGCCGCAGCCGGCGTCCGAGCCTTGAATTGAGAGAAGACCCCATGACTGATTACGAAAAAATTCACGGACTGCAGGTCGCGCCTGCCCTGCTGGCATTTATCGACGAAGAAGTCCTACCCGGTACCGGCGTCGACGCGGACACCTTTTGGAGCGGATTCTCCGACCTGGTCCTGGAACTGGCACCGGTCAACCGCGCCTTATTAGCTGAACGTGAGCGTTTGCAGCTGGAATTGGACATCTGGCATAAAGCCAATCCAGGCCCCATCACCGATATGCCGGCGTATCGCGCGTTCCTGTCCTCAATCGGCTACCTGCAACCACAACCTGCGCAAGTACAGGCCAGCACCACCAAAGTTGATCGCGAAATCAGCCAACAGGCAGGGCCGCAGCTGGTCGTGCCCGCCATCAACGCACGGTACGCCTTGAACGCAGCCAATGCGCGTTGGGGCTCCTTGTATGACGCCCTGTACGGCAGTGACGTGATCAGCAGCGACAACGGTGCCGAATCCGGCATGGGATACAACCCGGTGCGTGGCGCCAAAGTGGTGGCCTTTGCTAAAGCCTTCCTGGATGAAGCCTTGCCATTGCAATCAGGTTCACACGCCGACGCCACTTCGTACCGCATCTTAGGTGGTGCGTTGGCTGTCATGCTCAAAGGCGATCAGCACACCACGCTACGTCAGCCCGAAAAATTGGTGGGTTACCAAGGTACGGCCACCGCACCGACGGCCGTCGTTCTGCGCAACAATGGCTTGCACATCGAGATCCAGATCGATCCGACGAGCCCGATCGGGCGTAGCGACGCCGCTTCGGTGAAAGACCTGCTGATCGAATCGGCTTTGTCGACCATCATCGACTGCGAAGACTCCGTCGCGGCCGTCGATGCCGACGACAAGGTACGGGTATATCGCAACTGGCTGGGCCTGATGAAGGGCGATCTTTCAGAGACGCTGGAGAAGAACGGCAAAACCGTCACCCGCCGACTCAACGCGGACCGTGTATACACTGGCGTCGACGGTACTGCCTTCAAACTGCACGGCCGCGCCCTGCTGCTCATTCGCAACGTCGGACACTTGATGACCAACCCGGCCGTACTCTATGGGAATAACCGGGAGATTCCCGAAGGCATTCTGGACGGCATGGTCACCAGCCTGATCGCCCTGCACGATCTAAAGCGCCAAGGCAACTCGCGCACCGGCAGCGTCTACATCGTCAAACCGAAAATGCACGGGCCAGCCGAAGTTGCCTTCGCCGAGCGCTTGTTCAGCTGTATCGAAGACGTGTTGCAGCTGGAACGGCACACGCTGAAGATGGGCATCATGGACGAGGAGCGCCGCACCAGCGTCAATCTCAAGGCTTGCATTGCTGCGGCGGCGTCACGTGTCGCCTTTATCAATACGGGGTTTCTCGATCGCACTGGCGACGAGATGCACACCGCCATGGAAGCTGGCGCGATGCTGCGCAAAGGCGACATGAAAAGCAGCGCCTGGATACAGGCCTATGAGTACAACAATGTCCTAGTCGGCTTGAACTGCGGATTGCGCGGCCGGGCACAGATCGGTAAAGGCATGTGGGCCATGCCCGACTTGATGGCGGCCATGGTCGAGCAGAAAATCGCGCACCCGAAAGCAGGCGCGAACACTGCCTGGGTGCCGTCCCCAACTGCTGCGACTTTGCACGCCTTGCACTACCACAACGTCGACGTAGCGGCGATTCAACAAGAGCTCGAGGGGATTGACCTGGCAGCTGTTAGTGACGACCTGCTCAATGACCTGCTGACCGTGCCAGTTGCTGTTGACGCTAAATGGACGGCGGAGCAAATCCGCGAAGAAGTGGAAAACAACGCACAGGGTCTGCTTGGTTATGTGGTGCGCTGGGTCGAGCAAGGCGTGGGTTGCTCCAAAGTGCCAGATATCCATGATGTTGGTCTGATGGAAGACCGCGCCACACTCCGTATCTCCAGCCAGCACATCGCCAACTGGCTGCGTCATGGTGTGATTGACCAACAGCAGACGCTGAAGATCCTGCAGCGCATGGCGCATGTGGTGGATCAGCAAAATGCTGGCGATCCGCTGTATCGACCGATAGCTTCCGACTTCGAAGGCTCGGTAGCATTCCAGGCGGCTTGTGCGCTCGTGTTCGAAGGGTTGCACCAACCGAGTGGTTATACAGAGCCGCTTCTGCATCGCTTCCGTGCCGTATTTAAACAACAGAAATAAATGTTGACCGAATTCCCTTACCTTGTTGAAAAACAAAGCCCTGGAGGTTCGCGGCTCCAGGGCTTCTATTTTCGCCTCCATCCCTTAATGGTTTGACGAACGTAACCAAGACATTACCAGCGTCGTTTTGATATTTCACTACGACTTAGGTTAAACGTGTTTAGTAAGGAAGCATGGGAGAGAACCGCTGAACGATTTAGCCAATATCGGTCCTTCGTGACGGTCAGAGATCATTCAAAAACGTTCCCTGAAAGTTAATCCCTACCTGATGTTTGAGTACCTACTGGCGCAAGGCGCAGTCGCACATCTCGCAGTGAGCCTGGTTAGCTAGGAATGCGCCCCCGATTTTTCAAGGATCTCGGGTGCCGGCAGCGCTGCACAGCCTAGAGGTCATCGCCTAAAGGTCAATCGTTGAACCACGAGTTATAGATTAAGAACGGCTGTGGGAATACCCACGTTATTTTCGTCAACTTACTGCGCATCTGTATGACGCGAAGGTAAAAACGATATTTCTAAAGCATACGCAACTGCTTTCTTTGCATCTCTACGAAGTGTTTCTCGGAAAAGTAATTGCTTATCAAGTGGTACTGCAGCGCCCTGACCTGAATGCCTGTGTAGTATTGGATTCCTTTGATCTCGCAACCATTCAGCCTTGGCTTTAAGTTGATATTTGTTGAGGAAATCCAGTGACTTTAGTCCTCCCTTATTGAAAGCTGCCAAGCTTACCTCCACGACAGCTTGCGCAATCACGATTGTCGCAACCCAGGCACCTGCACAGAACACATGCTCAAGCTCTCGAATAAGCGTTTCAACCTGTGGGTGGCTGTTCCAATCTTCAGGGCCCAGATGAATTGATTCAAACATCCTGAATTGACCGTGCCGAGCCTGCCATTCTTGTGGGCGGGGGCATACACCCAATTGATCATATTTCGCGGTGCGATCCAAATCCGTGTAAATCATTTTTCACTTGGTCCTTAGTAAACTTCCCGCTCCGAAGGCGAGTTTGATCTCTTCTCGAGTAACCATTGTCCGTAGAGAGTTGCCCATCGAAGTCAGGTAGGAGCCTCCGATTACGTTTGTCCAGGCGGTGGGGAGGAACTCTCTATCTTTGATACGCTCTTGCGTGCGGGCGTCTTCCTGGCAGGAGTCTTCGACTGTGCTAGAAAAGACTCACAGCTAAGAATCAGCTCACGGCCATAAGCTCGCGAGGCGTCAAAGACTGCATTGCGATTTACCGCAAAGATCATGTATGCAGCGTGTGCTACCGCTACAATTAAAACCAACGTAGTTTTGCTACCCAATGGGGCTTCAATATCCCATGACATATGCCAAAGCATAAGTATGCAAATTGCTACCACTAAAACGTTAAGTAACAACGCAAAATGTTTGACACCGAGCAGGTTTCGGCGAAAGCCATATGTGACGTTCTCTCCGAATAAGATCGGAAAGACTTTCGAGTTGCGAGTATTTTGGCGAAGCCACACTCCGCACTGACCATAGAACACGTCTGCAGCGCTCTGATTTTCGTGCTCTTCTTCAGGACTAGGCATTGCCACCTTCAGCATTCCAGCGAGAAACTCTCGATATCGCTCTTTCGAGTGACTATCAATGGTCTGATCGTTTCGGCGAAACATGACGATCGATGGAATACCGCCTTGCTCTTCGTAGATTTTTGATTCTATTTTGCGACCGCGAGCACGTGAAAAATCCGCGATAGCGAATAGCATGACAAGTAGGCCCAGCGACGCAATCATGTTCGAAAGTCCGAATGTCTTCCACGAAATCATGAGTGCCAGCGCAGCGAGTGCCGGCGCCGCTGCAATAATGGCTGGGAACAACCTTGCACGAATAGAATAGGCGTCGAAGAACTTAAAAATCTCCATTAAAGACTCTCCACTTCGCTGGTAAATTCCTCCGCCACCGCCGGAACTGTATTGGGATGACCGGAGCCGTGGGAGTGAGAAATCCACTTAGTGCGGGTGGAGTAGACCTTGAAACCCCTACGCATGAAAGCGTTCGTCACCTGTGCTCGAGGGTAGTCGAGCTTATTTGACCCGACCGAGCAAAAAGCAGTACCGACCACGCTGCCTGGTGGTTGCTTGAGGCCAAGCCACCGGTCCAAAACTGAAGGCGTGACATTATGCCTGCTTCCATGGTGGGGCACTTGCACGAACTTGGGCCTGCTGAGACCAAGCTGAGTTCCATAGTCAGCAGCCTCCGCCAACCCGATGGGACCAACGTCAGCGGTAAGCAGAACGCCCTTGCCTTCGAGTACGGCATATTGCACGACGCAACTTTCATTGGACGCGGACGTCTCGGTGTTTCTCGCGAGCGTTTCGATATCCCAGCTTTCCAGCACCCTTTTTGCGCCTTCGATTAAAGACCGCAGTAAGCCGTATTCTTGTGAATCGGCCGCTTCGGCGGTGTACCTGTTGGGTGACTTGCCAAAATCGGGGATCGAATTGACGTACCGTTCTCTCGTTGGTGCTAGCACGGTAAACGCGCCGATTTGTGCACCTTGAAACACCTCGTGGATGTACGTCCCCTTTTCGACGGCAAGCCTCTCCAGCTCTACCAAATACGGATGCCTGTCCTTGATGTTGTCGATCAATCCTTGCAGGGTGAAATTACCGTGGAAGTGATGGAGGATTTGATTGGCATACAGCCAAGGCCTGTTCATCCAAAGATTTTTGACCTCAAGATGCTCCATCACACCAATCAGCCCAGTCGCATGATCATCATCAGCGTGCGAAAGCACCATGTGACTGATGTGATATCCCGGATAAAATGTATTGATATGCGTGCTGATGGTCTCAGCCGTCGCAGTGCGCCCTCCATCGATTACATGAAGGTAATAGCCGTTAACGTCATCACCGTAACGGATGATGATTGCGTCGCCGGAGCCTTCTCCCACCGGCAAAAAATCGATCTCATAGTTCATCATGCGGCGTCCTTATAGCGAACAATGAAGGAGATTTCGTTTCTGGCGACAATAACCATCAATGCTGGCAACCCCTCAACACTCATCTTGCGATGAACCGTATTCAGCAGAATTTGATCATCCTGACTTGAGCGTGCCGGAACTCCATCTGGGTGTGAATGCCACTCGCCTTGGTAGTCGACCACTCGGGCAGTTCTACGATGTACCTCTTCGAGTGCCTCCTGCTGCCCCTCTTCACCTCTGATGAAGTGCCTGGGACTGGATTGGCTATCGGGTGGCGTGGGCAGCACGTCAACGATGACGAGGGTCCTGGCCTTCAAATCGGTAACCCCTACGATGGAGCCACCAATTTCATTGGGAAGCGCGATGAGGCGTGCTTGCTTGAGCTTATCGATGAGCGCTGCATCGTATTTGATGGTCCAGCCGTTCGAGGTCGTGGTGCAAACCTCGGACAAAGAAACCTCGTGAGAGGCGACCGCGCCTGACTGCTCCTCATAAGTCCAGACGCAGAGACGCGCTTCAGGCTTTGCCACTGACCGGCGTAACTGACGCGAAAGAATGCCGGCGTGAACATGGATGCACTCATTGGACAGGCGCACCGAAATGTCCCGACAGCCGCCGCCCACCCATCGATCACCGAAATGGTTCGCTAGGTGCTCCCGCCCCCAGTCACTGCTGAGTATCGCCCGATAATATTGGCCTTCGATTCCGTCGACGCGCTGCTGTCGTGCCTGATCCTCGAGCATCATCACGCTTGAAAGCCCCGATGGCGTTAAAAACAGGCTCGCCGTACGTGGGGCGTCGGCCGTGCGAGCCAACTCACGGGGCACCTGAAAGGTCGTCGTCACATCTACAACCAGCTGGGCTTGTGACAGAGCACTGAGCACCTCTTCGTCCTGTGACAAGATGCTTTTTGCGACAGCCACTGGCGATGGTTCATTGGGGTAGATCCAGGATGCAAGGTCTCGCATAACATCGGCTTTAGCTAGGCCAATGTCACAGTCGGACGCTACATGGCGACTGAGGTTATGCGGCATCAGTCGATCTGGATCTACGAATGTCCAGTGCCCCCATTGTTGCCTAATCCAAAGGTCTGACAGTGCACTGCCAAGTGCGCCTACACCGGCCAAGACGCCATCGAACTGAGCGCTTTCCGGCGTCACCGCTGACAAGTCTTGCGCCATCTTGGTCGTAAGCGCCGCGCGTACCTCAACAGGCACTGGCGCCAGAGAGCGCCAGGCAGTTCCCCGCTGCCCACCCACCAGTGCGATGCGCATGCAATGCCCTTGCACATTGGGCAGACCTAGCATGTCAAATGCTTTAGCAAGGGCGAACAGAGAGGTGGTCATCATGAACCCCAAGACGTCCGTCCGTTCAGGCTCACCCTGCCTAGTACGGGGAATCCACAAGAGAATGAGGATGCCTTCGCCTATCCCCTCTGAAGGTGAAACTCCCTCAGAGATGGCTTCAAACACACTGTCGTAAAGTGGCTCTGACAGGTCACTGCCCCATATCTCCAGCTGTTCCTGTAATGCCCCGAGTGTGTCTGGCAATTCGACCACGGTGGTCGCGTCCACCGGCGGAACTGCGATGGAGACCACCCGTATAGCTTTGGATTGCGATGCCTGTGATGAAGGCACCGCACGCAGGATGACTGAATCACTTCCTCCGACCCTTCCGATGGTCAGCGTTTTTCCGCCAACGGCCGCGTACTCAGCGTAGTTCGAAGGCAGAATTAGCTGAAAGGGACTCATGTAGAAAAGCTGCTCCAGCGGCTGATCATCCCGGTGCAACTTCAACTGCGCTGAATCGCGCAGCCACCAAAACATCCGCGCAATGAAGCGCTCGGGTGTCCAACTTAGCTGTACCGCCGCCCAGTCGGCATCATACAAACACAGTGTCCGCGGACGCCCAGGTGCTCTTGGGTGCTGATGTGAATGCGCAGGAAAGTCCTTGCGTAAGGCATGAACCAAAATCGGAACGCGGTACTGGGGATTGATACCTATGGCAAGGCGTTCCTGCCGACGAATCCCAGCTGGATTGCCGGAGTCGACGGTGCCGTCACCCGCATTGATGATGATGTACTCCGTGCGAGACATTTTCGACGCTTCACATCGCAACTCGCGGACCTCAATGTAGGGGCTCGCGCAACAAGCTCTCAGCAGTGCAGCCGTCTCGGGGTAAAGCTCATGCTGCCGAGACGGCTCTAGCACTTCGCCAAGCACGAAATACTCGATCATTTCCCGCTACCGGCCCGGGGCACCACGGCCGCCGCGACCGAAGTAGTCGTGGCCCCAGCCAGTGCAGCAGCCACTGCGGCCAGCTTAACCTTCCCGCTGGACTCCACGGTGAACTCAAGAACGGCCTGGTCTTTGAGATCCCCGGTGCAGCCAAACCAGCCATCCACGTCATCCAGGATGTCCTTGTACTCCCGCTTCGCCCGGATGTTCGGTGGATCAATGTCATCATCGAGAATCGCTTTGCTGCTCGCAACGATGGTGGCGCCGTCGCGAGCTTGGCCGAGGGCATTGCGCGCGCCCTCGTTGAGCTTGGCTTTTTCCCCCTTCTCTGACCAGCTGTCATAGGACAGGGTGCGCCAGGAGCAATGGTGTGGCGCGAGCAGCAAGTCGTACTCAAGGGTTTCGGGGGTTGCCTCGAAGCGTTCCCACATGCGCTCCCAGATGAGCACCGCCGCATCGCCGCCCACCAAGAACCGAGTTTTAGTCGTGGCGTACGCCGATGGGGAGATTTCGATGTTCATGACAACGCTGGACTCGTTCTTGCTGAGCTGTTCTTCAAGAGCGGAGTCATCATCATGCGGCGCAGGAGCCAGCAGGTGCGCTTTGAAATATGCGGGATAGTCCTCACCATCAATGCGGCTGAATTTTTCGCCGGACTTGATGACGATGGGGCCGAGGCTATCCGTTTTGCCCTTGAGATCCTCGCCCATGATGAGGATGCGGTTGCCACTTCCCGCGCTTCGATAACTGCGCCAATACTCGACCCGACGGCGAGCCTCCTTGTCGAAAGCGGCTGCGTCGTCACACAACGTGTGACTGGACGAGCGGCGTCGGAAGATCAGCGGCGACGACCAGAGCTCCCGAATTAGGATGCGCTTGTCCTCTTGGGCCAGATTATCGTCAGGGTAGTTGGCGGGATTGCCCAGCCAGAAATGCTTGCTCAGCCCGCGGCAATGATCCTGGTCCGGGTGGCTCAGAAGAAAGGCATCCACAAACGGACGCTGATCCTTGTCAATGAGCAACCGCTTGCGAAGCGCACTCGCAACGTCAGGCGTTTCGTCGTCCGAATCATCGGCCGCTGCGCGAATATTGCTGTCAATGAGAATGGTCGTGACCCGTGTGTCAGCAAGCCGCACCAGGGACATGTCACCATTGCCGACTTGGAAAAACGTGATCTTCGCTGCCATAGATCCCTCCCCGGGTCGCAGTGCGAGCTTGAGAAAACCTTCACGTCAGTTAAGATACGTATAGAAAAACGACCCGTCTACATTTTATGCGAATATTTTTTATACCCATTAATCGCTTGGCTAAATACTCATGACGAATCCGACTGCACGCACCGGGCGCTGGGGGCAAGATAGACGCCTCGAATTCATTGACTTCAGACTATTCTGGGAGGGCCGGCTCAATCGCGCTGATTTGACGGCATTTTTCCGCATATCGGTTCCCCAGGCGTCGCTAGACCTTGCGGCCTATCAAGAGTTAGCGCCAGGCAACATGATCTATGACCGCACACAAAAGACCTACGTGGCGGCGCCTACATTTATGCCCGTGCTGACTAGCCCGAACAGCGGCCATTACCTCAACGAACTGCTGTGGCGGGAAATCGGAACCGTAGCCGCCAGCGATAGCTTCATCGGGTGGGTGCCGCCTGCCGCAAGCCTGCCGTCGCCCACCCGCCAGGTAGATGCGCAGATTCTCATCAGCCTGATCAGAGCGCTGCAGAAGGGTGAGGCGCTTACCGTCGACTACCGCTCGATGACTCATTTCGACGAGCCAACGTTGCGCACCATCCATCCAGCGTCATTTGCACACGATGGCTTCCGGTGGCATATCCGAGCCTTCTGCTTCACATCGCAGATCTTTAAGGATTTTGTTCTGGGACGAATTGCTGCAGTAGTGGATTCTCTTCCCCCACCCTCACCGGTCCCCGAAGACACAGAGTGGGAGACCTACATAGACGTAGTGATTGGGCCCAACCCCACTTACCCACCCAACAAGCGCAAAGCGATCGAGCACGACTACCAAATGGTGGATGGAGAAACCAAGATCCGAGCGCGCAAACCGCAACTCTATTACCTCAAGCGGCGCCTTAACCTGAACGACACCCCGGGCGCCCCTGTTGATGAGCAGCAACAGATCGTTTTGCTTCGTATCGAAAAACATTTGCCTGCTACAAAGCTGCAGTCTTAAGCCTGATAACGACACCGCAACTGTTTGCCCTCGGTTCATTGAATTCAGGAAAGCCATGAGACCTTCGCCGAAGAAACACTACCTTTATAGGCATTTCGATGCGACTGGCCGACTTCTATATATAGGGACTTCTCTCAATGCTGTTTCCAGGCTTTCCCAACACCGACGTACAGCGTCCTGGGCAGACGATATAGCTCGGATGGATATAGAAAAACATCTTTCGGAATGTCAGGCGAAAGCCGCGGAAGAGGCCGCAATCGGACAGGAAGCACCGCTGCACAATGTTAATCACCAAATGCCTGGGCGGGACTCAAGTGTTCCGCAAAAAGGTAAAACGCGAAAGCTCGTAACAGCTGAACGTTTGTTTGACGTCCGCAACGTTGGTTATTGCATTCGTGATACAGCGGCAATTCTCGCGCGCATTTCAATTGCTGCCAAGGAGGTGGCCATCGAAGGGGATTACCAGACGAGCACATTTTTAGGCGTCAGATTCACATTGCAAAACAACCTATTTGCTGAGGAGCAACGACTTGAGGAGTTGTTTAACGCTTTGCCACCGCGCCCGGCGCCTTCGAGGCATATTCTTTTGGTGAATACAGTCGATACGTTTCCGCCAAACATTGAAACAACCGAGTGCCGTATTTCTATCATTAGCCCGTGGTGGCTGACACGCCTCTGCACGGACCATCTTGGCAATCGTGAAGACTACGACTTGGCCTACCCAAGCGATATTGCGCCTTCACTTTCTGGCTACGCTAGGGTTATTCAGCATCTACTCAGCCTTGTCGAGGCCCGTTAGTAGCTCAAGCATGTGCCGTTGACATAGGAAATATCTAAGGGTCGATGGAGTTCGTGTGCCGCGTATAACAATAAATACCCACATCAAACGATATCCACCATTTCTTATGCACAGGTAGCCTGGATTCAACCCCATCGTTGGATGGGTCGCCAACTCACGCAAAAATATACCGTCGTGTCCGAGACGGGTTGACCACATCAGCGAAAGAACAGCCCAAACCAGCCGTATTTTTTTATCGTCCGCTTTCGGATATTTTTTGGATGTTTTGACGATGACGCCGGCGCTTTGGGTCGTTCTCTGCCGATCACGCCCACAAATCATGCTGATCACCTCATACAAACGACTGGTCAGCTCAAATGCCTACGGGGAGGCAACGGGAGTTCGATTTCGCAATTGCTGTTAACCACTTTTTGGCGTTGTTAACCTCAGTGGTTTACAGATCGAAAAAGCGGTTTACAGGCGTTAAAAAACCAAGCGAGCGATCGGGTCATGTCACAACCAATTTTGCAGGCCTGCCATCCTCAGCGCACCGGTCAACCGGCATACGACTGGCCTCCGACATCCCCCTCTAGGCATCAGTCACGACACTGCATCTGCGCCCTTCCCCCAGCACGAACACTTCAGCAGTGGGTGCGCTTAACGTCCCCATTATCGAGGTGAGCATCGGCCTAACTGCAGCGCCGCCGACCGCACCACCCACCCGCCGATACACCACCAACGGTTTGCCACTCCAGTGGTGGCGACTGGTCCGAAAAGCAAAACCGCGGCGCAGTGACTGCGCAGAGTATGCCCCGTCAGAAGCACCGCGGTGCAAAAAAAGCCAATCACAAACTACGCGAGAGACTATTCGCGTTGACTTGCCCTGCTGCTAGGCAACCCCATCGGTGAATGGCGCGAAACACTGGTGCTTGATTGAGGCCGCGGAGCACCAGCCCATGCTGACAAGCGTACACCGGGCAAAGCCGCTGTAGCGCGGGGAGCAGCAGGGTAGGCCACGATGGTCACGAACGGTCTTACTCCTGACACGTATCATTTCCAACGTTTGCCCTTCAAACCACGAAATATTCGCGACCTGCCAGCGCGCCATGGGAAACCGTCACCAACCGCATCAAGCCCGAAGCGGAAGCCGACTGTAGCCAGCCTGTTCCAGCAGCTTGCTCGTCTGCGCTATGTCCAGGCGCTGACGTTCAGGGTCCTCGAAGTCGGTATAAAACTCAGCACAGCCACCCACCACATTCCAAGCATGAATCTCAGTTGCGCCTTTACCGAGCATTTTCAGAAGTAGCTGTTTAAGGCTCCTCGCGGGCGTTAGATATTTTTTGTACGGATTGCCTTTGGCGATGTAGTCATCCCAATTCAGTCGTATGGGAAAGCGGAAGCCTTCCATGTGATCCGACAGGTCCAAAATAAGGTTGAAGGACAAAAAATCGATCCGGACTCCTGGTAACTCTTGGGCCAAGATTCTATTCAAAACATTGTCACGACCTTCATCAGTGTTATACAAACTGGTCCATGCGCCTTTTTTTGAAGATTGCACGACCACAATGTGCGCCCGTTGAATCATTTCGGAGTCGTCAATCACGATCGCGTATTCGGCGACGCAGGGTTGACGATCGTTGCCCGCATACACAATTTGCTTCACACCACCTCCATCATGAGCAACGACTGCGCTGACCTACTAACTTAAAAAAGCGATTAACTTGCTGCCGAACCGCGTCGTCTGTTTGGAAAAACAGCTTTCATGACTCAGCACCAGTTCCATTTGTTTTACGTCCACGAAACCCTT
Organism: Pseudomonas putida; assembly: GCF_003228315.1. NCBI lineage: Bacteria > Pseudomonadati > Pseudomonadota > Gammaproteobacteria > Pseudomonadales > Pseudomonadaceae > Pseudomonas > Pseudomonas putida. The sequence goes on from NZ_CP029693.1 coordinate 2,107,612, forward strand.
CTGATAAAGATCAGCCCATACGGTATCGAGGATTTCGCGATTACGCGTCAGCTCAGGCATGGCGTGCTCGACCACCTGGGACAGAGACACTGCGGTGCGATAGGGTTCAGCCCGATTGTTGTCTAGGAACCACTGATTCGGATTCTCAAAAAGTTTGAGTAACCTGATGTGGGAAACCGTGCACACATCTACAAAATGCAGAAAAATTTGTCGATAGTCATCGCTCGGACATCCGGGTAATGCAGAGTTGATGGCGGCATTGCGTAACGCCTCAAGCTTTTCTGCCTGATGGTTTCGCAGTGAGATGTTGCACACCTCCGCGACTGTGCTGATGAACGCTTCGTTTTCTTGAAGCCCCGCTTCGGTCACAATTCCTTGTGCAATGAGATCGTTTAACCCTTCCCCGATTTGCCGGATGACCTCGGCACGTCGTTTGCTCAGTGGCGCCTCGAATATGGAGTTGAAAAACTCCAAGGCAGGGCTGCCGATCATCGGAAGTGCGCCAATGGCCGCTCTGACTGCACGGTGCAGCTTTTCCTCGACGGGCTCTACCGCGGGCTCCATTCTTTCCAAATCAATAGGTTGCACCATGATCTGCCAACTTCCTTTTTGCATGCCGTGATAAATGCAGTAGCAAACCGCCACTATCGAGGCAGAGATAATACTCGCAAAGTACCTGCTTTCGAAAACTACCCTGAGCCCAGGCGCGTCGGTGCAACCGCATCGCTGGTGGATTCGCTGATGCCTCCCGCTCCCTCCCAACCAAATGCCTCGGTACTGCGGCCCGGGGCCCGCTATCCGCAGGGTTGCAAAAAAAGCTCAGGGATTGGAGCGTCTGGACTGCTCAAACCTGCCCATTCGCGCACTACGCCAGGATGATGGGGCCGTTCGCCTGCAATTAAGGTTGTGTAGCGGGGTGCGAAATCGATCGCGGTTCGGTGACTCACCTGAGCCAATACACCATCAACCACCCAACGGTGCCTACGCAGCGGCATGCGGCGCCGGATCAGTCGTTGAAAACCCTCTCGCGTGAATGCGATTCAGACAACCGTACATTGCAGCAAACCGAGACAACGGAAATGACGCTCTGTAACGGATTCCAGCATTCGTGAATCCGATTCTGGCTGTATCTGTAACACGGTATTATATTATGTAAGGATCTCACTCAGTGACACGACGCTGAGTCACTGGAGTCTGCGTTCCCTTCCTGACGCGATCCTGCCCGGTACTCCTCGCTGTCGCAAAAAATCGGGCCAGCCCTGAGCTGCGTACCGCCGGCGAGGCAAAAAGCACCGATGAACGGTCATGACCCGGGATAACCCCGAGTTATCCCGCGCTATTTTTCACCTAAAACAAGCGTTCGATTTTTTGCTTTGTACACTGTAATTACATGCAACGTATTACAGCGTGAAAAACAGGGGGAAGACATGGCCCGTACAGGCATCAACAAGCAGCTGGTGCAGCAAGCGAAAACGGCATTGCTGGCCCAAGGAAAGCGCCCCACCATCGACGCGCTACGCATCGCGCTGGGCAATACGGGATCCAAAAGCACGATTTCCCATTATCTCAAGGAACTCGACGAACCACCCAAGGCCACTCTGGAGCGCCTCACCGAACCGCTGGCGCAGTTAGTTCAAAGCTTGGGTGAACAACTGCAAGCCGAAGCGAATGAACAGCTGAGTAAGACGCAGGCTCAATTTTTATTGGAAACAACCCAACTGAACGCCCAGTTGCAACGTGCGCAACAGCACTTGGAGGACCAGCAACACAGCATCGATAAACTGACAGAGCGGCGGCTCACCGAGCAGCAACAGTGGCAAGAAGCAACAAGACGGATGGAACAACAGGCTCAGGAGTTGTCCCTCGCCCAACAAAACAACCATGAGTTAACCAGGATGTTGCAGGAGCAACACACCAAAATAGCGTTGCTTGAAAATGAACAGCAACATGCCAACTTAGCTTTTGAACAGTTCCGCCAAGCCCGCCAAGAGCTGCACGACGCCATTATTCAGCAACATGCAAAACAAATAACACTGCTAATGGAAGAGCGAAGGCAGCAAGCCGACTTGCTGTTGAGCTCACAAAAAGAACTGGTCAACCTTAATCGTGAAAATGCCCGACTCCTGCAACAACTACAGAAAATCCTATAATTATCCAATAGCGTAAAACTCTCCGCAGCAGTTCAATTGATTGCAGACCAGCCGTACAAAAATTATAAAAATGCAAAGTTCGGCCTCGGCAGAACCTGCCTGAGCAACTCCAAGCTTTATGCCCTGTACGTCTTAAAACCATTTTTTTCAGCAGCAATAATTCTCAAAAAGCTCAGCAACACTCATCGCCCACAATCCACGCGTGCACCCCGCAAATCGTTGAATGCGGCCCACGCCCTCCTTAAGCCCGGCAGTATCCCCTACCCGATGAGTGCCATCACACGTACCAAAAGTGTCGACACCTCATTGAAGATCACCTTCCAGAAATGTTCCGCCTGGCCCAATAACGTAATCAGATGCACCTATTATTCAACATAGGTTATTGAATTAATTACCTTAATACCGATTGTCACGTACCAGTAGACGATCTGTACCAAAGGTGTACGCTAGTTATTCTGGATTGAAGAGATTTCGCGAAAAAAAGAAATGAGCAACCCACCCTTTGTGTCGGTGGCTCAATTCAGGGCGATAGTATTTGGCTATCTCTCGATTTCGAAGACTGATGCCAGCCCCAAGCATGCCGGTACGAACCGCAGTGAGGCTGCGGCGAGCCCTAACACCCGAGGCTCATTGCCCTCAACCAACAGAGTGCCCGCTCTGCGGTGTTGCTCTGTCAACAATGATCGAGCGGGTTGCGACTACAACACAGTGCGTTCTCTAGCATTAAGGCGACGGCAAATCGCACACGGTTCGGAGTGCGAGAGATCTTCTGCTCAGTAAGAGGTTTACCCATGGGTACTTATCAACCACCTCGCCGACCGCTGCAAACAGCTTATTACGGAAAACACCTGATTTTTTTTCCGTCACGAAAAAATCAGCAAGCACTAGTCTGCCATAGCGCTCTGGAAGCGGACTATTGCGTATTATTAGAGTACGACACTGCAGTCATTCGCTACGAGTCTCAACCAGGGCCCTTTGAAGTCAACGTTGCCGGACGTCCGCGACAATACTCCCCTGATTTTTTCGTTGAGACTACGGAGTCGGCGTACTACACCGAGGTAAAAGCCGATTTTCATAAACTTTCATCGCGCGTGGGGTTAAAACTTGAAGCGGCGCAACAACAATTTCTGTGCCAAGGTGTTACCTTGGCGTTTGCGGATCTAGAAAGTATTCGACAGAATCCTAAACTGAGCAACTTAAGGTTCCTGTATCTTCATTCGTTCAATGTGGGCGACGATGAATACGGCGCCTGCCTTCGGTTTTTATCTAAACAGCCCTATCCAATTAGCCTACGACAGATCCTCAACCATCACGAAGGGGTGAGAGAACGCGCTATTTACCGAGCGATGTTCTGTCGGAGAATTGCGTTTGACTTTACTCGCCGTTTGTCTCTTGAAACCTCAATTGAAGAGACGGCTCATGCAAATCACTGAACCCAAAGTTGGCGCACAATACTCTCTCGACAATCACATTCTTGAAATCGTGTCCATCAACGATGGACTCATTTCACTTTGTTCACTCGCCCACCAGTACCATCGTTTCATTGATGTGACAATGTTTGCCAGCATGGAACAAAAGGGCAAGCTTTTGCTACACCAGCGCGCCGCCACCGACCTCAGCCTTTCCGCTCAATTCGCGTCACTCTCAGCCGATGATAAACAACGCTGTTTATACCGTCGAGCCTATGTGGACGGCAGCTTGCAGGAATTGAATGGGAGTTTGCCAAAGGCACAAGCAAAGTTGCTAATCGAGCGCATCGCCAAAAGAATCGGCGACAGTAAACCCCCAAGTGTTAGTACTGTTTGGAAATGGAAGAATAGATACTGCGCTAGCAATCAAAGCCTATTCTCACTGCTTAAAAAGAAACCGGGCTCACGCAAAAAGAGGATACAAGCCACAGTCGAAGAACTCATCCGGCACTACATCAATACTGTGTATTTGACCGAAGAGCGACCAACGCTAACCCACTGTTACCGTCTGCTCGTCGGGCACATAACGGCGGAAAACAGAGAGCGTCACCACTATGGCAAATCGCCAATGACTGCGCCTTCGTATACCACTTTCCGTCGAAGAGCGCTCAGTTTTGATAGGTTTCATGTGGCACACAAACGCCATGGCTTAAAAGCAGCAGAACGCATGGCCAAAGCCAGCGGCCACCTATATATCGACACTGATCCCTATGCATGCACCTTGTTTGACAGTCAAAAAATGGATGTGAATATTGTCGATAATAAAGGACAGCTAATCGGTAGGCCGACATTGTCCGCCCACATAAAACCCTCTACTCGAAGATGCCCTGGGTGGGATATTTCTATAGGCCCACCCTGCGCCGAAAAAATGATGAGTGCCACGATCCGAGCTATTGTGACCGACGGGAAAATGGCAACTATTTTCTCCGATCATGGAGCAGAAGTCTTCAACACGTGGACATTGACTGCATGCAATACCCTCGGCATTGTCACCGATTATGTACCGGTAGGCGACTACGATGCTAAATCTTTTATTGAAAGATTCTACGGTACCGTAAATACGGGATTTTGCCACAACCTACCGGGCACCACTAAAGGCAGCCCTAGAGAGCGGGGAGACTACCCATCGGCGCAGCGAGCCTGCTTAACACTCGAACAACTTAGAAGTGCATTTACCCTTTGGATTGATGCATATCACAGTTCTTGGCATGAGGAACTTTGTACAAGCCCTAATAAAAGGCACGAGGCCCTAGTAGCATCAACCCCACCGCCCGAGCAATTCAGCGAACTGGAACTAAAGAATCTCTGCCTAAGCAATTGGAACTTGCGAGTGGACCGAGGGATGGTCGAAAAATCGCGCCTCGCTTGGTATGGACCGGGGCTCTTCGAAGTGAGCGAACGACTGGCACCTAAGCAGCGCGCAATTGTGTATTTCAACCCCTGCGACCTCGGCACTGTTTGGGTGGCTCACCCCAATACTCCCGATGACTGGCATCCCGCAATTGCTACAAATCCGGATTATCAAAATGGCTTATCCCTGACAGATCATAACGCAGTTCGCAAAGCATTTATTAGTGAGCGGAAAAAATTCGACCATACAGTAGCCTGCCTCAAGCTTTACGAACTGAGCCAACGCATCCAGGAATACCAGAACGAAAACAAACTGAAAAAAACCTCTAGCTCAAAGAAAACTCCGTCTAGCCCACCTCTCACCCGCCCGGTAGCAGACCCATCAAACTTCCCCACTTACCAGATTGGGAGTACCTTGCATCATGAATCTGATGAATGAAGAAAAAATAAAAAAATTCAAAGCGTTCACTGTCGCTCACCCCCAATATTGCGAAGCACTAGACACTATCCATCGTTCAATGGAGGCCACACGACTCCGCGGCGAACCAACTTGTGTCATATTGTTGGGAGATCCAGGCACCGGAAAAACTCGAGTTTGTGATGACATCCTGGCTGAGCTAGGCCCTCCCACAAAAAAACATACAGACGACGGTGTCCACATTATCAATCCAGTGATTTATTGCCGTGTCCCTAACAATGCCACGATCAAAACACTGGTTACTCGCCTGCTCAATTGCTTCGAAACCTATACAAAATACCAATCCGTCGACGCTCTGGAATTTCGCCTATTTAACATACTTGATACATGCCAAACTGTTTTAATTATATTAGATGAATGGCAACACTTGCTAAGGGGCGGAACAGGACGTGCACTGCAAAGCGCAGCCGACTGGGTAAAAGTACTAACCGACATATACATGGGTGAAGTGATGCTTGTAGGCCCTCCTGCATGCGAGCTCGTAATCGATCAACATCAAGCCCTTGCCGACCGTTTCCCGTACCGCGCCAGGCTCTCGCCATTTTCTCTCGCAACCCCGGAAAGTTACAGTAACTACCTCAAACTGATCCGCGCATTTGCTATTCATCTAAAAGAGTCAGTGGGTTTCATCGAGATCCCGCCGCTCACGGACGAGAAACTACTACTTTCTTTTTATGCGGCCACCGGTGGCAACATGCGCGCCCTTAGGGTGCTTCTAAACGCCTCGCTGATAAATGCATTGAATCGAAACGATAACAATTTAACTATTTCTGACTTCTCGATGGCCGCCGGCCAAGTAAAACTCGCAACTCGACTTACCGAGCACAACCCATTTGAAAAAACATGCAGCGAGCTAAAAAAAATAATTACCACGAGTACGAAGAAAAAATGACTAAACTAATATTCGTACCGATACCTCATCCACAAGAAAGCAGTGTTTCTCTATTATTTCGCTGTGCAACGGCAAATGGATACGAAAATCTTAAATTTTTCAGCTCAGTCCTTGGGCTAAAACTCAAAAACATCGCGAACAGTCAATGGGAAAACTCAGAAGCTCATAAGCTACTTTCCGAGCATGAACTACTGGATCCACCGGATAAAGAATTATTCGAAGCAGCCTTCCACTCAAAACGCAGACTCGGAAGTCAAAGTTACATCGTCATTAATGGAGTTTCGTTTCCGGCTCCACTGCTTCGCCAACAACTAGCACTTTGCCCTAGCTGCATTCGCATCGGTCATCTAGAAATGATGCATACACTCAAGTTTTCGGATGTGTGCCCCATTCATGCAGAACGATACATCGCATCCTGCCCGAAATGCGACGCCCCCCTCGATTGGCTACTCTTGAAAAACTACCATTGCAGTTGCGGATTTGACCTCCGTCAATCAGTTTCCCAACCATCTGACAACAACACCAGCGAAGCAATTAGAGTAGCGATGCTCGAAAGTAACGAACATTTTTTCAAGCTATTATTGGCATCGATGTCTGCTTTCCGTTATTTGCGTTCATCCGATGAAAGTTTCAATTTTATGGAGGCTTGCGTTAAAATCGCATCCGGTACAAAAAACGATTTTTTTCAAGAAATGCGAAAGCTACAAGAATATTTCCCGAGCCTTCATCATCGAGCTTTGCTGGCACCATTTATCCTAAGCCCGGATGCAACCCTAAGCAAATTCGGTATCGAATATTTCTACAACAGCCATAAATCAAAACCGTTAAACCATGAACAAGACTGCAAGTGCAGCGAGCTATTATTTACAGACCCAGAACTTATTTACATATTTGGTACAATTTCAAATGTCACACAACTTAAAGCAGAAAAATTATGTATCAGAACAGATCTAAAAAGTTACCCAAGCGTACGCAGACCACTTTATAAATGCCCTAATATTTGTAACACCCTGATAAACCAAAACTACTGCGCATGGGACTTGGAGGATGTCTACGCAACACCAGAATCAAACTTCGAACTGCTTGATCATAAAAAAGCTGCAGCGCTTCTACATACCACCCCTCGAACTGTAAAATACTTGATCAGTTCGGGTTTATTAAAGGGCTTTAAATCAAAATACGTAGAATCACCAAAAACTACGCTATTATCAATTAGAGACTTTAACGAAAAATACATTCTCCGATCAGAAATCGCTGCCAGAAGCGGCTTGCGAAATGCTGAACTCAAGGCCCTCATCGACAACTTTATCCCAACCATTATTAAAACCACTTTATACGCCAACAAAATCATAATTTACCTCAGAAACCAAATCCCTTTGGAACTCATTTCTACGGTAGACAAACAGACTGTGGCTTTTGTAAAACCTCCTTTATCTGCTGACTCATTATTAACTTTTAAACAAACAGCCGAACTCTTAGCAATCTCCCGGACTGACATCAGCAGATTAATTGACTTAGGGATAATTCAGACAAAAAGTGTAATTAATCGCGACAAGATAAAAGGGCGCGAGCTTTGCACCGGAGAAAGCGTTCTAAGGGCTATCGCCTGGCGCAAAAAAAACCTTTCCGTATCTGAAGTCAGCAAAAAAGCAAACTGCAGTCCGCATCTGATTATTATTCGCTTCATACGCTCAGGATTTATAAGCTCTACATTACTCCGACACACCAGCATAATCAGCTTGCCCGACGCCAATCGTATAATTAAACACATAAAAAAATACACTACACTTCAGACGCTCGCAACAGAGTTCATGCGCAATACAGAGGCGATTATAAAAATAATAGAGCAGGGAGGCATGGTTCCACTTTCCAGAGATCATCCAGACTTCATTAATGGACAGGTGACTTTACTTCGCACAGAGGCACAAAGGGTAATGAAGCAATACACAGTGAAAAAACACAGCGCAACGTTAACCAACGAGCAAAAATTTTAAACCACACAACAGTTAAATTACTTTTGCGTCATATTAAAACTTCAACACACATGAGTTTAATTGAGCGAAGGGCTTCTTCGTTGCACGATCACTTTTCGCTCCGAAACTGCTTTTTTCAATATAATTGCTGGTCAATTGTCCGCTTACCTTTTCAGCGCTCGAATAACTTACCGAACTGTAAACCAGGCATGAATTCAAGCCTCAACCATTAATCTAGTCGGGATACTATGTCGCCTGAGATCCATGCGCCGGTTGTAATGTTATGAAAGCTGGTAATGCAATCGCCCAGACGCCCGCCCTAATTCCTTGTCAGCGTCCACACTGATCCTTTCAGAAAATCTCCCAGCCGCATCAAATAAACACTAAGATAGTGACAATTTCTCCATAACGCTTAATCTACATGCATTTATGAAAATTATTAATGTAATCATACTCATATTAAAGTGAGAACGAACCGCGAAACCACTAATAAACTTCTCAAGGAGCTCGCGAATTCAGCTTAAATCTTACTTAAACCTCTACCCCACATTACGGCTCGCCTTGCATGATAGCGAGCCCTAAAATGCTAACGGTCGGAATGCCGTCGTATACGATCTGATCCTCGCTCAACTCATAATCATCGAACCAGAGAAGATACAGTCCCAAACCAACTCAAACATACGCTATCCACGCACTCACAATCTCAGCCGAAAAACGAACCGGAGTGGATTCGCCCCCTCCCTCAGTGGATCCAGGAATCGCGTAAAGTGAAATTGCTCAACGGTTAAATATCCCTGGAAAGGATAACTAGGTACATAATCTCTCTCTAAATGAAAAAAAAATTTCAAAGGGTAAAAAAATCTAGTTCTAACCCATTGTTCCGCCGTACCCTCAATTCCATTTACAATGCAAATCCATGTTCGTATACCATATCGCCAAATAACTCCGAACGACCGCCGCCGTGACCCTACCCAAATTCAATGCTCCCGACTTGGGCAATGCCCCCTCGACATCGGAAATCATCACCCGACACCTGCGCGATGCCATCGTCGCCGGGCATTTCGCCGAGGATGAACCGATTCGCCAGGACGACATCGCCCGGCAGTTCAACGTCAGCAAGATCCCCGTGCGCGAAGCCCTCAAGCGTCTGGAAGCCGAAGGCCTGGTGATGTTCCAGCGCAATCGCGGGGCGATGGTCACGCGGGTGTCCGATGCGGAACTGGCGCAGATGTTCGAAGTGCGCATGTTGCTCGAAGACAAGGTGCTACGCCTGGCCATCCCGAACATGACCGAAGCCACCTTTGCCCGCGCCGAGAGCATCTGCCAGGAGTTCGTTGGCGAGGATGACGTGGGGCGCTGGGCAGAGCTGAACTGGGAACTGCACGCCTGCCTCTACGAACCGGCGCAACGGCCGTTTCTGGTGGGCCTGATCCGTTCGGTCAACGACAAGCTGGAGCGTTACCTGCGCATGCAGATGAGCCTGTCGGCCGGCAAGGAGCGCGCCGATCACGAACACCGGGAAATCATCGCTGCCTGCCGCGCTGGCGACGTCGACCGGGCGGTGAAGCTGCTCGACGAGCACATTGCCGGCGTCTGCAAGACCCTGTTCGAGCACCTGCCGCACCATCACTGACAGTCATTTGCACTGTGCCGATTTCGTCATCGGCACAGGATAAAACCATCAAGCCGCCCGCGCCCCGCACAAGCCACTCTTGCGTTCACTCATCTGAACGGACGTGGCCTTCATGAAACGCATCACTGTGATTGACTCCCACACCGGCGGCGAACCGACCCGTCTGGTGACCGCCGGTTTCCCCGACCTGGGCAACGGCAGCATGGCCGAACGTCGACAGCAGCTGGCTGAAAAACATGACCATTGGCGCGCCGCCTGCGTGCTCGAACCACGGGGCAGCGATGTGCTGGTCGGCGCATTGTTGTGCGAACCGGTCGACCCGAGTGCCTGCGCCGGGGTGATTTTTTTCAACAACACCGGCTACCTCGGCATGTGCGGCCACGGCACCATCGGCCTGGTGGCCTCGCTGGCGCATCTGGGCAAGATCGGCCCGGGCGTGCACAGCATCGAAACGCCGGTGGGCACGGTGCAGGCGACCCTGCATCCGGACCACTCCGTCAGCGTGCGCAACGTGCCGGCTTACCGCTATCGAAAGGCGGTGGCGTTGCAGGTACCGGGGATTGGTGAGGTGGTCGGTGACATCGCCTGGGGCGGCAACTGGTTTTTCCTCATTGCCGAGCACGGCCTGCGGGTCGCCGGCGACAACCTCGATGCACTGACTGCCTATACCTACGCGGTGCAGCAAGCCCTGGAAGATCAGGGCATTCGCGGTGAAGACGGCGGATTGATCGACCATGTCGAACTGTTCGCCGACGATGCCCAGGCCGACAGCCGCAACTTCGTGCTCTGCCCCGGCAAGGCCTACGACCGTTCACCGTGCGGCACCGGCACCAGCGCCAAACTGGCGTGCCTGGCAGCCGATGACAAATTGCAGCCGGGGCAGATCTGGCGTCAGGCGAGCGTGATCGGCAGCGAGTTCGAGGGCTCGTACGAACTGCAAGGCGAGCGCATCGTGCCGACGATTCGCGGCCGCGCCTTCATCAGCGCCGAGGCCAGCCTGATCATCGAACAGGACGACCCGTTCGCCTGGGGCATTCGCCCGTGACCCAGGGCCAGGCGGCCGATGTGATCGTGATCGGTGCCGGCATCATCGGCGCCGCTTGCGCCCAGGCCCTGGCCCGACGCGGCTTGCGCGTGCTGGTGCTGGACGCCGGCCTGCACGGCGCGACGGCAGCGGGCATGGGGCACTTGCTGGTGCTCGATGACAACCCGGCCGAGCTGGCCTTGAGTCAATATTCGCTGCAACGCTGGCGCGAACTGGGGCCGGACCTGCCCGAGGGTTGCGCGTACCGCAGTAACGGTACCTTGTGGCTGGCGGCCAATGCCGAAGAAATGGCCGTGGCCGAGAGCAAATACCTGAACCTTCAGGCCCAGGGCGTGGCCTGCGAACTGGTCGCCCACCGTGCCTTGCACAGCCGTGAGCCGGCATTACGCGAAGGCCTGGAAGGGGGTTTGCTGATTAACGGCGACGGCATTCTCTACGCCCCGGCGACGGCCCACTGGATGCTCGACAACGCCAACATCGAACAACGGCGGGCACGGGTCAGCGAAGTCGACGGCAACCGCGTGCGCCTCGAAGACGGCCAGTGGCTGCACGCCGAGGCGGTCATTCTGGCCAACGGCATACAGGCCACCGAGCTGTGCCCGGAATTGCCGATCGAACCGAAAAAAGGTCACCTGCTGATCACCGATCGCTACCCCGGCAAGGTCACCCACACGCTGGTGGAACTGGGCTATGTCACCAGTGCCCACAACGCCACGGGGCCGTCGACCGCCTGCAATATCCAGCCGCGACCGACCGGGCAATTGTTCATTGGCGCCTCGCGGCAATTCGGCACAACGGATCCTGAGGTCGAAGGCTGGATGTTGGCGAAAATGCTCAAGCGCGCAATCGAGTACATGCCCGGCCTGGCGCAGCTCAACGGCATCCGAGCCTGGACCGGCTTTCGCGCCGCCAGCCCCGACGGCCTGCCGCTGGTGGGCCAGCACCCGCAACGCAAGGGCCTGTGGCTGGCCGTCGGGCACGAAGGACTCGGGGTCACCACCGCCCCTGGCACGGCGGACTTGCTGGTTGCGCAATTGTTCGGCGAGACATCGCCACTGGCGGCGCAACCCTATCTACCGCAACGTTTTCTCGGAGAGGCCATCCATGCCTGATTTGATCCTGGACGGCTGCGCCCTGCGGGTGGCCGAGGGCACGACTGTCGCAGCCGCACTGGCCCTCGCCGGCGACGGTAGCAGCCGCACCTCGGTCAGCGGGCAGCGACGCGCACCGCTATGCGGCATGGGCATTTGCCAGGAGTGCCGGGTGACCATCAACGGCCGTCGCCGACTGGCCTGCCAGACCCTGTGCGAGAACGACATGCAGGTGCAGACCCGACCATGAATGAATACGCCGACCTGTTGATCATTGGCGCCGGCCCCGCCGGAATGAGCGCCGCCCTCGCCGCCGCTTCCAGTGGCGCGCGCATTGTCCTGCTCGACGACAACCCGCAGTCGGGGGGCAGATCTGGCGCGACGGGCCGCAAGCCAGCCTGCCGAATCAGGCGTGGCAAATGCGTGAGCGCCTGCACGCCTGCAGCAACATTCGCCACCATCCGGGCACTCGGGTGATCGCCCGTTCCGCGCCCAACCAGTTGCTGGTGGAAGACGCTGATCACGGCTGGTTGATCGATTACGACAAGCTGATTCTGTGCACCGGTGCCCGTGAATTGCTGCTGCCCTTCCCCGGCTGGACCTTGCCGGGCGTCACCGGGGCCGGAGGGCTTCAGGCGCTGATCAAGGGTGGTTTGCCGGTGCAGGGCGAACGCCTCGTGATCGCCGGTAGCGGGCCCCTGTTGCTGGCCAGCGCCGCCACTGCGAAACACAACGGTGCCCAGGTGCTGCGCATCGCCGAACAAGCTGCTTTGGGGGCCGTCATCCGGTTCGCCCTGCAACTGCCACGCTGGCCGGGCAAGTGGCTGCAGTCCTTTAGCCTGTTCGACCGCGAGTACCGCACGGGTACGCACGTCGTCGAGGCGTTGGGCAATCAACGGTTGGAGGCCGTGCGCTTGCGCCAGCAAGGCAAAATCGTCGAGCTGGCCTGTGATCGTCTGGCCTGTGGTTTCGGCCTGATTCCCAACACACAGCTTGGCCAGGCGCTGGGTTGCGAACTGGCCGGTTCGGCGCTCGCAGTCGATGCCTGGCAAGCGACGAGTGTGGCCAATCACTTTGCGGCCGGGGAATGCACCGGGTTTGGTGGCAGCGAACTGGCGTTGGTGGAAGGGGCTATCGCCGGGCACGCGGCTGTCGGTAACACCGTGGCGGCCCGACAGCTGTGGCCGCGTCGGGCGCGTTGGCAGGGTTTTGCCGGGGCGTTGAATCGTGCATTCGGGCTTGATCCGCAGCTCAAGACTTTGGCGCGGGAGGATACGCTGGTCTGTCGTTGTGAAGATGTGCCCTACTCCGCCATCGCCGGGCACACTGATTGGCGTGGTGCCAAGTTGGCCAGTCGATGCGGCATGGGAGCGTGTCAGGGGCGGGTTTGTGGGGGGCGTTGCAGTATTTGTTTGACTGGCAACCTTCGGCGCCGAGGCCGCCGTTCAGTCCGGCTCGAATTGAAACGTTGTTGTGTGTGGATGATGCGCCGCCGGTTTGAAGGTTTGATGGTGTTTTCTGTGGGAGCGAGCCTGCTCGCGATGGCGCCCTCCTTGTCGAGTACATATCCATTTTTTTGGTAACGGCCACTTAAGGTTCCGCCCTGACGGCGGGTTACTTGGAAAAGCGCCAAGTAACCAAGCGCTTTGATCCCCTGACGTACGGCCCTTCGCTTAGGCTCAGGGTTCCCTCGCTCCGGTATTCATCCGGGGGCATCGCCTCCGGTTTGCTGCGCTGCACCTCCTCTCGATGTGTGCGGCTGCGCCGCACGGCGCTGCGCGCCTTACCCCCGGATGAACACCTCCACTCGGCCTTCCGACGGGGCAGGTCAACATCAAAAGCGAGGCGGCCTACCGGCCGGCCTGTCAATTGAAGCGCACACATCCCCCTGTAGGAGCGAGCCTGCTCGCGATGGACGACGGGACACCGCGGGGTGTCAGGCGGCCAGCGTTATCGTTGACGACCATCGCGAGCAGGCTCGCTCCTACAGGGGATTGGGGTACATCTGGAAGACATTGGTCGGCTGACAGGCCGCCATCGCTGGCGAGCCAGCACCCACAGGTATGCGCCCATTTGGGGAACTGTGTAGGAGCTGTCGAGTGGAACGAGGCTGCGATCTTTTGATTTTGTTTTTAAAAGCAAGATCAAAAGATCGCAGCCTTCGGCAGCTCCTACACAAAAGC